>NZ_JBXAHL010000043.1:14299-71942 GCF_058795055.1 Cupriavidus sp. GW823-FHT06D04 | reverse complement strand
ACCACCGCGATCTGCGGGATGCCCTGCTTGGACAGGTTGGCCTGGTTGTAGAAGATGCGGCCGAAGTGGTCGCGGTCCGGGAACACGTCGTCCTGGTTGGGCAGGTTGGCGCCGCCGGAATCCACCAGGTAGATGCACGGCAGGTTGTTCTCCTCGGCGATCTCCTGCGCGCGCACATGCTTCTTGACCGTCATCGGGTAGTAGGTACCGCCCTTGACGGTGGCGTCATTGCAGACGATCACGCATTCCTGCCCGGCCACGCGGCCGATGCCGGTGATGATGCCCGCGCCCGGCGCGGCATTGTCGTACATGTCGTATGCGGCCAGCTGCGACAGCTCCAGGAACGGCGTGCCCGGATCCAGCAGTTGCTGCACGCGCTCGCGCGGCAGCAGCTTGCCGCGCGACAGGTGCTTGTTACGCGCGTCCTTGCCGCCGCCTTCGGCGAGCTTCGCGATCTTGGCCTCCAGGTCGGCTACCAGGGCCTGCATGGCTTCGGCGTTGGCCTTGAAGGACTCGGAGCGGGCGTTCAGTTTGGTTTCAATGATTGGCATATCGTGCTACTTGGTGTGCCGCGAGATGGTGCTGTCGGTGGGCAGATGGCGAAGGTAGGCGCGCTTACATGGTCTCGGCGAACAGCTCGCGGCCGATCAGCATGCGGCGGATTTCCGAGGTGCCGGCGCCGATCTCGTACAGCTTGGCGTCGCGCCACAGGCGGCCGGCCGGGTATTCATTGATATAGCCGTTGCCGCCCAGGATCTGCACGGTCTCACCCGCCATCCAGGTGGCCTTCTCGGCGGTGTACAGGATCACCGCGGCGCAGTCCTTGCGCACCTGGCGCACGTGGCCGCTGCCCAGCGCGTCCAGGTTCTTGCCGACCGTGTACAGGTAGCTGCGCGCGGCCTGCAGCGTGGTGTACATGTCGGCCACCTTGCCCTGGATCAGCTGGAATTCGCCGATGCTCTGGCCGAACTGCTTGCGGTCGTGGATATACGGGGTAACCACGTCCATGCACGCCTGCATGATCCCGACCGGGCCGCCCGACAGCACCGCGCGCTCGTAGTCCAGCCCGCTCATCAGCACCTTGGCGCCGCCGTTCTCGGCGCCGAGGATGTTCTCGACCGGCACTTCCACGTCCTGGAACACCAGTTCGCCGGTGTGCGAGCCGCGCATGCCCAGCTTGTCCAGCTTTTGCGCCACCGAGAAGCCCTTCATGCCCTTCTCGACGATAAAAGCGGTCATGCCGCGCGCGCCCAGCTCGGGCTCGGTCTTGGCGTAGACCACCAGCACGTCGCAGTCCGGGCCGTTGGTGATCCACATCTTGGTGCCGTTGAGCACGTAGCGGTCGCCCTTCAGTTCGGCGCGCAGCTTCATGCTGACCACGTCGGAGCCGGCATTGGGCTCGCTCATCGCCAGCGCGCCGATCCACTCGCCCGAGACCAGCTTGGGCAGGTACTTCGCCTTCTGCGCGGCGGTGCCGTTGCGGTGGATCTGGTTCACGCACAGGTTGGAGTGCGCGCCGTAGGACAGGCCGACCGACGCCGAGGCGCGGCTGATTTCTTCCATCGCGATCATGTGCGCCAGGTAGCCCATGTTGGCGCCGCCGTATTCCTCGGCCACGGTGATGCCCAGCACGCCCAGGTCGCCCATCTTCTTCCAGGCGTCCATCGGGAACTGGTCGGTGCGGTCGATCTCGGCGGCGCGCGGGGCCAGTTCGGCCTGGGCCCAGTCGCGCACGGAATCGCGCAGCATTTCGATGTCTTCGCCAAGGTCGAACTTGAGGCCGGGGAGGGTGTTCATAGCGGTGTCGTCTCTGGTGTTGTCTGTGGGATCGGGGGAATGGCTGGCGCCGTGCACCGGCGCCGGCGCGTCAGGCCGTCCTGGATTCGCTGAGTTTCAGTTCCTGCGTCATGCGCTCGCGCATCACGAATTTCTGTACCTTGCCGGTGATGGTCATGGGCATCTCGTCGACAAAGCGGATGTAGCGCGGGATCTTGTAGTGCGCGATCTGGTCGCGGCAGAAATCGCGGATCTCATCCTCCATCGCGCTCGCGCCTGGCTTGAGCACGATCCACGCGCAAACCTCTTCGCCGTACTTCTGGTCGGGAACGCCGAACACCTGGACCGCCTGGACTTTGGGGTGGCGGAACAGGAACTCCTCGATCTCGCGCGGGTAGATGTTCTCGCCGCCGCGAATCAGCATGTCCTTCACGCGGCCAACGATGTTGCAGTAGCCTTCCGCGTCGATGGTGGCGAGGTCGCCGGTGTGCATCCAGCCGTCGCGGATGGCTTCGGCGGTACGCGCCTCGTCATCCCAGTAGCCCAGCATCACCGAATAGCCGCGGGTACACAGCTCGCCGGTTTCGCCTACCGGGACCGTGGCACCTGTCGCGTCCACGATCCTGACCTCGAGGTGCGGCTGGATGCGGCCCACCGTGGTGGTGCGCTTGTCCAGCGGATCGGTGGTGCTGCTCTGGAAGGAAACCGGACTGGTCTCCGTCATGCCGTAGGCGATGGTCACCTCGGACATGTGCATCTGCGACACCACGCGCTTCATGGTTTCGATCGGGCAGGGTGACCCTGCCATGATGCCGGTGCGCAGGGAAGAGAAGTCGTACTGCGAGAAATTCGGGTGATCGAGCTGGGCAATGAACATGGTCGGCACGCCATGCAGTGCCGTGCAGCGTTCTTCGCTGACTGCCTGCATGGTGGCTTCCGGCTCGAAGGCCTGGCCGGGGAACACCATTGCCGCGCCCGAGGACACGCAGGCCAGCACCGCCAGGACCATGCCGAAGCAGTGATAGAAGGGCACCGGGATGCAGAGCTTGTCCTGCTCGGAGAAACGCATCGCCATGGCAATGAAGCGTGCGTTGTTGACGATATTGCGATGGGTCAGCGTGGCGCCCTTGGGCGCACCGGTAGTGCCACTGGTGAACTGCACGTTGATCGGGTCATGGCGATCCAGCTGTGCCGTGATGGCATCCAGCGTTGCCCGCGCCACGCCCGTGCCGCGCGCAATCACATCGGCATAGCGGAGCATCCCGGGTGTATGGTCGTCGCCCATGCGGATGACGCAGCGCAGTGCCGGCAGCCGCGCCGCCTGCAGTTCGCCCGGCGCGCAGGTGGCCAGTTCCGGGGCGAGTACCTGGAGCATCTCCAGGTACCGTGAGGTCTTGAAGGCTTCCGCCGCGACGATCGCCTTGACGCCCACCTTGTTCAGCGCGTACTCCAGCTCGGACAGGCGGTAGGCGGGATTGATGTTCACCAGCACCAGCCCCAGCCGCGCCGTGGCGAACTGGGTGACCAGCCACTCGACCCGGTTGGGGGACCAGATGCCGACTCGGTCGCCTCTGGCCAGCCCAAGCGTGTGCAGGCCTGCCGCCAGCGCGTCCACGGCATCGCAGAATTCGCGCCAGTTCCAGCGCACCCCTTGCTCGCGAAAGGCAACGGCATCCCGCTCGGGGTAGCGAGCCACCGCTTGCGCCAGCAACTCCGGCACGGTCTGTTCCGACAGCGGAATGGTGGTGTCCCCCCTCACATGCGAAAGCCCGCCAATCGGCAGGATGGTGGGAGAGGACTCGGCCTGCATCGTCATACTTGTCTCCAAAGCCCGGTTGTGGTTCGTCACGTCGGATATTTGTGAGTGTTACTCAATAAACAGCGTATCGATGGATTCTGGGGTGGCGTCCCCGGGTTTTCCCGGATATTTGCGGCGCGGTTGTCTTATTTTGAGCTATTCCTTCGACGTTCGCCTGACGCTCGTTGCTGCGATAATCGAAAAATACATGGTGCCAATCGAAATGGCAACCTAAAATTGAGTAAAGCTCAAGTCAGGGTTGAGCCGGCCCTATAATCTCGCCTTCGGGCAAGCAAGGACTCAATCAAGATGGAAGACGTCACATCGCCCCGCCGTGTGCCGGCGGGCGCCAAGGCGGAACAACGCATCCGGGACATCCTGCGCGTCAGCCGCGAGGTATTCGCCGAACTCGGCTATGAGCGGACCACGACCACCGAGATCGCCCAGCGCCTGGGCATCTCCGAGGGCACGGTGTTCACCTACTTCCATGGCAAGCGCGAGCTATGCGCACGCGTGATCGAGGACTGGTATGACGAGATCATCGGCACCGTGGAACAAGGCATGCCGCACGGGCAGAGCACAAAGGTGCAGCTGGAGTTCTATGTCAGGACACACCTGAGGTTGTTCCTGATCCAGGGAACGGGCTTGTGTGCGCTGGTGTTGTCGGAGGGGCGTGCCAAAGGGCCGGGGCTGGGAGAGGTGTTCGTACCGCTGCAGCGCCGCTATACGGCGCCGTTGATGGACTTGCTGGCGCGGGCGCGGGACAACGGCGAGATCCGGGATGACCTGCCGTTGAGCCTGCTGCGCTCGGCAATCCTCGGCCCGATGGAGCACATCCTGTGGGACGCGATCGCCCGGCAGCGGCAAGTGGATATCGAGAAGACGGCCAGGGATATGGTGGCGTTGTTGTGGCCCGCCTTGCTGCCTGTAGACGTCGAGGTGGAGAAATTGCGCGCATTCTATGGAGAAGTCGGCGCGGCGTTGAGACGGGCGGGCAACGGTTGACGTGCGGCGCGCCTTGAAGCGGCGGTCCACTAATCCACTGATCTAGTTCTTGCGAGGGACCCTTGCCGGATTCATGCGCCGCCATGCGCGATCGCCTGCTGGAAGCGCCGTGAGCGCGACACCTCTCTGCAGAGAAACGGGGGCGCGTTGAACGGGAAACCCGCGTGTCGAGCTACGCGGCGGGGTTGCTGGTCTGCCAGCAAGGCGCAGCGGCCCTGCACGTCTTCGAATAGGCGTTAATCTACAAGGGCGAACGTCCGCCGATTTCCATTGATGGCAGCCCCAGGAGCGCGCGCGCCTGGGCCACTGTCGCCACGGGGCGCCCATATTCCTCGCACAAGGCCGCCACCTGGCTGACCAGGGCGGCGTTTGAGGGCGCCAGTGTCTGCTTGTCAAGCCGCACATTGTCTTCGAGGCCGGTGCGGCAGTGGCCGCCCAGTTCGAGCGACCAGCGCGCCATCGTCAACTGGTCCCGGCCGATGCCAGCGCCGGTCCAGGTCGCATCGGGTGCCAGGCGCCGCAGGGTGTGCACGTAGAAGGCGAGCACCTCACGATCGACCGGCATCGCATTCTTGATCCCCATCACGAACTGGATATGCAGCGCGCCGTCGATCTTGCCGGCCTGTTGCATGGCCACTGCCTGGAAGATCATCGACAGGTCGAAGGCCTCTATCTCGGGCTTGATGGCGTAGGCCTTCATTTCCGCGGCGAGCCAGTCCACCAGATCTGGCGGATTGTCATAGACGCGTGTCGGGAAATTAACCGAGCCGGTGGCAAGTGAGGCCATGTCCGGCCGCAGCGACAGCATCCCCCCTCGCTCCCTTCCCGCGCCGGAGCGGCCGCCGGTGGAGGCCTGCGTGATGATGCCCGGCGCATGCTTGCGGATGCCCTCCAGCACGCGGGCAAAGCGGTCCGGCTCGGAGGAGGGCGTCTCGTCGTCATTGCGCACGTGCAGGTGGACGAGCGTGGCGCCCGCCTCGAAGGCGGCCTGGGTGGATTCGACCTGCTCGCTGACCGTGATCGGCACGGCAGGGTTGTCACGCTTGCGCGGCAGCGAGCCGGTGATGGCGACGGAGATGATGCAGGGCTGGGTCATGTCGGCTCCGGTAAGGATGTATGGCATCACGCCTGTGACAGGAAGCGGATCACCGCGTGCGAAAACGCCTCGGGCAACTCCCAGTTGGACAAATGCGCGGCGTTGAGCGCGAGGTATTCGGCGTCGGCAATGCCTTGCGCCAGCTCGCGGCCCTGTTCCGGCGTGGTAGCGGCATCCTGCGCACCCGCGATCACCAGCACGCGCGAGCGGATGCCTGGCAGCAGGCCGCGCAGGTCGGCATCGCGCACGGCGGCGCAGTTGGCGATATAGCCGTCGGCATCCGTAGTTGCGAGCATGTCGAGGACGGGTGCCATACGCGCCGGATCGCCTGCCAGCGCGGCCGGCGTAAACCAGCGTGCCAGCACGCCCCCGGCAATCTCCGCCATGCCCTCGTTGCGGACGCGCTCGATACGCGTGTTCCACCCGGACGCCGGGCCGATCAGCGCCGCGGTATTCGCCAGCACGAAGCGGCCGAAGCGTTCGGGGTGATGGCGTGCCAGCCAGATGCCGGTCATGCCGCCCATCGACAGGCCGCAGAAGTGGGCGTGCTCGACACCGGCATGGTCCATCACCGCCAGCACGTCGGCGCCCAGCTCGGCCATGCCGAACGGCGCTGCCGGCACGCCGGAGGCGCCATGGCCGCGCGTGTCGTAGCGCAGCACGCGGAAGCGCTCCAGCAGCGCCGGCATCTGCGGATCCCACATCGACAGGGTGGTGCCCAGCGAGTTGGACAGGACCAGCACCGGCGCGCCGGCCGGACCGTGAAGTTCATAGTGAAGGCGAAGCCCGTCGCGGGTGGCAAAGCGCATGACGTGGGCTCCCTCAGCGGATCGATGAAGGATGCGGCGCCAGCGGCGTGACGGCGATCTTCATGTATGGGAACAGCGGCAGCCCCGACAGCAGTGTGTGCAGCGCCTCGTTGGACTCGACGTCGAACACGCTGTAGTTGGCATACTCGCCGACCACGCGGTAGAGCTGCTGCCACTTGCCCTGGCGCTGCAGGTCCTGCGCATAGGTTTTCTCGCGCGCCTTGATGTCCTCCGCCTGCGCGGCGGGCATGTCGTGCGGCAAGTTTACGTCCATTCGTACCAGATACAGCATTGGTGTCTCCTCGCTTCGATTCTGATGGGGTCTGATTGCAGGTATTCAGGCACGGTCGCGCCGGTAGTGGGCGAGCTTGTCCTCGTCCAAGGCCATGCCGAGTCCAGGGCCCTGCGGCAGGTGCAACGCGAATTCGCGGTAGACGGGGCGCTCGGCCACGATGTCGTCCTTCAGCAGCAGCGGGCCGAACAGTTCGGTGCCCCATGCCAGTTGCGGCAAGGTCGCAAAGCCGTGGGCGGCGGCTATGGTGCCGATGCTGCCTTCGAGCATGGTGCCGCCATACAGCGCGATGCCGGCCGCATCGCCCACCGCGGCCGTACGCAGCATGCCGAAGATGCCGCCCGACTTGGCGATCTTCAGTGCGAACACGTCGGCGCCGCCGATGCGGGCCAGTTCCATCGCGTCCTCGGGCCCGCACACGGCTTCGTCGGCCATGATGGGCACCACGAAACGCGCCGCCAGGCGCGCCAGCGCGGCGCGTTGTTCGCGTGGCGTGGGCTGCTCGATCAGGTCGATGCCGGCGGCCTCCAGCATGGCAATGCCGGTGGCGGCATCCGCTTCGTTCCAGGCCTGGTTGACGTCCACCGTGACGCGCGCCCGCTCGCCCAGCGCGCGCTTGATCGCGGAAACGTGTGCCACGTCCTCGCGCACGCTGCGCCGGCCGATCTTGAGTTTGAAGGTGTCGTGGCGGCGCTCGGCGAGCAGGCGCTCTGCCTCGTCGATGTCCCGCGTGGTGTCGCCGCTGGCCAGTGTCCACAGCACCGGCAGGGTGTCGCGCACGGCGCCGCCCAGCAGTGTCGCCAGCGGCACGCCGAGACGCTTGCCCTGCGCGTCCAGCAGCGCGGTCTCGAGCGCCGACTTGGCGAAGCGGTTACCGCGTGCGACCTTGGCGAGGCGCGCCATGGCGCCATGCACATTGGCCGCATCCTGGCCCAGCAGCGCCGGTGCAAGGTAGCTGTCGATGGTCAGCTTGATGCCCTCGGGGCTCTCGTCGCCGTAGGAAAGACCGCCGATGGTGGTCGCCTCGCCGAGGCCTTCGATGCCGTCGGCACAGCGCAGGCGGACGATCACCAGCGTCTGCCGCTGCATGGTCGCCATGGCGAGCTGGTGCGGCCGGATGGTCGGAAGATCGACCAGGATGGCCTCGATGGACTCGATGGCCGTGATGCTTTGCTGCGTCGCCACTTTCATACCTTCCTGATGCAGTTGGATGTTGCATCGGAGTATGGATGGCTATTTTTTGGGTGTCCAAGACCGTTGGCATCTGATTCGATACCTCCAGAGTATGGACCGCCCGTTGCGCCTTATTCCTTCGGCGGCGGCAGGTAGGCCATACCCTCATCCTCGTAGAGCTGGTAGATCATGTCCCGCAGCGAGCGCAGGTCGGCCGACTCGTCCAGCATGCGCGTGCTCATGATAATGGGCGACACCAGCTTGGGATCGTCCAGTTCCTTGTAAGTCACGTCGCCCCGCTTGAGCCCGTAGACGCTGCTCGGAACCACCGAGATGCCTTCGCCCATCGCCACCAGCCCGAGCGCGATCTGCAGCTCGCGCACCTCGTGCAGGCGGCGCGGCTTCAGGGCGCGGTCGTGGAAGGCGGCCAGCACCTGGTCGGCAAAGCTCGGGCGCGGCGCCTTGGGGAAGATGATGAGCGGCTCGCCGACCAGGTCGTGCAGCGCGAGCTCGGGCTTGGCGTCAGCCAGCGGATGGCCGACCGGCAGCGCCACGATCATGCGCTCCTCACGCAGCACCACGCGCCGCACCGACGGGTCTTCGTGGCGAATGCGCCCGAAGCCCACGTCGATGCGCCCCTCCTTGAGCGCCTTGATCTGGTCCATGGTCGACATCTCGTGCAGGCTCAGTTCGAGATCGGCGTGCATCTGCCGGAAGCGCCGGATGATCCGCGGCAGCATCCCGTACAGCGTGGAGCCGACAAAGCCAACCGACATCTTGTGCTCGATCTTGCCGACCCGCTTGGTCATCGCCTGCAGTTCCGCGGTCTGGGCCAGCAGTTGCAGCGCGTGGGTATAGAAGAAGCGCCCGGTGTCGGTCAGTTTCAGCGGGCGTGAGTGGCGCTCGAAGAGTTGCACACCCAGGTCGTCCTCCAGTTGCTGGATCTGGCGCGACAGCGGCGGCTGTGCGATATGCAGCCGCTCGGCCGCCCGGGTGAAGTTGCGTTCCTCTGCCACGGCCACGAAGTAACGCAGGTGCCGCAATTCCAAGACTATACCTCCTGAGTATCGAGCGGATACTAAATCAGTGTTGGACTGCCAAAACTGCCGTTGACTATGCTCCATCCGTGCCCGGAAGACAAGCTCGATACCTGCAAAGCATGAACCCGGACCGCAACCACAACTATGGAGACCCCCATGACTCACTCGGAAATCGACGCCCTGGTCCACAGCTTTATCGTCGCCACCGGCACGCAAGGCACCCCCGACCCGCGCGTGCAGCAGGTGGTAGTCCGCCTGACCGCGGACCTGTTCAAGGCGATCGAGGACCTCGACCTGAGCGCCAGCGAGGTCTGGAAGGGCATTGAGTACTTCGCCGAGGCGGGCGCCACCCAGGAGTTGGGCCTGCTCGCCGCTGGCCTGGGGCTGGAACGCTTCCTCGACGTCCGCGCCGACGAGGCTGAAGCCCGCGCCGGCCTGACCGGCGGCACGCCGCGCACCATCGAAGGCCCGCTCTACGTGGCCGGCGCCCCGGAAAGCACCGGCTTTGCCCGGCTCGACGACGGCAGCGACGACGGCAAGGGCGAGGTCCTGTTCATGCAAGGCACGGTGTACGGCGCCGACGGCAAGCCGCTGCCCGGTGCCAGGGTCGAGGTGTGGCATGCCAACCTGATGGGCAACTACTCGTTCTTCGACAAGACCCAGTCGCACTTCAACCTGCGCCGCACCATCGTCACCGACGCCAACGGCCGCTACCAGTTCCGCAGCAACGTGCCAAACGGCTACGGCTGCCCGCCGGAAGGCACCACCCAGCGCCTGCTGGACCAGCTCGCGCGCCACGGCCGGCGCCCGGCCCACATCCACTTCTTCGTGTCGGCGGACGGCCACCGCAAGCTGACCACGCAGATCAACATCGACGGCGACGAATACCTGTGGGACGACTTCGCCTTCGCCAGCCGCGAGGGGCTGGTGCCGGCGGTGACCCGCGTCACCGACGCCGCCGCGCTCGACAAACACGGCGTGGACAAGCCGTTTGCCTCGATCGACTTCGATTTCCGGCTGCTGCCGGAGCAGGCCGGCGCCCCCGCCGCCGAGGTGGAGCGCCAGCGCGCCGCTGCCTGATATTCCGTAGTGCCGCCCGCCGCGCGGGCCGGCAGATCCAGTCCGGGCGGCAGCGCCATGCGCAGCGCCGTCCCGCAGACAGACATCGGCAGGAGACAACTCCATGATCCCCATCTATCCGGAGGGCAAGGCCCCCGTTCGCCCCAGCGCCAGGCGCCTCGACCTCGATGCCTTCCTGGTGGAAGACAAGGCAAGCGGCGACTACCGCCTGCACCGCCAGGCCTTTACCGACGAAGACCTGTTTGAACTCGAGATGAAGCACATCTTCGAGGGCAACTGGATCTACCTGGCGCACGAAAGCCAGATCCCGAACAACAACGACTACTACACCACCCATATCGGCCGCCAGCCGGTGGTGATCGCGCGCAATCGCCAGGGCGAGCTGAACGCCTTCATCAACGCCTGCAGCCACCGTGGCGCCATGCTGTGCCGCCACAAGCGCGGCAACAAGGCCACCTATACCTGCCCGTTCCACGGCTGGACCTTCAACAACAGCGGCAAGCTGCTGAAGGTGAAGGATCCCGAGAACGCCGGCTATCCTGACTGCTTCAACAAGGAAGGCTCGCACGACCTGAAGAAGGTGGCGCGCTTCGAAAACTACCGCGGCTTCCTGTTCGGCAGCCTGAACGCGGACGTGCCGCCGCTGCAGGATTTCCTCGGCGAAGCGGCGCGCGTCATCGACATGATCGTTGACCAGTCGGCCGACGGGCTCGAGGTGCTGCGCGGCTCGTCCACCTACACGTTCGAGGGCAACTGGAAGCTGCAGGCCGAGAACGGCGCCGATGGCTACCATGTGTCGGCGGTGCACTGGAACTACGCTGCGACCACCAGCCAGCGCAAGCAGAAGAACGCGCAGGAAGACAAGATCCGCGCCATGGACGCCGGCAAGTGGGGGCAGCAGGGCGGTGGCTTCTACGCCTTCGAGCACGGCCACATGCTGCTGTGGACGCGCTGGGCCAACCCGGAGGACCGCCCCAACTTCAGCCGCCGCGAGGAATTCGCCGAGCGCTGCGGCGCGGAGACCGCGGACTGGATGATCCAGAACTCGCGCAACCTGTGCCTCTACCCCAACGTCTACCTGATGGACCAGTTCGGCTCTCAGATCCGCCTGCTGCGTCCGCTGGCCGTCGACAAGACCGAGGTCACCATCTACTGCATCGCGCCGAAGGGCGAATCCGACGAGGCGCGCGCGCGCCGCATCCGCCAATACGAGGATTTCTTCAACGTCAGCGGCATGGCCACGCCCGACGACCTTGAGGAGTTCCGCGCTTGCCAGCAGGGCTACGCCGGGCAGGCACTGGCCTGGAACGACATGTGCCGCGGCGCGAAGCACTGGATCGACGGTGCCGACGAGGCCGCGCAGCGCATCGGACTCAAGCCCGTGATGAGCGGGGTGCGTACCGAGGACGAGGGCCTCTACACAGTGCAGCACCGCTACTGGCTGGACGTGATGAAGAAGGCCGTGGCAGAGCAATCCGCCGAAGCCGCGAATGAAGCCACCGACGCCGCCGCAGGGAGCGCAGCATGAGCACCGCCGACATCACCTTCGACAAACCGGTCGACGTGGCCGCCATCCAGTCCTTCCTGTACCGCGAGGCACGGCTGCTGGATGACGAAGAGTGGGACGCATGGATTGAGTGCTATCACCCCGACGCAAAGTTCTGGATGCCCTGCTGGGATGACGACGGCAAGCTGATTACCGACCCGCAGCGCGAGATCTCGCTGATCTATTACCCGACCCGCCAGGGCCTGGAGGATCGCGTGTTTCGCATCAAGACCGAGCGCTCCAGCGCCACCATTCCGGACACTCGCACCAGCCACAACCTGAGCAACGTCGAAGTGCTCGGGGTGGAGGGCGACACCTGCACCGTGCGTTTCAACTGGCACACGCTCAGCCATCGCTACCAGACCACCTACAGCTACTTCGGCATGTCGCGCTACACGCTCGACCTCTCCGGCGGGCAGCCGCGCATCCTGGACAAGTATGTCGTGCTCAAGAACGACTACATCAACCAGGTCATCGACATCTATCACATCTGATCCAGGCTGGAGGACCGCGCCATGGAACACACCATCGCCCTGCAATTCGAGGACGGCGTCACCCGCTTCATCACCTGCGGCGAGCACGAGACCCTGTCCGATGCCGCCTACCGGCAGCAGATCAATATCCCGCTGGACTGCCGCGACGGCGCCTGCGGTACCTGCCGGGGGCTGTGCGAGTCGGGCAGCTATGACCTGCCGGCCTCGAGCTATATCGAGGATGCACTGACCGCAGAGGAAGCTGCCGAGGGCTACGTGCTGGCCTGCCAGACCCGTCCGCGTTCGGACTGCGTCATTCGCGTGCCCGCCTCGTCGGCCGCGTGCAAGACCGGCGTCACCACCTACCAGGGGACGCTGGCCGAGTTGGAACAGCTCTCCGATTCGACCATTGGCTTTTCCATCGACCTGGACGGGGCCGCCGGCCTGGATTTTCTGCCCGGCCAGTATGTCAATGTCGAGATCCCGGGCACCAGCCAGACGCGCTCCTATTCCTTCAGCTCGGCGCCCGGCAGCGCGCGCACCGGCTTCGTGGTGCGCAACGTGCCGGAAGGGCGGATGAGTACGTGGCTGACCAGCCAGGCGAAGGCCGGCGAGCGCGTGGCTATTTCGGGCCCCTACGGCAGCTTCTACCTGCGCGAGGTGGCGCGGCCGGTGCTGTTCCTGGCCGGGGGCACCGGCATCGCCCCCTTCCTGTCGATGCTCGATGTACTGGCCGCCAGCGGCTGTGCGCAGCCGGTGCGCATGGTCTACGGGGTCACCAACGACATCGACCTGGTGGTGCTGTCGCGCATCAATGCGGCCCAGGATGCCTTGCCTGGCTTCGAATACCGTACCTGTGTTGCTGACGCCGCCAGCAATCACGCCCGCAAGGGCTATGTCACAGCCCATGTGGACCCGGAATGGCTTAACGGCGGCGATGTCGACATCTACCTGTGTGGCCCCGTGGCGATGGTGGAGGCCGTGCGCGGTTGGCTGCAGCAGAGCGGCATCACGCCCGCCGGCTTCTACTATGAGAAGTTCTCGGCCAGCAACGCGGCATGAGCAAGGAGCACGACAACATGAGAACTGCTACACGCTTTGCCGGCAAAGCCATGATCGTGACCGGGGCCGCGCAAGGCATCGGCCGCGGCGTCGCACTGGCCGCCGCCGCCGAGGGCGCCTCGGTAGCGCTGGTCGACCGCTCGGCGCTGGTCGATGAAGTCGCGGCGCAGATCGTTGCCGCAGGCGGGCAGGCCATCGCAGTGCACGCTGACCTGGAGCGCTATGCCGGCGCCGCGCAAATGGCGCAAGCGGCCGAAGCAGCCTTCGGCCGCATCGACATCCTCGTCAACAACGTGGGCGGCACAATCTGGGCCAAGCCCTTCCAGGCCTATGAGGAGGAGCAGATCGAAGCCGAGATCCGGCGCTCGCTGTTCCCCACGCTGTGGTGCTGCCGAGCGGTGCTGCCCGGCATGGTCGCGCGCCGGCAGGGCGTCATCGTCAACGTGTCGTCGATTGCCACGCGCAGCATCCACCGGGTGCCCTACGCGGCGGCCAAGGGCGGCGTCAACGCACTGACGGCCAGCCTCGCCTTCGAGCATGCGCACGAAGGCGTGCGCGTCAACGCAGTGGCCACCGGCGGCACTGAGGCACCGCCGCGCAGGATTCCGCGCAACATGGCAGCTCAGAGCGAGCAGGAGGCCATCTGGTACCAGGCCATCGTCGACCAGACCAGGGCCTCGAGCCTGATGCACCGCTATGGCACGATCGACGAACAGGTGCATGCCATCTTGTTCCTGGCCTCGGACGAGGCTTCGTACATTACCGGCACGGTCCTGCCGGTCGGCGGCGGGGATCAGGGTTGACGGTGGCATCGATTGGAGCGCAGTCCAACCGCCGAGGGACTGCAGCGTGTTGCATTGCTCGGCTTACAGCTTTCATTAGCAGATAGGAGTCAGATCATGAGCAAGCCCTCGATCATTCTGGTGCACGGCTTCTGGGGAGGTGCCGCGCATTGGGGAAAAGTCATCGTTGAACTGGCGCGAAAGGGGTATACGAGCGTCCGCGCCGTTGAAATGCCGCTGACATCGCTTGCTGACGACGTCGAGCGTACCCGCAAGATGATTGCCCAGCAGAAAGGGCCGGTCCTCCTAGTGGGGCATTCATACGGTGGTGCTGTGATAACCCAGGCGGGTGACCAGCCCAATGTGGTGGGGCTTGTGTATATCGCGGCGTTTGCGCCAGATGCGGGGGAGAGCCCTGGTGGCCTTACGCAGCAGCATCTTCCGGTTGCGGCTCCCAATCTCGAACCCGACAGCGACGGCTACTTGTGGCTCAAGTCCGATAAGTTCCATGAGAGCTTCTGCCAGGATCTTTCGCCCGACGACGCGCTGGTGATGGCGGTGACGCAGAAGGCGCCGCTTGCAAGCACCTTCGGCGACATCATCACGACGCCGGCCTGGAAAAAGAAGCCGTCCTGGTACCAGATTTCCAGCGAAGACAGAATGATCGCCCCCGAAAACCAACTGAAGATGTCGGCCCGCCTCAATCCCCGGAAGGTCATTACTCTGGCGGCAAGCCATGCTTCGCTGGCTTCGAAGCCCGCCGAGGTTGCAGCGTTGATCGACGAAGCCGCGACCGACTCGGTCAAAGGATAGCGCCCTGAACGCCGGCGCCCGCCGGACCAGGCTGCGCAGTGCGCCGAACAGCGGAAAGCTGCGCGGGAATCAAGGGGAGCCCCCCGGCTACAGCATCGCTGAATGCAAATGATGCGGATTGTCGATCGTTTCCGCGATGATCCGCAGCGACTCCTCGATCTCATCGCGCTCGCCCGGGCCGCCCAGGCAGACACGAATCGCATCGGGCGGGTTGCCGTCGGTCGAGAAGGCGGCGGCCGACACCGCGCCGATGCCGCGCGAGCGCAGGTGGAGCGCCAGTTCCGACGGGCTCCACGCTGAAGCCGCCGGGATCGGCAGCCACAGGTGAAAGCCTTCCGGGTCCGCGTCATAGGCCAGGCCCTCGAGCACATGGCGCGCAATCAGCTGCCGCGCTGCGCTTTCGGCGCGGATGGCCTTGAGCATGTCGTCTACCGTTCCGTCCTTGATCCAGGATGTAGCGAGCAATGTGTTGATGGGGCTCGCCATCACCGTCGTTGCCCGCAGGGTGCCAGCCAGGCGCTGCGCCTGCCGGGCAGTGGGGGCGTGCAGGAACGCTATGCGCAACCCGGCGCCCAGGCATTTGGACAAACCGGTAACGTAATACGTGAGTTCCGGGGCGAGCGCGGCAAACGTCTGTGGTGCCCGCAGCGGCAGCATGCCGTAGGCATCGTCCTCGATGATCGGCACGCTGTAGCGCAGCGCGACTTCGGCGAGCTGCTCGCGGCGTGCCTGCGGCATGGTGCGCGTGCTCGGGTTCTGGATGGTCGGGTTGCAATAGAGCGCCGCTGGCTTCTGTGCCTTGCACATGGCTTCGAAGGCGTGGGCGAACGGGCCATCCTCGTCGCCGGGCAGCGCCAGCAGCCGGATGTTGAGTTGCGCTGCGATGGCCTTGATGCCGGGGTAGGCCAGCGCGTCGGCACAGATGGTCTGCGCCGGGCGCGCGAGCTGCGACAGCAGTGCGACCAGCGCGCTGTGGATGCCGGGCGTGACCAGCACGGTGTCCGCGCTGCATGCCGGCACCCAGCGGCGCAGCCATTTCGCGGCCACGCAGCGATCGGCCGGGGTTCCGCCGAAGTCCTGGTAGCGCAGCAGCGTGTAGGGATCGGCAGCCTCCAGCAGTTGCGCCATGGCGGCACGAAGCCGCGCTGTCATCGCCGGCGGCTCCGGCGGCATGTTCATGGTCATCTCCGCACCCGTGCCGCCGCGCAGCGGCATCGCGGGCGCACGTCCGCGCACGTAAGTGCCACTTCCTGTCTTGGTGTCGATCAATCCCCGCTTCCTCGCTTCGCTGTAGCCGCGCGCCACGGTGGTGTAGTTCAGTTGCAGCGCTTCGGCCAGGTCGCGCAGCGGCGGCAGCCGGTCGCGCGCGCGCAGCTGGCCGTCGGCCAGTGCCTCCTCGATCAGGTCCGGAATCAGCAGATAGGCAGGCTTGGCACTGCCGGCGATACGTTTTACCCAATGGCTGGTCAGGTTGGACACCGTGGTCTCCCGCTGCGCGATGCGATGGAATTCAGTGCCCTGAGGGTAGCATCCGAATGATCGCTTACCAAGCCGCGCAGGCGATCGCATCTGAAGTTCTCAATGATGGTGCGATATCAACGCTCATGCACCACGCGTGCGCACCCAGGCGGCTTGCTCCCGTTCAAAAACGTGCATTGTGGCGAAGCCGTCATGGCGTGCGCTGTGCGCCTTTGGTGGCATCCATGGCCAAAGCCGTTGCGATCATTGGGCCGATCATTTGGTCGGCTTCGGCTTGATTGGAGATTGATCGCATGACTGCGGGCATTGCGTGGCACATCGGTTGCGGATGTTGGCGTGTTCGGCCTGGCGCCGAACGGTCGATCGGCATGGGATCGAGCGACCGCACTGCCCCATCAACGCAAAGGAGAGAAGCATGCCTGCTGTCAGCAAACCGGCCCACAAGAAGGGCGATTTCCTGGTCGACTATGAAGAGAAGGTATTCGAGGACGTAAAGGCCGAAGCCGGCGAGAAGGCGCTGGTGACCTTCCATACCGTCGCCTTCGAAGGCTCGATCGGCTTCGTCAACATGCTGCAGGCCACACGCCTGCTGCGCAAGGGCTTCGAGACTTCGATCCTGCTGTACGGCCCCGGCGTCAACCTTGGCGTTCAGCGCGGCTTCCCGACGCTTGGCGACGAGGCATTCCCCGGCCACATGAACTTCAACAAGCAACTCACCAAGTTCATGGAAGAGGGCGGCAAGGTCTACGCCTGCCGCTTCGCCCTGCAGGCCCTGTACGGCCACGGCGAGGCCTCGCTGATCGAGGGCATCCGCCCGATCAATCCGCTCGATGTGCTCGACCTCAAGCTGCTGCACCGCAAGGAGAACGCGCTGATCATCGACACCTGGACGGTCTGAGCAAAAGGGCAGGTGCCACCATGTCACAGAAACGCATTGTGCGCGCGGCCGCGGTCCAGATCGCGCCCGACCTCGAGAGCGGCGAAGGCACGCTGGCCAAGGTCTGCGAGGCAATCGACGAGGCCGCCGGGAAAGGCGTGCAGCTGATCGTCTTCCCGGAGACCTTCGTGCCGTACTACCCGTACTTCTCCTTCGTACGGCCGCCGGTGCACTCCGGCAGCGACCACATGCGGCTGTACGAGCAGGCCGTGGTGGTGCCCGGCCCGGTCACCGATGCCGTCGCCGGGCGCGCACGCCGGCACGGCATGGTCGTGGTGCTCGGCGTGAACGAGCGCGACCACGGCAGCCTGTACAACACGCAGCTTATCTTCGACACCGAGGGCAACCTCGCGGTCAAGCGCCGCAAGATCACGCCCACCTTCCACGAACGGATGATCTGGGGGCAGGGCGATGCGGCCGGCCTGAAGGTCGCGGACACCGCGATCGGCCGCGTCGGCGCGCTGGCGTGCTGGGAGCACTACAACCCGCTGGCCCGCTATGCGCTGATGACCCAGCACGAGGAAATCCACTGCAGCCAGTTCCCGGGCTCACTGGTCGGGCCGATCTTTGCCGAGCAGATCGAAGTCACTATCCGGCATCACGCGCTGGAATCCGGCTGCTTCGTCGTCAACGCAACCGGCTGGCTGACCGAAGCGCAGATCGCCTCCGTGACCACCGATCCGGCGCTGCAGAAGGCGCTGCGTGGCGGCTGCAACACCGCAATCATCTCGCCGGAGGGCCAGCACCTGGCGCCGCCGTTGCGCGAGGGCGAGGGCATGGTCATCGCCGACCTCGACATGTCGCTCATCACCAAGCGCAAGCGAATGATGGATTCGGTGGGCCACTACGCGCGGCCGGAACTGCTAAGCCTGGCCATCAATGAGCGGCCGGCGGTGACGGCGGTGCCGATGGCAGACGCCTTCTCCAACTTCCATGGGAGCATCCGCGATGACATCCAGCGCGACCGTGCCGGCTTCGAGCCGACAATTGATGACTGAACTGCAGTCCGTCGGGCTGCGCCTGGAAGCCCCGAATGCCGGCGCAGCCAGCCGGCGCGGCGGGGCGGGTCCGTCCGATCACAAGGCGGTCACCATCGACGGCGTGACCATCATGGTGCCGGTGCATACCAGTACCGCGTGGCACTCGCCGTTCGTGGCGCAAGCGCCCGATGGAACGGGGCGCAGCGCACTGATGCGCGGAACCATCCCGATCGCCAGCATCAGCTTTCCGAAGGCACCGCGTTTCCATGCGCTGCAGACGCTGGAGGGTATCCCGTACTCGCATATCGCCACGCTGCATGGCGCCGATGTGCTGGCCACCACGGTGCTGCAGACTTGTATCCGCTACGAAAGCCGCAAGAAGACCTGCAAGTTCTGCTCGATCGGCCAGTCGCTTGCGGCGGGCCGCACGATCGCGCGCAAGACGCCGGAGCAACTGGCCGAAGTGGCGCGCGCCGCGGTGCTGCTCGACGGCGTCAGGCATATGGTGCTGACCACCGGCACGCCGCCGACGCCGGACCGGGGCGCGGCTATTCTTTGCGAGAGTGCCTTCGCCATCAAGGCCGCGGTCGACCTGCCGATCCAGGCGCAGTGCGAGCCGCCCGACGACGACCGCTGGTTTGAGCGCATGAAGGCCGCCGGCATTGACACGCTCGGCATGCACCTCGAGGTCGTCACGCCGGCGGTGCGCGAGCGCGTCATGCCGGGCAAGGCGTCGGTGCCGCCGAGCCGCTACATGGAAGCCTTCAAGGCCGCGGTTGCCGTGTTCGGCAGGGGGCAGGTCAGCACGTACATCCTTGCGGGACTCGGCGACACCGCGGAAGCCATCCTGTCGATCTCGCGGGAGCTGATCGAACTCGGGGTGTATCCGTTCGTGGTGCCTTTCGTGCCGATCTCCGGCACGCCGCTGGAGGACCACCCGGCTCCTTCGCCGGCCTTCATGCAGTCGATCCTGCAGCCGCTCGGCGCCATGTTGAGCGCCGCCGGCATGCGCTCGTCCGATATCAAGGCGGGTTGCGGCAAGTGCGGCGCGTGCTCGTCGCTGGCCACCTACGAGCGCGAGGCGGCACTGGCGAACGACGGAGCGACATCATGAAAAGCGATCTCTGCGTCGAGGTGCCGGGCATCCCGATGTTCCGCATCCGCTGGGCGGAGCACGCCTGGGAGGCGGAGCAGGCCTATCGCCTGCGCCAGGCCGTGTTCTGCGGGGAGCAGGGCATCTTCGCGGGCGACGACCGGGACGCGGTGGACGACGTGGCGCAACTGCTGGTGGCGGTGCGGTTCGAGCCGGAGTTGCCGGGCCATCCCGGCACCGTGGTCGGCACCGTTCGGATCCACGAAAGCGAGCCGGGCGTGTGGTTCGGCTCGCGCCTAGCGGTGGATGCGGCATACCGCAGCCAGGGCAAGATCGGAGCGACGCTGATCCGCCTGGCGGTGAGCAGCGCCCACGCGATCGGCTGCCGTCGCTTCCTTGCGCACGTGCAGAGCCAGAACGTGCCCTTGTTCAGGCGCTTGCATTGGAACGTCCTGGCGGAGGAGACGCTGCTCGGGCGGCCGCACCACCTGATGCAGGCGGACCTGAACCATTACCCGCCTTGCCATACCCCGCACGCGGGCCTGATTACCGAAGGCAGGGCCGTGCGATGAACCTCGACGATCTCGTACGCACCCTGCGCAGCAGCCGCGGTTTTGCGCATAAGACCGATATCCCGGCCATGCTGTCGCCGCTCGGCGCCGCGGCCGCCGGACGCAACGCGGCCATGGCCGTGGACGTCGGCGACGACTGCGCGGCATTGCGCGATGGCGACGGCTACCTGCTGTTCGCCATCGAAGGACTGGTCAGCGATTTCATTCGCACGATGCCGTGGTTCGCCGGCTACAGCGCGGTCATGGTGAACGTCAGCGATATCTATGCGATGGGCGGCAGGCCGACGGCAGTGGTCGATGCGCTATGGAGCCATGGCGCCGCCGATGCCGCCGAGGTGCTCAAGGGCATGGCTGCGGCGTCTGCCGCCTATGGCGTGCCGATCGTCGGCGGCCACAGCAATGCTCGCAGCGAGCAAAGCCAGCTTGCCGTGGCCATCCTCGGTCGTGCGCGCAAGCTGCTGTCGAGCTTCGCCGCGCGTCCCGGCCAGCGCCTGTTGATGGCCGTGGACCTGCGCGGCGCGTTCGCGGAACCGTACCCGTTCTGGAACGCCTCGACCGGCGCACCGGGCGAACGACTGCGCGCGGATCTCGAACTCTTGCCTGTGCTGGCCGAAGAGGGCCTTTGCGCCGCAGCCAAGGACATCAGCATGGCGGGTGCGCTTGGCACCGCGCTGATGCTGCTCGAATGCTCCGGGGTGGGCGCGAGCATCGCGCTGGAGCGCATTCCCCGGCCCGCTGGCGTGCCGCTGGAGCGGTGGCTGACGGCATTCCCCAGCTATGGCTTCCTGCTGGCCGTCGATGACGACGATGCGCAGGCGGTCGAACGCCGCTTCCTCGATCGCGGCATTGCCTGCGCCCAGATCGGCGCCATCGACGATTCCCGTGTCGCCACGCTCACGCACGCCGGCGAACGGGCCACGTTGTGGGACTTGCGCGAGGCGGGGTTCATCCTGCCGACGCGCCTGGCCACGCCGATCGATTCCCCAACCTGAGAACTGCCATGCCGGTTACCCATTTCCGCATCCGCTGGCCTGACCAGACCGAGATGGCCTGCTATTCCCCATCCTCCATCGTCACGGAGCACTTTGTCGAAGGGACAGCGTATCCGCTGGACGAGTTCGTCGAGCGTGCGCGTACCGCGCTGGGCGCCGCATCCGAGCGGGTGCGGGCCAGGTATGGCTACGCCTGCTCCTCCGCAATGGATCAGCTCCGCATCCTGGAAATTGCCGCGCAGCGGTTCCGGGGCCAGGACGGCGCCACCGTCCGTTTTCTCGGCTTTGGCAGCTAACCGTTCTTCAAATTTCTCGCCTCAAAGGATCCAACATGTCCCACATCATCAACACCAATCCGGGCCAGGCCGCAGAGCCCAGGCACTACGGCGTCATCATTGTCGGCGGCGGCCAGGCCGGACTATCGATGAGCTACTTCCTGAAGCAGGCCGGCATCGACCATCTGCTCATCGAGAAGCACACCGTCACGCACGCCTGGCGCACGCAACGCTGGGATGCGTTCTGCCTGGTGACGCCGAACTGGCAATGCGCGCTGCCGGGCTATCCCTACCAGGGAGATGATCCGCACGGCTTCATGAAGAAGGATGAAATCACGGCCTATCTCGATGGCTTTATCCGGACGGTCGGCGCGCCGGTACTCGAGCATACCGAGGTGCGGCAAGTGAAGGCGCGCGCCCAGGGGGGATTTTCCGTGGTGACGAGCCAGGGTGCATTCACCGCGGACCAGGTGGTGGCGGCCTCGGGTGGTTATCACACGCCGATCGTGCCGCGCATGGCCGAGCGCCTGCCGACGTCGATCCGGCAATTGCAATCGTCCGAATACAGGAATCCCGGGTCGCTGCCCGAGGGTGCGGTGCTCGTGGTTGGCTCGGGCCAGTCGGGCGCGCAGATTGCCGAAGACCTGCACCTGGGCGGGCGCAAGGTGTATCTGGCCGTCGGCGAGGCGCCGCGTTGCGCGCGCTTCTATCGCGGGCGGGACGTCGTGGACTGGCTCGCGGACATGAAGTACTACGATCTGCCCGTTACCGAGCATCCGCTGCGCGAGGGCGTGCGCGATAACACAAATCACTACGTCACCGGTCGCGACGGCGGCCGCGATATCGACCTGCGCAAGTTCGCCACCGAGGGGATGGAGCTCTACGGCGTGCTGGGCGACTACCGCGACGGCCAGCTTCGTTTTGCGCCGGACCTTCGTCACAACCTGGACGATGCCGATGCAACCTACAACCGCATCAACGCGAGCATCGACAAGTTCATCGCGGAGCGAGGCATGGAGGCGCCGCCGCCGAGCGTCTATGCGCCCGTATGGGCGCCACCGGCCGAGCGCACCGAACTCGATCCCAAGGCAGCCGGCATCGGTTCGATCATCTGGTGCATCGGCTTCCGACCGGATTTCAGCTGGCTCGAAGTGCCGGTATTCAACGGCCGCGGTTATCCAGGCCATGAACGTGGCGTGACAGCGCACGCCGGTTTGTATTTCCTCGGGCTGCCGTGGTTGCACACGTGGGGATCGGGGCGATTCTCCGGCATCGCGCGCGACGCCGAATACCTCGCGGGTTTGATTGCCGCGGGCGAGAGCGACACCGCGCTGGCCGCCTGACATGGAAGCCCTTGTCTCGCGCCATGTCGCCGGCATGCCCCAGTTGGCATACACCGGCCTGTCAGAGAACTGGCTGCTGAAGACCTGCGGCGACCTGCACTGGCGCCTGCTGGCCGCCGGCGTCGGCCTGGCGGTGCCGGACTTCCGGGATGCCGAGGGCAATCCGGTGTATGCGGCGTTCACCGCGATCCGCGTGCGCGATGCCGCGCCGCAAACGGTCGGCGAGCACGCCGAGTTCAGCATCGACTCGCGCATCTTGCCAGCGGGCGGCGTGAAGCACCTCAGCGAACATGCGGTCGACATGCAGGGGGACCGCCGCGCCAGCGTGACGATGCTGTCCACCTTCATCCGTCGCACGCGTGAGCGGGACAACCGCTCGGTCGTGCGCACCATGCCGACCGTGGCCGCGAAGTGGGCCGGCGCCGGCCCGTCGGCACAGGCGGCGGAACTGTCGCTGCTAGCACGGCGGTTTCGCTGCGGGGACTGGGGCACGCATCTCGGGCTCGATCAGGCCCGGCATCGTGTCTGCCACGCGGCCGAATACCTGCCGTGCCCCTGCAACGACTTCAATGGTGCCGACCTGCTGTACTTCGCCAGCTTCCAGGCCATGGTCGATCGCGCGGAATGGCAATGGCGCCGCGACGCGGATCCGCCCTCGGTGTTCGCGCGGGACCTGTTCTTCCATGGCAACGCCAATGTCGGCGAGTCGCTGGAGCTGACCATTTCCGCACTGCGCGAGGACAAGGAGGGATTGACGCACTGGTGTGAGATCCGGCGCAGCCGCGACGGCGAGAAGATCGCCGATGTGGTCACGCAGAAACGCTGGAGGCAACGATGAACGCGAACCGGATCGACCTGGCAGGCGCCCTGGAGCTGAAGCCGGTCTACGGGCCCGACGATCTGACTGGCCTTGGCCACCTGGGCGACATGCCCGGCGAGGCCCCGTTCGTTCGCGGCCCCTATTCCACCATGTACCGCGGCAGGCCATGGACCATCCGCCAGTACGCGGGATACGGCGACGCCGCGACGTCGAATCTCGCCTATCGCGAGGCCTTGAAGCAGGGCGCGCAGGGCTTGTCGGTGGCCTTCGACCTGCCGACCCATCGCGGCTACGATTCCGACGACCCTCAGGCGCAGGCCGATGTCGGCATGGCCGGCGTGGCCATCGACTCGGTCGACGATATGCGGCGCCTGTTCAAAGGCATTGCGCTGGACCGTGTGTCAGCATCGATGACCATGAGTGGTGCGGTGCTCCCAGTACTGGCAGCGTTCTTTGTCGCGGCCGAGGAATCGGGCGTCCCGTTCGAACAGCTGCGCGGCACCATCCAGAACGACATCCTCAAGGAGTTCATGGTCCGGAACACCTGGATCCATGCGCCGCAGCCGTCGCTGCGCATCGCCACCGACGTGGTCGAATGGCTGGCCGCGCATGCGCCGAAATTCAACGGCATGTCGATCTCGGGTTATCACTTCCAGGAAGCGGGCGCCGATCCGGTGCTGGAACTGGCGCTGACACTGGCCAATGCCAGGACCTATGTCGGCCTGCTGCGTGAGCGCGGCCTTGATGTCGATGCGTTCTGCGGCGGACTGAGCTTCTTCTTCGGCGTCGGCAAACCATTCTTCGTTGAAATCGCCAAGCTGCGCGCCGCGCGGCTCCTGTGGCACGACATCGTGTGCGAGCTGGGCGGCACCAGCGCGCGCGCCACCGCCATGCGCATGCATTGCCAGACTTCGGGTTGGACGCTCGCCGCGCAGCAGCCGCTCAACAATATCGCGCGCACCACGGTCGAGGCGATGGCTGCGATCTTTGGCGGTACGCAGTCGCTGCATACCAACGGCTTTGACGAGGCATTGGCATTGCCGGGCGCGCAGGCCTCGCGGCTGGCCCGCGACACGCAGCTGATCCTCCAGCATGAATTTGGCCTGTGCGAGGTGGCGGACCCGTGGGCGGGCTCCTACCTGATCGAGTCGCTGACCGGCCGCATGGTGACGGAGGTTCGCGCGGTGCTGGCGCACATCGATGCCCAGGGTGGCATCCTGCCAGCCCTCGAATCCGGCTGGGTGCAGCGGCGCATCCACCAGGCCGCGCTGCGGACGCAGGCTCGGCTCGATGCGGTGGAAGAGGTCGTGGTGGGTGTCAACCGCTACCAGGAGCCCGACGACAATGGTCAGGAATGCCTGGAGATCGACGGTACCCAGGTGCGCGTGAAACAGGCATGCCGCCTGGACGCGCTGCGCAGCCGCCGCGATGACGGGGCGGTCCGGCATGCGCTGGCGGCGTTGACCGAGGCGGCCAGGCGGGGCAAGCGCAACCTGCTGGCCTGTGCGATCGACGCCATGCGTTGCCGCGCCACGGTCGGGGAATGTACCCGGGCGCTGCTCCAGGTCTGGCCGCGCCATACTGTCCAGTCGTCCTACGACGCAGCGCTGTATGGCACGGCTCGCGCCGGCAACACGGAATGGCTGGCGGCCTGCGATTGCGTCAGTGCGCTGCACGAGCGGCTTGGCCGCGCGCCCCGGATCCTCGTGGCCAAGCTCGGCCAGGACGGCCACGACCGTGGTGCGAGGGCGGTGGCGGCCGGGCTTGCCGATGCCGGGTTCGTGGTCGAACTGACACCGCTGTTCCAGTCCGCCGAGGCGGTTGCGTCTTCTGCTTGCGATGGCGACTTCGATGCGATCGGCATCTCCACGCTGGGCGGCGCGCATCTGGAACTGCTGCCGGCGTTGCTACACGCCTTGCGGCAGCGCGCGCTCGATGTGCCGGTCTTCGTCGGCGGCATTGTTCCGGCAGACCACAGGCGCTTGCTGCGCCAGTGCGGTGTGCAGGGAATTTTCGGACCGGGCACGCCGATGGAGATCATCGTGAGCACCATCGTGGCTGCGCTCACGTTGTCTAGGATGCCTACCGCGTCCGCGCCCTTTCATTGACACCGGCGCGTTCGGTGGGCAAGCGCCTCCGTCATGCGTCCAGGAGTCGTCGCCCCGCAAATCGCGCCACCTCCCGCGCCAGCAAATCCTCAGTGCAGTTGGCGGTAAGAGTGACGGTAAGGCCTCACAGCCAATCCCTAGAAGTGGGTGGCGATAGACGCCTGCAGCGCGGAGTAGAGCTCGCCGAACGCAATGGCGGTCGGCGAGGCGCCAAGCGCCTTGAACATCGAGATCCAGAGCGGGATGCCGGGCACGCGGATCTTGAAGCCCTTCAGGTCCGCAGGTGTCTGAACCGGCCGGCTGGCCGAGGTGATATTGCGGTAGCCGTTGTCCAGGCACTTGTCGAACACGTGCAGGTTGACCTTGCCCAGCGCTGCCCGCACGTGCGCGCCGACGTCACCATCCATGGCCGCCCAGACTGTGTCGTAGTCCTTGAAGGCAAAGGCAACGCCGTTGATGCCGGCGGTCGGCACCAGTGTCTGCAGGTTGGTACCGGCGGTGGACATGAAATCCATGGCCCCGGCGCGGGTCTGCGAGATCATGTCGGGCTCGGTGCCCAACTGGCTGGCGGGATATACCTGGAGATCCACCTTGCCGCCGGTGTCCTTGCGGATGGCTTCCGCGGCTTCCTTGATGCGCAACGTGCCAGGGTGGTCCGCCAGAAATGCCGTGCCGTATTTGAGCCGGATGCTGGCAGCCTGGGCAAAGCCATGGCGCACCGGCAATGCGAGCGCGAGACTGCCGGCCTCGCGGCTGAACTGCGCGATGTTCCCGACGGTGATTGACTAGATCGCGAAAGGCCTGGTCAATCCCGGGCAAATTGTCACGCACCACGTCGATTTTCGCGATGTTGCCGGCGCGTTTGCACTGGCCGAGGGCAATCCGGGCGAATGCTGCAAGGTGCTGCTTGATTTTGGCCATGGTGGCTGACATTGCACAACGACGCTGGTTTATAATTGTTGAAAAAAGATCACTTATAGTGCTCAAATCGGCATCGGGATAAACCTTTCGTTGGCAAGGGTTTGCTAAGCGTGTATTTTGAACACCATGAGTGATCAAAATCACGGAAAACTAAACCAGCTTCTGGTAAGGCTTGGTGATACCACCTTGGTATCCAGCCGATGGCTGCGCGCGCATGGGTATTCCAACAGCCTTGTCGCACGCTATGTGGCCAGTGGCTGGCTGGTTTCGCCAGCGCGTGGTGTCTACATGAGGCAGGGCGGGCGCCTGCAGTGGCAAGGCGTGGTCCATTCCCTTCAGGCCAACGAGGCATTGGCTGTGCACGTCGGTGGGCGCTTTGCGCTGGCCATGCAGGGGCATGAGCACTACCTGCGCCTGGGCGAAGCGGGCACGATCACGCTTTACGGGCCACAACGGCTGCCAGGCTGGGTGGGCAAGCTGCCATTGAACGAACACTTCGAGTTTCACGGCAAGGGGCCTTTCGAACTGACTGCGTTGCACTTCATGCCCGAGCTGCCGGAAAAGGCGTTGCTCGATCAGGGATTGACATGGCACGAGGTCAGCCCAGGCACCGATGCCCTGGCCTGTTCCACGCCGGAGCGGGCCATGCTGGAACTGTGCGATGGCGTGGCAAATGCGGCCCTGGTCTATGAGGTCGATGCGCTGATGCAGGCGATGACGACGCTGCGGCCGCAACGGGTCGGCATGATGCTGCGCCATTGCCGCAGCATCAAGGCCAAGCGCCTGTTCCTGGCGCTGGCCGAACGCCACCGGCATGCATGGCTAGCGCATGTGCCACTCGATGGCGTCGATCTGGGCCGGGGCAAGCGCGCGCTGGTGCCCGGTGGACGCCTGCATCCGACCTACCAGATTACTTTGCCTGGAGACCTGGATGAGCATCTGGGATAAGCGCTATACCGACCGGGTGCAATTGCTGGTCGAGATCCTGCCGGTCCTGGCGAAAGAGCCGCGCTTCGCACTTAAAGGGGGCACGGCGATCAACCTGTTCGAGCATGACCTTCCGCGGTTGTCGGTGGACATCGACCTGGCCTGGTTGCCCGTGCATGACTTCGCCGAGGATGCGGCCTCGATTGCTGCGGCATTGGAGCAACTGGCCGATGCACTGCGCGCCCGCCCGCTACAACTGCAGGTGCAGTCGTCGGCGGGCGAGGGTACGCGGTCGGTGACGCGATTGGTGGCCAGCCGTGGCCGCGCGCGCGTGCAGGTCGAGACAACACCGGTCATGCGCGGCACAGTGCATCCGGTGCGCAGCATGGTGGTCAGGCCGAAGGTGGAGGAGGCTTTTGGCTTCGCCTCCGTGCAGGTGCTTGATTTCGCCGATCTTTATGCCGGCAAGCTGGCCGCAGCGTTGTCGAGGCAGCATCCGCGCGATCTGTTTGATGTCAGTCTGCTGCTGGAGGACGAACGTGCGGATGAGAGGCTTTGGCGGACTTTCCTGGTGTACCTGACCTGCAGCCCCAAACCTGCCTGGGAGATGCTGGCCCCTCGCGCGCCGGCGGATTTCGCGGCAACGTTCGACGCGCATTTCAAAGGGATGACTGCCGAGCCTGTCAGTGCGGAAGCGCTGCTGGAAAGCCGCGAGCGCCTGCTGGCGCGAGTGGCGGAGTGGCTGGATGAGCCATCCCGTGCGTTTCTTGGATCCGTGGAGGATGAAAAGCCGGATTTCGGGCTCATCGGGCTTCCTCACGCAGTTGAGTTGCCGGGCATACGGCGCAAGTTGCATAACCTGGCCCAGCGCTCGCCAGCCAAGCGGCAGGCGGATCGTCGCGAGCTGGAACAGACGCTGGCGCGGCTCACAGGGCGGGGTGCCTGAAGCACAGGCCCCTGGCGAGCCAGCAGGTGGCGCTTGACGCGCATTCTCTCTTCGTTCACCTTATGTCCCCGGCATGGATGGCCAGGCGTCCCATTGCCGGCGCCAGGCCTTTCGCGGCGATCGCGCCAGCGCAGCCCGCGGGCGAACAACAAAAGGTGACCAAAGGGAGACCATCACAAATGAGCAAGCTACTGCTCGGACCCGTGCTGTCGTTTCGTGGCCTCGGAACGGATGGCTCATGGAAGGTGACGGCGCTCGTTGGCATAGAAGATCAAGCCAGGGTTCCTCAGGTCACCGTGGAAGGCCGCAAGGCCGGCAAGCCGGTGACCCTGCTGCAGCATGCGGGCCGCACCTATCTGCGCTACGACCTGTCCTGCAAGCTGCGCAAGAACGAACGGCGGGTACCGTACAGCATCGAAGGTGTCGGGGAGGCGTGGCACTTTACCGTGCCCGGCAAGGGCTACGCGCCGCGCATGGCCTATGTTTCGTGCAACGGATTCTCCGACCCGGGCGGCATGCGCAAGCTGGTCAAGGCCGAGAACGCGGTATGGGCGGACTTGCTGTGCAACCACGACAAGGAAATCCGTCCGCCAGGCTATGAGCTGGACAAGGAGCAGCTCTGGCACGAGGCGCGTACCCATGACCAGGGCAATCAGCGCTTCCATCTGATGCTGATGGGCGGCGACCAGATCTACTTCGATTCGATCTGGGAAGACATCAAGCTGCTGAAGCGCTGGATCGGGTTGGCGCGGGAGGAGCAGCTGCAGTACCCGGTGGACGCTGACCTCGAGAAAGAAATCGAGGACTACTATTTCAAGCTCTACAGCGAGCGCTGGCTGCCTCATGCCAGGTCAGGGTGGGGTAGTGCAGAGAAGCCGCTCGACGCTGCCCAGGCCATGGCACGGATCCCCACGGTGATGATGTGGGATGACCATGACATCTTCGACGGCTGGGGTTCCTATAGCCCCGAGATGCAGCGCAGTCCATTGTTCCAGCGGCTGTTCTTCCATGCGCGCCGGGCGTTCTGGGTCTTCCAGATGCAGCATGCTGTCGAACAGCTTCCCGACCTGGTGCCGCGCACTGACGTCAGGGTCCGGTCTGACGATCCATTGTTCGAACCGGTCAAGTGGTCTCAGGTGCTGTCCGGTGACAAGCTTGCGCTGCCGTTGCTGGACGAGCAGCCGGGGTTCACGTTCACGCATTCGGCTGGCCCAGTCAGTCTGATCGTTGCTGACCTGAGGACCGAACGATCCCAGGAGCAGGTGCTTGGACCCGGTACCTGGGGCGCACTGCAGCGGTGGCTGTCGGGTGTCGAATCGGGCCACGCCGCCAACCCTGGCGGCATCAATTGCCAGCATCTGCTGCTGCTGTCCTCCGTGCCGGTGGTCCATCCCAAGCTGTCGCTGGCCGAAGCCTTCCTGGACAACTTTGGCCAGGATCATGTGCTCGACAGCAGTGCCGATGACCTGAAGGACCACTGGACCCACGACGATCACGAGGGCGAGAGGAAGCGCCTGGTAGAGACGTTGCTCAAGACAGCCAGCCAGAAGCAGCTGCGCGTGACGATCATCTCTGGTGATGTCCATGTCGCGGCCTGGGGTGTCGCCTACAGGAAAGACGTGGGGCCGAAGGACAACTGGGCGCAGATACAGCAGCTGACCAGTACTGCCGTGGTGCATCCCTCGCTGGTCGGGGTCATGGAGCGTCTGTTCTTCCATGTGCTGAACAACGTTGCCCAGTCGAAGCAGGCGCTGGATGTCAACCTGTCTGCGGAAATGATGCTCTTTCCCGGATCCAACCGGTACGTGATGCCGGCCAGGAACTGGCTTGCCATTGAGCTGGACCGGGGCACGGACAACCCGAACGGCTGCAAGCTGTGGGCGACGTGGCGGTGCGAGACCAAGGCAGCATTCTCCAATCACCTGCTGGCTACCGATCCGGTGAACTTATAGTTTTAGCCGAGTCAGAGAGTAGGGCAGGGCGACGTACTCAGGCATGCGTCCCCATGCCTCGCCGATTCAAACCCCATCCGCGGAGGATTCCTGCCATGCGCCATTGATGCCGCCGTCTGCATGACGGCCAGTCTCCACCGCCCCCAAAGCAGGGGGAGTTCCTGGCATCCCTGGAATCTTGCATGTCAAATCCCAAGCTGACGCTGGAAAGCGTTTCCTATGTCCTGCCCGACGGCCGGACGCTCTTCTCTGAACTGTCCGAACAATTTGACGTTCGCCCCACCGGCCTGGTCGGGCGCAACGGTATCGGCAAGTCCGTGCTGGCACGCATCCTGGGCGGGGAGCTTGAGCCCTCCGCGGGGCGTTGCGTGCGGTCGGGCAGCTTGCATTACCTGTCCCAGCAGGCTGCGCATGCCGTGCAGACGTCGGTGGCGGGGCTGGCTGGCGTGCAACCGGTGCTGGATGCGCTGCAACGCCTTGAGGCCGGCAGCACCGCGGCACAAGACTTCGATGACGTCGGCGAGCACTGGAACATGCCGCAACGGCTGCGGCAGGAGCTGGAACGCAATGGCCTGGGCCACCTGCAGGCGGATACCCCGGCGAGCACCCTGAGCGGCGGCGAAGTCATGCGCGTGGCACTGATCGGCGCGTTGCTGTCGGATGCCGATTTCCTGATCCTCGACGAACCCAGCAATCATCTGGACCGGCCGAACCGGCTGGCGCTGATCGCGCAACTGCAACGCTGGCAGCGCGGCCTGCTGGTGGTCAGCCATGACCGGCGGTTGCTGGAGGGCATGGCGCGCATCGTCGAGCTGTCGTCGCTCGGGTTGCGCAGCTATGGCGGCGGCTATTCGTTCTATGCGCAATGCAAGGCGCAGGAGCGAGAGAACGCCTTGCGGCAGCTGGACCAGCGCAAGCTCGAACGCAAGCGGGAAGAACAGTCGCTGCGTGCGCAGCGTGAACGCCAGGAGCGGCGGCAGGCCCGTGGCAACCGGCAGGCGCACGATGCCAACCAGGCCAGCATCCTGCTGGGCCGGCAGAAGGAGCGCAGCCAGGCATCGGCAGGCAGGCTGCGCCTGCAGCAAGCCGCCACGCGCGAAGCGCTCGATGCGCGCGTGCGCGACGCCGCGCAACAGGTGGAGGACGATGCCGCGATCGTATTGCTCGCCTTGCCTGTCAGCCAGACCGCGCAACGCCGCGTAGCTGAACTGGAGGAGGTCGATCTGCCGTTCGTGCCGGCCGCCACGCGCCGCATCAGCCTGGTGCTGACTGGCCAGCAGCGCGTGGGCGTCGTCGGCCCCAACGGTTGCGGCAAATCTACCTTGCTCAAGCTGCTTGCCGGCCAGTTGCAGCCGCTGGCTGGCCGCTGCGCGGTGCATGTCGAAAACGCCTACCTCGACCAGCAGCTGGCCGGCCTGCTGCCGCAGCGCTCAGCCATCGAACAGATGCTGGCCGCCAACCACACCGCCGGGGAGGCGGCCTTGCGCACGCGGCTTGCGCTGCTGGATCTCGATGCGCAGAAGGTCACCGCACCCAGCGGCCTGCTCAGTGGCGGCGAGCGCCTGAAGGCCGCGCTGGCTTGTACCTTGTATGCCGATCCGCCGGCACAGCTGCTGTTGTTCGATGAGCCCAGCAACCACCTGGACCTGGCGTCTGTGCAGGCAGTGGAAACGATGCTGCGCGGCTATCAGGGCACACTGGTGGTGGTGTCCCACGACGATGTGTTCATGGGCAGCCTGGGGCTGACCCATCGCCTGGCGGCTACGTCGGATGGTTGGAACCTGGAACCCTGGTGACCCGACAGCGGGGTGGTTTTATTTATACCCGGATGATATTTACATCTTATTTTATCCGGGTAATATTCGGGAATCGTCTCCAAGGGATATCCCCATGACCAACGCAACGCTTCACAACTACACCACCTTCGACGGCCACCGGCGTATCGCCACGGGCTCGCTGCAAGCCAATGCGCTGGCGCTCAAGCGCGCGCTGGAAGCCGGCGCGGGCGGACCCGTGCTGGTTTTCGACGACAGCAGCGGGCGCTCGATCGACCTGGATACGAGCGGGACGGAGGCCGCCTTACTTGAGCGGACTGCCGAGCGCGCCGCGCAGCTCGAATCCCCGCGGCAGCCAGCCGGCGACAACGACGAAGCAGCGGATGTGGCCGAGCCGCGGGGCCGAGGGCGCCCGAAGCTTGGCGTGGTATCGCGCGAGGTGACGCTGCTGCCGCGCCATTGGGAATGGCTGGCCGCCCAGCCAGGCGGGGCATCCGTGGCCCTGCGCAAGCTGGTCGAGCAGGCGCGCCGGGACAACGCGGACAAGGACCGCGGCCGCCGCGCCAGCGAACGCGCCTACCACTTCATGGTGGTGATGGCGGGAGATCTGCCCGGCTTCGAGGAAGCTACGCGGGCCTTGTTCGCGGGCGATGTGGCGGGCTTTGCGCAGCGGCTCGAGACATGGCCGGTGGATATCCGCGAGCACGTGATGCGCCTTGCGGACAGCAACGCCTGAACGGCTGCGCGGTCCCGTTCAGATGCCGCCCAGCAGGTCATGCGCATCCACGATCGCATAGGCGATCTCGGGATGCTCTTCCATGCTGCGGCGGATGGCGGCGGGGATCGACTGGCGGATCTTGCGGCACAGGCCGGGCTGCTCCTGCACCTGGATGCTGATGCCGCGCACTGTGCGCACGCCGCGGGCGCTGGGGGTGATGGTCAGCACGATGCCCAGCTGGGCCTGCATCAGGCTTTCCATGCGCTGCAATTCCGCCAGGCTGGTCAGGCTCTCAAGCCGTTCGACCAGCCGCTTTTCCTCGGCGCGGGTGAGCCGCAGCACGCGCAAGTCGGCGTTGGGGTCACTCAGCAAGGCTTCGCGCCCGCAGATGCAGGCGCCGGGCGGGCATTCCGTGCGAAGAGGGAGCGGCGCATTCATGTGGGGCGCGGCCACAAGGCCGCAAGATAGCGGGGACGATGACCGGATATGTTAATTCAGGTTGCCGGTCGCCGGTTGCCCGCTGCGGGTGCGCCATCTTGCCCGCCGCCCCTCAGGCGCCCCTCAGGTCCCCGGCCGCGGCACCTGGCCTGGCCGCGCGGGCATGGTTCAGTCCAGCTGCTCTATATGGGCCGACTTAATCAGGGCACGCCATTTGGCGGTCTCGGCATCGATCAGCTTCCGGAACTGCGCGGGCGAGCCGCCGGCCGGCTCGGCGCCCAGCGCCGCCAGGCCCTTGCGCACGTCCGATGCCTGCAGCGCAGCTTGCAGCGCTGCGTTAGGGCTGGCATGAGGCAGCGCGGACGGTCGGACGCAGTGGCAGGCACAGGCGAGTGCATGGGAGCAGGGGTGGCTGCGCCATCGGGCCGGCCGCTCAACTTGCGCCAGATCGAGGTGTTCCAGGCCATCATGCTGGCGGGCTCGGTCAGCGGTGCCGGACGCATGCTGCTTGTGTCGCAGCCCGCGGTCAGCCGGGTGCTGGCGCTGACCGAAAGCCGGCTCGGCTACCCCTTGTTCGAGCGCGCGCGGCAAGCTGTTGCCGACGCCTGAAGCGCGGCGCCTGTTTGCCGAGGTCGAGCAGGTCTACAGCGGCGTACGGCGCGTCAACGAGCTGGCTGCGGCGTTGCACCGCGAAGGCGCCGGCACGCTGCGCGTAGTGGCCAGCGCCGCGTTCGCGCAGCAGCTGGTGCCGCGTGCGCTGGCGCAGCTGCGCGCGGGCGGCGTGCCCACGCGCATTGACTACCGCAGCGTCACCTTCGACGAACTGGTCGGCATTTTCCTGAGCGGTCGGGCCGATGTCGGCGTGTCGATGGTGCCGGCCGGGCATCTGACGCTGTCGTCCACGCTGCTCGGGCGCCAGCCGATGCTGTGTGTCCTGCCGCCGGACCATCCGCTGGCAGGCCGCGAGGCGGTGACGCCGGAGGATTTCGCCGGCAGCGCGTGGATCGGCTATCCGCCCGACACGCCGCTGGGCCGTGCGCTGGCCGGCTTCTTCGGCGACAGCGACAGCGGCGCGCCCGCCATCGAGGTGCATTCCCCGGTCACGGCATGCGCCTTTGTGCAGCAGGGCCTGGGGCTGGCGCTGGTGGATGCGTGGAGCGTGACGCCAGCCATGCGCGCGGCCCTGGCGGTGCGGCCGGTGTTGCCCGCGGTCGGCCTGGAAATCTGGGCGACCCATTTCAGCCTGGCGCCGTTGCCGTTGGCGGGGCGCCGCTTCCTGGCCGCGGTCGGCAAGGTGCTGCGCGACATCCAGCCGCCTGCCGCGTGTGCGCAGGGGTAGTCCGGCAGCAAATGCCGATCCGGTCTATGCTCGCGGCAGCGGTGCGGCCCGACGGCCCCCGACGATGAGAATTTCCAACCAAGGCCTGCACAGGAGATCCCCCATGGCACTCTCGATGTACGACGTTTCGATTCCCCCGTTCATCCGCGCACTCGCCAACCTGGCCGAGATCCTGGACAAGGGCGCGGCCCACGCCCAGGCGCAGGGCATGGACCCGGCCGACCTGATCCAGACCCGCCTGATCGCCGACATGGATGCGCTGCCGGCACAGGTGCAGCGCGCCAGCGACGCCGCCAAGGGCTGTGCCGCGCGGCTGGCAGGCATCGAGGTGCCGTCGTTCGCCGATACCGAAACCACCTTTGCCGAACTGCAGGACCGCATCGCCCGCACCATCGTGTTCCTGGAGCAGATCGCGCCCGAGCAGCTGGAAGGCAGCGAGCAGCGCACGATCGAGCTGAAGCTGCGCCAGGGGCCGATGACGTTCGACGGCAAGTCCTACCTGCTGGGCTTTGCGCTGCCCAATTTCTACTTCCACGTGACCACGGCCTACGACATCCTGCGCCATAAGGGTGTGCATATCGGCAAGCGCGACTATCTGGGGCTGAAGTAAGAAGCCGAGCAGGGCCAGTAGGAAAAATGCCGGGCGCGAAGCCTCCCACGCGGCGGGGCTTGTGGGACAAAATCCATGACAGTGGAATAAAGCGCCGCCGCGGCGCGTTTACTCAGTTGACAGGCTCCGGCGGCAGCAACATCGCGCTGCCCGGGCGCGGCGTTCCCGACGTGGAGAATGCTGCGCCGCGGCCTGCCTCCTGGAGACTGAAATGAAAGTGCCCCATCTGATTTCTGGCCTGCTGCTTGCCATGATGGCGGTGGCGGCGTGCTCCACCGACAGTGGCACGGATCCGGCGGGCGGTTCGTCCTCATCTCGCAGTGGCAGTAGCCGGAGCTCTGGCGGCGCAATGTATCGCGGCGGCTACTAATTGGTCCTGGCCGCCAGCCCGAGGAGTATCCATCCCGGTGAGCTTGCGCGACGACCTCGCCGCCTGCCTGCCGCAGCTGCGCCGTTACGCGCGCGCGCTGACGGGTGATGCCGCATGGGCGGATGACCTGGTGCAGGACACGCTCGAGCGCGCGCTCGCGCGCACCTCGATGCTGCGCGCCCACAGCAATACGCGCGCCTGGTTGATGACCATACTGCGTCACCTCTATATCGATCAGTTGCGCAAGCACCGCGAGCTAGCGCTTGATGCCGATGACCCTGTGTGGCAGAGGCTGGAAGCGCCGGTCGGGGAGGTCGGTGGGCTGCTGCTGCTCGATTTGCAGCGCGCGCTGTACCGCCTGCCGCTGGAGCAGCGCGACGTGCTACTGCTGGTGACGCTGGAGCAACTGAGCTACCGGGAAGCTGCCGCCATCCTGCAGGTGCCGGTGGGGACGGTGATGTCGCGGCTGTCGCGGGCACGCGAGCACCTGCGCGTGCTGCTCGGCAGCGATGCTGGAAGCCGGCCCGGGATTTTCAAAGTCGTGAGGCAGAGGCCATGACTGATGATCGAAGTTCCACCGCGCTGACGACAGGCCCGGAGTTGGAGCGGCTCTCGGCTCTGGTCGATGGCGAGCTTGCGCCGCACGAGCAGGCCGAGGTCGCGGCCGCGCTGGCGCACGATGTACAGGCCTCCGCACGTGTGGAGGATTACCGGCGTCAGGGTGCCGCACTCAGGTCGTTGTTTCCGTTGCCGACGGATGTGCGCTATGTACTGGTGCTGCCGCGCCGTACGTGGTGGCGGCGCGTGTCGGCTGCGCTGGCCTGGGCCGGCGCGGGGATGATCCTCGGCACCGGCGGCGTGTGGCTGTCGGCGCGCGAGGCCGATCCCTGGGCTTTCTCCCGCCATGCCGACCTTGCCTACGCGGTCTACGCGCCGGAGCAGCGCCACCCGGTAGAAGTGGCTGCCACCGATCAGGCGCACCTGGTGGAGTGGCTGTCGCGCCGGCTGGCGCGCACGCTGACGATTCCAGCGCTGAACGAATACGGCTACACGCTGATGGGTGGGCGGCTCTTGCCCGGCGCGGCCGGCCCGGCGGCACAGCTGATGTATCAGAACCAGGCGGGCAGGCGCCTCACGCTGTATATCACCGAGGCTGCGCCGCAGCACGCCTCCTTCCGTTTGCTGCGCCAGGAGGACCGGCGCACGTTCTATTGGGCCAGCGCGGGTGCCGGTTACGCGCTCTCGGGCCAGCGCAGCGAGCCGCGCCTGCGCGAGATCGCGATGGACGTCTGCAGCAGCGTGGGCGGAAATCCGCAGGGATGGCAGTGAGGCGCAACCTCACCGCCTGTGGAATAAAACGTGCCGCTAATCCGTTTACTTCATGCAGTGCGGGCCGGCGGCAAACCGATGTGCCATGCGCTCCGCGAGGACATACGTCGGGACTTTGAGGTCAGGGTGACAATCATGGGCAAGGTTTTGGCGGCCGCAGCGGCCGTGTGCGCAGGCCTCAGCTTTGGCGTGGCGGCGCCGGCCGAGGAACTGGTGTCGGCGCCCTGCCAGCAAGTGGTTGGACAGGCCGAGATTGACGGCGTGCTGCAGGTGATCTCGGGGGTGGCTTGCTTGCAGCCGGACGGGACGTGGCAGTTGGTCGACGGAGCAAGCGGGGTGGTCACCTATGCGGCCCCGGCCTATTACTATGATCCCTGGTACTGGGCGCCGGTCGGCGTGGGCTTTGGTGCCAGCGTGATCTTTGTTGACCGCTTCCATCACTTCCACCATATGCACCATGTGTTCGTCCGCAGGCCGGGCGTGATCGTTCGTGGTGGTTTCCATGGCGGCTTTCATTCCGGCTCCCATGGCGGTTTCCATAGGGGGTTCCACGGTGGGGGTGGAGGTGGCTCGCATGGTGGCTTTCATGGCGGCGGCATGCACCACTGATGGCTATCCACAGCGCGCTGAGCGCCCGGCCGGCACGGCCAACCAACGCTGAGATCAGGTTGTAGGGCCGATGGCATTCTCCCGTCCGCGAGGCGCGTATCGGTTCAGATGTGAACCCGGTGCCTGGTGATTCCAGCGTGGAAGCCCGTTAGAGCTTTGACCAAAGCGCCACGAGCGCGTAGATAGCGGCGGGCATCAGAAGACAAGCTGCTAGCGTCAAGTAGTACCGTGCACCGTGATGGGGTGGATGCGTATGGAAATAGTGAATTGTCGGCTTCATATTGTCCTGCCAAAGTGAACGAGACTAGAGGGGACGCTTCAAGCATAGGAATTTCTCGCGCACCTGGATTGGCGCAAGCAAGCTGTACGCCCGTCGAGCCAGCCGAGGGAGACCTTGATGTGGTGCGCAACCATGCCCCGGTCCAGTACGAGTTGCCGCGCGGCAATTCGGCCGACCAGAGGCGGACTATTTGAAACGAACTGGCAATGGCTGCTCACAACGGCACAATGTCAGTACTCATTGGCAGGCATCGACTGCAGGCGGAAACACGTGCCAGCAGCCGTCATCGTGCCTAAAGAAGAACAACGCGCGCAAACCGGCCGGATGCACGGTCTCAACGCATACGTAGCGTCGCCGGCCCGATAGGGTGCGACTGAATTCGACTACGTGGATGGACGACGTTGGGCTAGGCGCGAGCCATTTATCGACCTGAAAGCGCAGTGACTGCTCATTTGTGCTTTTCATGTCCCCCTCCATTACCCCGGTTCTTGTCTGTCGCAGCATTCCTAGAGCGCCCAACAATTGTCAGAATCGCCCCCTCCATGCGCCTCCAGGGCGCTGTATTGATGCATGCGGAATGTGCGACCGAGCACAAATCGTCATGCTCCCATCGGGGTAACGGCCAGAATTTGCCGGAGGTTGACCCTTGCCTTTTAACAGCCCACTGGTGTCGACGCGAAGTACATTCGACAGCGCATCATGCGCTTGCAAAGCATTGACAATGCCCCACGCCGCGAGGGCGCGAACTCCGGCAGTTGCTCTCCAGTTTGGCGCGCCTGGTCGACGACGGAATCACCGCACAGCCCTGCTGCAGCAGCCAGGCCAGCGCGACCTGCGCGGGAGATGCGTCGTGCGCCAGTGCAATCCGCTGCAGCACCGGGTCGTGCATCACCTTGGCGTAGGCCAGCGGCACGTATGCGGTGATGTGGATGCCTTGCGCGCGGGTGAAGTCGGCAAGCTTGCGGTTCTGCAGGAACGGGGGCATTTCGATCTGCTATCAGTGCGTCATGGCACTGGCCGGAACGCCGCCGCTGCGGGCATCGAAGCCGGCGGCGCGGTCCAGGCGCCCGCTCAGCTCGGTCAGGGCCAGTGCCACCAGCACGACCAGCGCGCCAATCCACGGGGTCTGCATCAGCCCCAGGTGGGTCACGATCAGCCCGCCGGCCCATGCCGCGCCGGCAATGCCGAGATTGAAGGCGGCAATATTCAGGCCCGAAGCCACGTCCACGGCGTCAGGCGTGAAGCGCTCCGCCTGCTTGACCACATAGACCTGCAGGCCGGGCACGTTGCCGAAGGCCACGGCACCCCAGGCCAGCACGGTCGCCACCACCAGCCAGCGATGCGGCGCGGTGAAGGTCAGCACGAACAGCACCAGGGCCAGCAGCAGGAACACCAGCTTCAGCGCCGGGATCGGCCCGTGGCGGTCGGCCAGGCGGCCGCCCCAGATGTTGCCGGCGGCGACCGAGACACCATACACCAGCATCACCAGGCCGACCGCGCCGGCGTCAAAGCCGGACACGTCCTGCAGGATCGGGGCGAGGAAGGTGAAAGGGATGAACGAACCGCCATAGCCGATCGCGGTCTTGGCGTAGACCAGCAGCAGCCGCGGCTCGGCCAGCACGCGCGCCTGCTGCAGCAGCGACGCCGGCGGCGTATGCGCGATGGTGCGCGGCACGAACAGCAGGCTGCCGACAAAGGCCACCGCGCCCAGCGCCGAGACGGCCAGGAAGGTCTCGCGCCAGCCGAAGTGCTGGCCGATGAAGGTACCAAGCGGCACGCCGGTCACCAGCGCCACGGTCAGGCCGGTGAACATGATGGCGATGGCACTGGCGGCCTTCTCGCGCGGCACCAGCCCGGTGGCGATGGTCGAACCGATCGAAAAGAACACACCGTGGGCCAGGCCGGTCAGCACGCGCGCCAGCACCAGTGATTCATAGCCGGGCGCCTTCCACGCCAGCAGGTTGCCGAGGGTGAACAGCGCCATCAGCGACAACAGCAGCAGCTTGCGCGGCAGCCGGCCGGTCAGCGCGGTCAGCACCGGGGCGCCGATCGCGACACCTAGCGCATACAGGCTGACCAGCAGCCCGGCCGATGGCAGGGAAACATGCAGGTCGGCGGCAATGGTGGGAATCAGGCCAACGATCACGAACTCGGTCGTGCCGATGGCAAAGGCGCTGATGGTCAGCGCGAACAGGGCAATGGGCATGATGCAGTCTCCGGTAAGGGCAACAATGGCAAAAGGAGCCAGGAACAGGGCGGAGTGTGCCTGGGATGCTTTTGCAGAAAAACCCGGTGATCTGCAGAAGATATTTGACTAAAATTCAAGAATGAAGCTGACCATGCCTGATCGAGCACCGCACCGATGTCGCCATCCGCATCGGCAGGCTGCGCGATTCAACGCTGCATGCGCTGCTGGGCTTTACGCAGCCGGAGGGGCTCAACCGCTGCCCTTGCGTACCGACGACGGCCTGGAGCTGCCGATCCGGCCACATCTGGCGGCACCCAGCGGCGAAACCTTGCGCCACCTGGCCCTGGCCGGCGGTGGGGACCGCATCCCGCCAGCCTCTAAGCGAAAACCCTGACCCCTCTGGTATACTTGCGCTACGTCCGGACCGGCCGGACGCAGCCTGCGACAGGCCTCAGGCGGTTCCTCCGGCAGTGCCCGGAGCCCTGCACGGAAAACCCGGTGCACACCGCCCGCGCTGCCAGCCCTGCGGCGCCGATCCGGGAGCCCGAGCCCGGATCCGTGATACTTGTTATCCGGCCTTTGCCCAATACCTGTTGAAACCCCGGCCAGCCCAAGGGCGGCCGAATGCCCGTTAACGGTCCAAAAACGGTCCCAGAACGGTCCCAGAGAGACCCCCACGCATGACTTACGCCGTCAAGGAAATCTTCTATACGCTGCAGGGCGAAGGCGCCAACGCCGGCCGCGCCGCGGTGTTCTGCCGCTTTGCGGGCTGCAACCTGTGGAGCGGCCGCGAAGACGACCGCGCCAGCGCGGTGTGCCAGTTCTGCGATACGGATTTCGTCGGCACCGATGGCACCCGCGGCGGCAAGTACCGCACGGCCGAAGAGTTGGCCGCGGTGGTCGCGTCGGAATGGCCGCAGGGCGCCGGCGGCCAGCCGCTGGTGGTCTGCACCGGGGGCGAGCCGCTGCTGCAGCTCGACGCGCCGCTGATCGACGCGCTGCATGCGCAGGGCTTCGAGATCGCGATCGAAACCAACGGCACCATCGCCGTGCCGCCGGGGGTCGACTGGGTCTGCGTCAGCCCCAAGATGGGCTCGGAACTGGTGGTCACGCGTGGTGACGAGCTGAAGGTCGTGATCCCGCAGGAGGGCCAGGACTTTGCCGCATACGAGCAGCTTGATTTCCGCCATTTCCTGGTGCAGGCCATGGATGGCCCGCTGGCGAGGGAAAATACCGCCGCCGCGGTGGCGTTCTGCCAGCGCCATCCGCGCTGGCGGCTGTCGCTGCAGACCCACAAGCTGCTGGGCATCCGCTGAGCGGCGCGGCATCGACGGTATCGACAGGTCGCCCAAGGGGCGGCAAAACGTACACAATACAGGCTTCGGGCGCGCGCGCAGCGTCCGTTCCAACGCAGGCGGCCGGCACCGGCGCCGGTACACATGAGCAAACAAGTTTCCATTACCCGCCGGCTGGAGTTTGACTCCGGCCACCGCATCCCGAACCACTGCGGCCAGTGCCGCAATATCCACGGCCACCGCTACCGGCTGGACCTGACGCTGTCGGGCGAGGTCCTGCACCGCGAGGGCGCGTCGGATGACGGCATGATCCTGGACTTCGGCGACATCAAGGCGCTGGCCAACGAGCACCTGGTCAACAAGTGGGACCACGCCTTCCTGATCTACCGTGGCGACACCGCGCTGCTGAACTTCCTGCAATCGATGGAAGGGCACAAGACCGTGGTGCTGGACGCGATCCCGACGGTCGAGAACCTGGCCCAGGTCGCGTTCGACATCCTGGCGCCGGTGTTCAAGGACTGCTTCGGCCACCAGCTGCAGCTGACCAGGCTGGTGCTGTTCGAAACGCCCAACTGCTGGGCGGAAGTGAGCGCGCCCGCCGTGCTGCCGGCGCAGGACTGAGCGGGGACGATGACAGAGACGCCACCGCTGCCGTTGCGCGCGCTGCGCGCCCTGCCTGAAGACCCGGTCGAGGCTGCCGAGCGCGATGCGCGCTACATGCGCGCCGCGCTGGAAGAAGCCCGCCTGGCCGAAGCCGCCGGCGAGGTGCCGGTGGGCGCGGTGGTGGTCTGGAACGACACCATCATCGCGCGCGGCCACAACCTGCCGATCCGCTCGGTGGACCCATCCGCCCATGCCGAGATGCAGGCACTGCGCGCCGCCGCCCAGGTGATCGGTAACTACCGCATGCCAGAGTGCGAGCTGTACGTGACGCTGGAACCGTGCGTCATGTGCAGCGGCGCGATCCTGCACGCGCGGCTGCGCCACGTGGTGTTCGGTGCAACCGACCCCAAGACCGGCGCGGCCGGCAGCGTGCTCAACCTGTTCGAGCAGGCGCAGCTCAACCACCAGACCACCATTGCCGGCGGGGTGCTGGCCGACACCTGCGGCCAGATGCTGAAGGATTTCTTCGGCGCGCGCCGCCGGGCCCAGAAAGCCGCGCAGAAGGCGGCACAGCAGGACGCCGCCGCGCCTGTCACCGATCCCGACAAGAACAACGATATTGAAGCATGAGCACGCCGAACAGCAGGCCGCCGCATACCGAAGTCCGACTGATCGCCTCGTCCGGGTATCCGCACGACGTCGCCATCGCCGCGCGCGGCTGTGCCTGGCTCAAGCATCATGGCTACCACATGACCAACCCCGACGTGCTGGCGCGGCGCTACCTGCGCTTTGGCGGCACGGATGCGGAGCGGCTGGCCGATCTGCATGCCATCGGCACTGGCGCGCCGCACGCGCTGACGCTGGCGGTGCGCGGCGGCTATGGCATCGCGCGGCTGCTGGCGCAAGTCGACTTTGCCCGCATCGCCGCGCAGGCCAGTGCCAGCGGCACGCCCATCGTCGGCCACAGCGACTTCACCGCGTTCCAACTGGCCTACCTGGTGGCGACGGGTGGCGTCACCTTTGCCGGGCCGATGCTGCTGGCGGATTTTGGTGCCGAGGTGGTGGATCCCTTCATGTGGGAGCATTTCGAAGGCATCTTGCGCAACCCTGCGTACAGCGTCGACGTGGCAGCGCCGCAGCCGGGCGGCCAACCGTTCTCCGGCAGCGTGGAAGGCACGCTCTGGGGCGGCAACCTGGCCATGCTGTGCAGCCTGCTGGGCACGCCTTTCATGCCGCAGGTGGAGGGCGGGGTGCTGTTCCTGGAAGACATCAACGAGCCGCCGTACCGGGTGGAGCGCATGCTGATCCAGTTGCAGCAGGCCGGCGTGCTGGGCGCGCAACGCGCCATCGTGCTGGGCGATTTCTCCAATTACCGCGTCACCGACTACGATAACGGCTACGACATGGACGCAGTGGTGGCCTACCTGCACGAACAGCTGCCGGTGCCGGTGCTGACCGGGCTGCCGTTCGGCCACTGCGCGCGCAAGCTGACGCTGCCGGTCGGCGCCCAGGTGCGGCTGGCCGCACGTGCGGATGGCTTCAGCATGGCGTTTTCCGGCTATCCGGTGCTGCCGCCACTGGCCTAACCGGCCGCATCGTCCGATGCCGCGCATCCGGGTCGCAAGGAATGCGTCCGGATGATAGAATGTGCGGTTATTTCCTGACTTCCTGCCGGGTTCTCACATGAACCGGGCGCGGCCCGTGCCGCATCGCCAGCCATGGCCGCCGGAATACTCCGAGCCAGCGCGATGCATCTCCGGCAAGGCCCGTCCCTGAGCGGCATGGGGTGCGCCTCGTGTGCAAAACCGGCAAGCCGCGGCCAGCGCCGCGGCGCCACAATCTCCAGACAAGGTTCAAGACGTGCTTTCTACCGCAAACATCACCATGCAGTTCGGCCCCAAGCCGTTGTTCGAGAATATCTCGGTCAAGTTCGGCGAGGGCAACCGCTACGGCCTGATCGGCGCGAACGGTTGCGGCAAGTCCACGTTCATGAAGATCCTGGGCAGCGACCTGGAACCGTCGTCGGGCAACGTCATGCTGGAGCCGGGCGTGCGCCTGGGCAAGCTGCGCCAGGACCAGTTCGCCTATGAAGACATGCGTGTGCTGGACGTGGTGATGATGGGCCACACCGAAATGTGGGGTGCCGCGCAGGAGCGCGACGCCATCTACGCCAACCCGGAAGCGACCGACGAAGACTACATGAAGGCCGCCGAGCTGGAGGCCAAGTACGCCGAATACGACGGCTACACCGCCGAGGCCCGCGCTGGCGAGCTGCTGCTGGGCGTGGGCATCCCCACCACTCAGCACCAGGGCAACATGAGCGACGTGGCCCCCGGCTGGAAGCTGCGCGTGCTGCTGGCACAGGCACTGTTCTCGAACCCGGACGTGCTGCTGCTGGACGAACCGACCAACAACCTGGACATCAACACGATCCGCTGGCTGGAGACCGTGCTCAACGAGCGCAACTCCACCATGATCATCATCTCCCACGATCGCCACTTCCTGAACTCGGTCTGCACCCACATGGCCGACATGGACTACGGCACGCTCAAGGTCTACCCGGGCAACTACGACGACTACATGGAAGCGTCGATGCAGGCCCGCGAGCGCCAGGTCGCCGCCAACGCGCGCGCCAAGGAGCGCATCAGCGAACTGCAGGACTTCGTGCGCCGCTTCTCGGCCAACAAGTCCAAGGCCCGCCAGGCCACCTCGCGCGCCAAGCAGATCGAGAAGATCAAGGTCGACGACATCAAGCCGTCGTCGCGCCAGAACCCGTTCATCCGCTTCGAGTTCGAGAAGAAGCTGCACAACCTGGCCGTGGAAGTGGAGAACATCACCAAGACCTACGACCGTAAGATCATCGACGGCCTGTCGCTTGCGATCCAGGCCGGCGAGCGCGTGGCGATCATCGGCGAAAACGGCGCCGGCAAGACCACGCTGCTGCGCAGCCTGCTCAACGGCGCGGTGCAGACCGGCGTGCAGCGCGGCGTGGAAGTGGACCGCGGCACGGTCAAGTGGGCCGAGAACGCCAACGTCGGCTACATGCCGCAGGATACCTACGAGGAATTCCCGGACAACCGTGACGTGATGGACTGGATGAGCCAGTGGACGCAGGCCGGCGACGACGAGACCTCGCTGCGCGGCACCCTGGGCCGCCTGCTGTTCTCGGCCGACGACATCAGGAAGTCGGTCAAGGTGCTGTCCGGCGGCGAGAAGGGCCGCATGATCTGGGGCAAGCTGATGCTGGGCCGCCACAACGTGCTGGCCATGGACGAGCCGACCAACCACATGGACATGGAGTCGATCGAATCCCTGCAGATCGCGCTGGACAAGTTCACGGGCACGCTGATCTTCGTTTCGCACGACCGCGAGCTGATCAGCGGGCTGGCGACGCGCGTGATTGAAGTGCGCACGGACGGCACGCTGACGGACTACCTGGGTACGTATGACGAGTACCTGCAGTCGCAGGGTATCGACGGCTGAGCGTCGGGACCTTGATGATGCAAGAAGGCCGCCTCCGGGCGGCCTTTTACATTGCTGCGCCGGAATGCCAGCCAGCGGCGATGCGATCGGCGATCTGGTCGAGCTGGCTCGTGATGGCACGCGCGGTGATGTCGCCCTTGGCCTTGAGCAGCGCCGCATGCAGCGGTTCGCGCAGCGCCAGCAGCGCGGGCAGGTCGGTGGCCTTTTCGACCTTCACCTGCATCATGTAGCCGCGCAGGCCGAGATGCTGCCCGATCACGTCGGTATAGAAGTGATACAGGCTCTCGAAGGCCGCGATGTCCGCGGGCGAATGGGTCGCGGTATCGGCCGGTTGCGGTGCCTCCGGCACCTCGCTGGCGGGCGCGTGCCGCATTGCGTACACGGAGAACATATTGGTGTCGGCGGCAGGCGTGACACGCGCCGGTGCCTGCGTCTGTGCCACTGCAGCGGGCGGTCGTGCCGGCTCCGGGACGGCTTCGACCAGGCCTTGTGCCACCAGTGTGTCCATGGCCTCGGGGGCCACCCCCATGCCGGCTACCTGCGCCAGCAATTCCTGCCCGCGGCGCTCGCCGTTGACCATCAGCAGCAGCGCGCGCAGCTTGTGGTCAAGCTTGCGTGCACGCGTCCGGATCTCGTCCTGTCCCGCATCCGTCTTGCGGTAGATCGGATCGACCATGTCTCACCCCTTGTTATGTCCGGCCGCTTTTGGCGAGAGTCCCCGTCAGGTGCTGCGGCCGATTATCGCCATCTTCTTGTCCAGAGCGGTATGCGCGGCTTTCCGCGGCGCAAAAACATAGTCCCGAATCCGCTCTACAATGTGCGTGCACCATAAAAGTAACAAAAAATTGCAATCGCCAATTCACCAAACCGAGAACTGTGGCCATGCAACAACGAGACAAACTCTTTATTAACGGCAAGTGGGTCGCTCCCCACGGCAACGGCAAGATCGACGTCATCCACTCCGCCACCGAGGCGGTGATGGGCACCATCCCCGAAGGCTCGGCGCGCGACGCCGAGGATGCCATCCAGGCGGCCCGCGCGGCCTTCGACAGCTGGTCGGCCACGCCGCCGGCGGTGCGTGCCGGCTATATCGCCAAGATCGCCGAAGGCCTAAAGGCGCGCAGCGAAGAGCTGGCCCAGCTGATTGCCGGCGAAGTCGGCATGCCGATCAAGCTGGCGCGCGCGATCCAGGTGGGCGGGCCGGTCTACAACTGGGGCCAGGCCGCCAAGCTGCTGGACGGTTTCCGCTTCGAGGAAGAGGTCGGCAACTCCCTGGTGGTGCGCGAGCCCGTGGGCGTGGTGGGTGCCATTACTCCGTGGAACTACCCGCTCAACCAGATCACGCTGAAAGTGGCGCCGGCCCTGGCCGCCGGCTGCACCGTGGTGCTCAAGCCCTCCGAGGTGGCGCCGCTCAATGCCTTCGTGCTGGCCGAGGTGATCGAGGCCGCCGGCCTGCCGCCGGGCGTGTTCAACCTGGTGACCGGCTATGGCCCGGTGGTGGGCGAGGTGCTGGCCAGCCATCCGGAAGTCGACATGGTGTCGTTCACGGGTTCGACCCGCGCCGGCAAGCGCGTCTCGGAACTGGGCTCGCAGACCGTCAAGCGCGTTGCGCTGGAGCTGGGCGGCAAGTCCGCTTCGGTGATCCTGGACGACGCCGACCTGCCGTCGGCGGTGAAGGGCACCATCAATGCCTGCTTCCTGAATTCCGGCCAGACCTGTTCGGCGCATACCCGCATGCTGGTGCCGCGGGCCCGTTACGATGAAGTGAAGGCGATCGCGCAGAAGGTGGTCGCGGGCTTTACCGTGGGCGATCCGCTGCAGGAAACCAGCAAGCTGGGACCGCTGATTTCCGCGGTGCAGAAGGACCGTGTGACCGGCTATATCCGCCGGGGCCTGGATGAGGGTGCCGAACTGGTGGCTGGCGGTCCGGACACCCCGGAAGGGCTGGACAAGGGCTTCTACGTCAAGCCGACCGTGCTCGGCAACGTGGAGCCGCGTGCCACCGTGGCGCAGGAAGAGATCTTCGGGCCGGTGCTGTCGATCATCTGCTATGACACCGAGGAAGACGCGGTGCGCATCGCCAATGACAGCATCTATGGCCTGGGCGGCGGGGTCTGGTCCGGTGACGAGGCACGCGCGATCCGCGTGGCGCGCCGTATCCGCACCGGCCAGGTCGATATCAACGGCGGTCCGTTCAATATGCAGGCGCCGTTCGGCGGCTACAAGCAGTCCGGCAACGGGCGCGAAGCGGGCAAGTACGGCCTGGAGGAATTCCTGGAGTACAAGTCGCTGCAGCTGAAGAAGCCGGCAGCCTGATGCGGCGCTGAGCGCGTTGATGCAATATGGGAAATGCCCGGCTGGCCCGGGCATTTTTTTCGTGCGGATAATGCACGGAAAACACGCAAAACATAACGACAAAAGTCATTGGGGGAGCAACGATGCGCTGGTTTGGTCGGCTGGCCAGGTTTGTGGTGGGGCTGCTGGTGCTGGCGGTGGCCGGCGCCGTCGGGGCCCTGGTCTGGTATCGCCATGCGGCGCAGCCGCCGGCTTCCGGCCAGGAAGCGCTGGCGGGTTTGCGCGGCCAGGTCGCGGTCGTGCGCGACGGCCATGGCGTGCCGCATATCCGCGCCGCCAGCAAGGCGGACGCCTGGTTTGCGCTGGGCTACGTCCATGCCCAGGACCGGCTGTGGCAGATGCAGATGAACAAGCGCGTCGTGGCAGGCCGGCTCGCGGAGATCCTGGGGCCGTCCGCGCTCGATACCGACAAGTTCCTGCGAACGCTGGGCGTGCGGCGCAATGCCGAGGCCATCCTGGCGCAGGCCTCGCCCGAGACCCGTGCCGCGTTGCAGGCCTATGCCGACGGCGTCAATGCCTGGATCGACCATCGCAAGGGCCCGCTGCCGCCTGAATTCCTGCTGCTGCGCGCGCAGCCCGAGCGCTGGGAGCCGGCCGATACGCTGGGCTGGCAGACCATGATGGCCTGGGACCTGGGCGGCAACTGGACCCAGGAAACCCTGCGCATGCGGCTGGCGCAAGTGCTGCCGGTGGCCCGCATCAGCGAGTTGCTGGCGCCGTATCCGGGCGAGCAGCCGGTGCGCACCATGGATTACGGCCACCTTTACAAGCAACTGGCACCGCTGGCGAATGCCATGGCCAGCGTCGGCGACAAGGCGCCGCCGGGTTATGTCGAGGGCATGGGCTCGAACAACTGGGTGGTGTCGGGCGCGCATACGCAATCGGGCAAGCCGATGCTGGCCAATGACCCGCACCTGGGGCTGCAGGCGCCCGCGCTGTGGTACTTCGCCAGGATGACGGCGCCCGGCCTGGACGTGACCGGCGCCACGCTGCCCGGCATGCCGCTGGTGGTGCTGGGACACAACGACCGCATCGCCTGGGGGCTGACCAATACCGCGCCCGACGTGCAGGACCTGTATATCGAACGGCTGCGCCCCGGCAACGACACGCAGTACCAGACCCCGGACGGCTGGGCTGCATTCGAGACCCGCACCGAGACCATCCGCGTCAAGGGCGCCCCGGACGTGGTGCTGAAGGTCCGCGCCACGCGCCACGGCCCGGTGATTTCCGATGTGGCCGAGCCGCTTTCGGCTGCCGCAGGACCGCTGGGCGCACAGTATGTGGTGGCCTTCCAGTGGACCGCGCTGCGCCCGGACGACCGCACCTTCCAGGCCGGACTACGCATGAACGAAGCGCGCGACTGGGCCGGCTTCACCGCGGCGCTGCGCGACTTCCATTCGCCGCAGCAGAACATTGTCTATGCCGATGTCGACGGCAATATCGGCTTCTATGCGCCCGGACGCGTGCCGCTGCGCCGTGCCGACAACGACCTCAAGGGGCTGGCTCCGGCGCCCGGCTGGGATGCGCGCTACGACTGGACCGGCTTTATTCCGTTCGAGGCACTGCCGCACCGCTACAACCCGGCCGACGGCGTGATCGTGACGGCCAACCAGCGCATCGTTGCGCCGGACTACCCGTACTTCATCACCAGCGAATGGACCGTGCCGTATCGCTTTGACCGGATCCAGTCGCTGCTGGCGGCCACGCCCAGGCACAGCTTCGACAGCTTTGCGGCGATCCAGAAAGACGTAGTCTCGCTGGCCGTGCGCGATGCCTTGCCGCTGCTGCTGGCCGCGCCCGTCGGCCGGGACGCAGCGCGGCCCGAGCGCGAACGCGCCTTGCTGGAAGCGCTGCGCAAGTGGGACGGCACCATGGACCCGGCGCGCGCCGAGCCGCTGGTGGTCACCGCTTGGCTGCGCGAGCTGTCGCGGCGGCTGTTCGAGGAGAAAGCGGGCGAGGCGATTTTTGTCCGCCTGTGGGAGCAGCGTAACGTCCAGCAGCCCATGCTCAACATCCTGCGCGATCCGCGCACACTGGGCGCGTTCTGGTGCGACCGGCAGCATACGCGCCCGGCCGAGACCTGCGACGACGCCATCGCAGACGCCTGGACCCAGGCCATGGCGGACCTGTCGCGCCGCTACGGCGACGACGCCGCCCGCTGGCGCTGGGGCGAGGCGCACACGGCCCGCTCCGAGCACAAGCCCTTCGGCAAGATCGCGCACCTGTCGCCGCTGTTCAACCTGCGCGTGCCGACCGGCGGCGATACCTATACGGTCAATGTCGGCCGGCATAACCTGCGCGACGACAAGGCGCCGTTCGAGAACACCCACGCGGCCAGCGTGCGTGCGCTCTATGACCTGGCGAACCTGGAGGCGTCGCGGTTCATGGACTCCACCGGGCAGTCAGGCAACGCGCTGTTGCCGCGCTACCGCGACTGGACCGGAAAATGGGCGGCGGTCGAGTACGTGACCATCCCGCCCGTGCCATCGCTGCCGCAGCAGGCTGCGCCGGATACGCTGATCCTGGTGCCGGCTGGGAAAAAATAGCGCAGGGCATGACATGTCGTGCTGAGAATGCTCGCAAATAGGCGAGATCCTGCCATGGTCTTCGCGGGGCGCAGCAATTGACGCTACCATGGGGACCCCTTTCGACTGGCAGGAGTCCCGGATGGCAACGCGTACCACTCATGTGATCCAGCACGTCGCATTTGAACATGCGGGCGTGATCGGCAATGCCTTGCGCGCGCGCGGGCACACGTTGCAGGTGTTTCAGGCCGGTGTCGATGACCTGGCACCCATCGCGGATAATCCCGCCGACCTGCTGCTGATCCTCGGCGGCCCCATCGGTGTCTATGAAACCGATGCCTATCCCTGGCTGGAGGCCGAGATCGCCCTGATCCGCCAACGCCTGGCGGCTGGCGGCAAGATGATCGGGGTTTGCCTGGGCGCGCAGCTGATCGCGCGTGCTGCCGGCGCGCGGGTCTACGCGGGCACGCGCGAGATCGGCTGGGCGCCGATTTTGCCCACGCCGGCGGGACAGGATTCCGCGCTGGCCGAACTGGCCAGCGCCCACTGGGAGGTGCTGCACTGGCATGGCGATACCTTCGACCTGCCTCCCGGCGCGCAACTGCTGGCGTCCACCGCCGCGGTACAGAACCAGGCCTATGCCATCGGCAACCAGGTGCTGGCGCTGCAATTCCACCCCGAGGTCATGCCGCGCGATATCGAGGCCTGGCTGATCGGCCATACCGTCGAGCTGGCCAAGGCCGGCGTCGATCCGCGCACCATCCGCGCGCGTACTGCCGAAGTCGGCGCCACCGTGGCGGCCGCGGGCGAGCGCATGTTCGCGCGCTGGCTGGAGGAAGCCGGGCTATGAGCCAGCCGGCATCGCCCGTGCGCGCGGTGATCGGCGCTGTGCTGATGGGACAGGTGCGCCCGTTCGGGCCCAAGGGCGTGCCCAGCGGCATCGCCAAGACCGCGGCATTCGATCGGATTCGCGTGACTGCGCTTGGACTTGAAGGCGATGGGCAGGGCGATCCGCGCCATCACGGTGGCCCGGAAAAGGCACTGCACCACTACGCCTTCGATCATTACCCGGCGTGGCGTGAGGAACTGGCTGCGCAGGGTGCGCAAGGCAACGGTGTGCTTGACGTTGCGGGCGCCTTCGGCGAGAACCTGAGCACCACCGGGCTGACCGAGGCCGCCGTCTGCATCGGCGACCGCTTCCGTCTGGGCACGGCGCTGGTGGAGGTATCGCAGGCGCGCCAGCCATGCTGGAAGCTCAATCATCGATTCGGCTATGCAGGCATGTCGCGCGCCGTGCAGCAAAGCCTGCGCACCGGCTGGTACTACCGTGTACTGGAGACTGGCGACGTGGCGGCGGGGGATACGCTGGAACTGGTGGCGCGCCCCTGTCCGCGATGGTCGCTGCAGCGCCTGCTGCAGGTGCTGTATGTCGACCGGCTGGACTATGCCGCGCTCGCGGAAATGTCAGAGCTGGCACCGCTGGCCGAGAACTGGCGCAAGCTTGCCCGGCAGCGCGTGGAACGGCGCGAAATCGAAGATATGGAGCGGCGGCTGGCGGGCGGCTGAATGCCGCAGCCTCAGCCCTGGCGGAACCGCTTCCCCGTGCCCTCGCGGGTAATGCGCTCCCAGACCACCTGCTTTTCCTCTTCGCTGAAGAACACCCAGTTGCTGACCTCGGCCGCGGTGCGGCCGCAGCCCTGGCAGATATCGTCGAACAGCGTCGAGCAGATGCCGATGCAGGGGCTGTCCGGGCGCTCGGACAGCGTGGAATCCGTGGTGCCGTGATCCGGTTCAGAGCGGAGCGGGGCGGATTCTGAGGGCGACGGCATGATGGCGGGAGGGATTGGGGTGAAACGGGGGGATATTATACGGGGTCGGAAGGGGGCGGCTCTCTGGGGTCGCTACTGCGCCCGCAATGTCCCGTCGTCTATGTGGTGAGAGCTGCCAACGGCTGGCATGCATGGACGGACAACTACGTCTTATGTAATTGAGCGAGTTCCTCTCACTCGCTACGCTCCACCCTGAACCAGGAGCCCAGCCATGTCCCAAGCCCTTGCCAGCTTCCCTCGCCAATGTGATCGCCAAGCCTCCGTTGCCCCCCGCATGCGTGCCATGATCGACAACGTCCTGATAGGCTCCCCGGTGGCGCGCGCCCTCGGCGTGCGGCTGGCCAGCCTGGCGCCCGATCATGTCGAGCTGGAAATGCCGTTCCTGCCGACCAACGTGACCCACGGCAGCATCGTCCATGGCGGCGTCATTGCCACGCTGATCGATATCGCCGGCGCCGCGGCGGCAGCTTCTGGCGCCAGTGCCGACGACGTGAAGGGCGGGGCGACCAGTTCGCTGTCTATCCAGTACCTGGCCCCGGCACAGGGAGCGGCGCTGCGCGCGGTGGCGATGGTGGTGCGGCGTGGGCGCCGGCAGGTGGTCACGGACGTGTCGGTCTATGCGCAAGCCCCGGACGAGGGCGTTCTGGTGGCCAAGGCATTGATGAGCAGCGCCATGTTCTGATTCCGGAGTGGATGCATCGGAGGTCCGTTTTTTTCAGTCCATAAAACGCAATTAACCGCCGTATTTTCACCTTCACACCCAAGCGCGCCAGTACGCTGGCGCGAACTGCTTCCAATGCAAAGGGGCAGCTTCCTGGAGGAAAGCGATGCAGCATGGGCCTGAAACGGCGGCGGCATCTCGGCTTATGAGCCGTACTGGAACTACATCGCGCTGGGCTTTGCGCTGGTGTTCGAAAGCATCAGCTTCAGCATTGCGCTGCGCGCGTTCCTGCAGGAAAAGCGTGATGTGCCGTTCTGGCGGGCAGTGCGCAATAGCAAGGATCCGACCACGGTGACCGTGCTGGCCGAGGACGCCACGGCGCTGGCCGGCCTGGTGATCGCCGCACTGGGGGTGTATGTGAGCCATCGGCTCAATATGCCGGTGTTGGATGGGGCGCCATCACTGCTGATCGGGCTGCTGCTGGCGGGCGTGGCCACGCTGCTGATCCTGCCTGCTGGTGGGTGAGGGAATCGACAAGGAGATGGCGGTGGCGATGCGCCAGATCGTGCTGGACGACCCCGCGGTCCAGTCAGCCGGGCTGTCCGACCCGCGCCTGGCACGTGCGCTGGTGGCGCTGCACGAGGCGCCGGGCGAGCCGTGGGACCTGCCGCGCATGGCGGCGCGCGCAGGCATGTCGCGCAGCGCCTTTGCCGCGAGCTTCCGGCGCACTGTGGGGCAGCCGCCGGCCGACTACCTGACCGACTGGCGCCTGACGCTGGCGCAGGCGCAACTGCGGCTGGGCCGCCCGGTTAAATCCGTGGCGCTGGAGCTGGGCTATGCCAATGCGTCGGCGCTGTCGCGCGCGTTTACGGCACGGATGGGCCAATCGCCAAGGCAATGGCTGGAACGGGAAGAAGGGGAAAACGCAGGGGAGGAGGCCGGGAAACTGGTGCCAGCCGATGCAGCCGCCGGTTTGCTTCCCTCTCCCGCGTGCGGGAGAGGGGCGGGGGGAGAGGGCAGGAGCGTCTAGCGGCGATACCGCTTGCTCCACGACCCCATCAGTACTTCCAGAAGACCTGCTGCAGTGCCTTGGAGTCGTTAGTCTGCGTCAGCGCCAGCGCCATCAGGATGCGTGCCTTCTGCGGCAGCTGGTCGTCGGTGACGATCCAGTCGTACTTGTCGTCCGGCTGCTCGGCATTGCGCACCACCACGCCGCTGCCGGTGCGCGAGGCGCGCACGATCTGCACGCCCTTGGCGCGCGCGGCCTTGAGCGACTCGACCATGTAGTCGCCGACGCTGCCGTTGCCGGTGGCGGCATAGATGATGGCCTTGGCACCGCTCTTCACCGCGGCGTCGACCGCGGCCGGATTGGCGTTGCCGTAGGCGTACAGCACTGCCACTTCAGGCAGCTTGTCGATCTTGTCGATGTCCCACTGCGTCTGCTGCGTGTGCGGACGCGCCGGCAGGCGATAGAACAGCGTGCGGCCTTCGACCACGTAGCCCAGCGGGCCGAACGGCGAGCGGAAGGTCTCGGTCTTGAAGGTGTTGCTCTTGGTGACGTCGCGGCCGGTGTGGATCTCGTCGTTCAGCACGGCCAGCGTGCCCTTGCCCTTGGAGGCAGGGTTGGACGCGACCAGCACGGCGTCGTACAGGTTGAGCGCGCCATCGGCGCCCAGCGCGGTGCCCGGGCGCATCGAGCCCACCACCACCACCGGCTTGTCGCTCTTGAGCGTCAGGTTCAGGAAGTAAGCGGTTTCCTCGATGGTATCGGTGCCGTGCGTAATGACGATGCCGTCCACGTCCGGCTGCTTGAGCAGTTCCGATACGCGCTTGGCCAGCTTCAGCAGGCGTTCGTTATTGAAGCTCTCCGAACCGATCTGGAAAATCTGCTCACCCTTGACGTTGGCCACCTTGGAGATCTCGGGCACCGAGGCGATGATCTTGTCGACCGGCACCACGGCGGACTGGTAGGCCGCGGTGTTGGTCGCCGATGCGCCGGCGCCGGCAATGGTGCCGCCGGTGCCGATGATGACGATATTGGCCTTGCGGGCTTCGGCCTGGGCCGTGGCGGGTGCGACGCCTGGTTGTGCGGCGGGTGCGAGCTGCGCGTGGGCAGTGCCGGTGATCAGGCTCGCCGACAGCAGGGCGGCGGCCAGCGTGGTGACGCGGGCGAAGTGTTTCATGTTTCTCCTCGGTATTTATACGAACGTGTGGCCCGTACTGGAATCGGCACGACATACCTTATGGGTGGAATGGTGCCGTCCGTGTTCAGTCGGTGGCTGCCGGCAGCGGGGCCTGTGGTGCAGGGCCCGTTCAGGCAGCGGCAGTGACTATACGTGAGGAGAATTTGGCGCGGGAGGGGCGCTGCAAGGGTTATGCCGATTCGGCATGAAGATGCCTGGGCGATAACTCAAATCGCATACATATCGAGGTACTCATTGACCGGGATGGCCTCCAGCCGCGCCTGGTCCAGCGACGCGGCCAGGATGGCCTGCTGCTGTTTCGGCGGGAAGCGGCGGGCGAGGTTGGTGCGGAATTTTTCCACCAGCAGCGGGACGCCCTCGGCGCGGCGGCGCTTGTGGCCGAGCGGGTATTCGACCAGCACCTCGTCCAGCACGGTGCCGTCTGCCAGCGTCACGGTCAGCGCGTTGGCGATCGAGCGCTTGCCGGGGTCGTGGTAGTCGCGCGTCAGTGAGGGGTCTTCCACGCAGGTGATCTTGCCGCGCAGCGCGTCGATGCGCGGGTCGGCTGCAACCTTGTCTTCGTAGTCGGCGGCGGTCAGGCGGCCGAACAGCAGCGGCACGGCCACCATGTACTGGATGCAGTGGTCGCGATCTGCCGGATTGCTGAGCGGACCCTGCTTGTCGATGATGCGCAGGCAGGCCTCGTGGGTGCGGATGGTGATGGCGGCGATATCCGCCGCGCTGCGCCCCGCGAGCGCCAGCGCACCGTGCAGCTGCATCGCGGCCTCCACCGCGGTCTGCGCGTGGAATTCAGCCGGGTACGAGATCTTGAACAGGATGTTCTCCATCACATACGACCCGTACGGCCGCTGGAAGCGGAACGGCTGCCCCTTGAACAGCACGTCGTAGAAGCCCCAGGTCTTTGCCGTCAACGCCGACGGATAGCCCATCTCGCCGGTGCGGGCGATCAGCGCCAGCCGCACTGCGCGGCTGGTGGCGTCGCCGGCGGCCCAGCTCTTGCGGCTACCGGTGTTGGGGGCGTGGCGGTAGGTGCGCAGGCTCTGGCCGTCGACCCAGGCCAGCGACACGGCATTGAGGATCTCGTCGCGCGTGAGGCCGAGCATCTGCGCGACCACGGCGGTGGAAGCCACCTTGACCAGCACCACGTGATCCAGCCCGACCTGGTTGAACGAATTCTCCAGCGCGATGCAGCCCTGGATTTCGTGCGCCTTGATCATCGCCGCCAGCACCGTCTTCATCGTCAGCGGCTTGCGCCCGGCGGCGATGTGGTTGCGCGAGATCCAGTCAGCGGTGGCCAGGATGCCGCCGAGATTGTCCGACGGATGACCCCATTCGGCCGCGAGCCAGGTGTCGTTGAAGTCCAGCCAGCGGATCATCGTCCCGATACTGAACGCGGCCTGGACCGGATCGAGCTGGAACTGGGTGCCCGGCACGCGCGCGCCGTTGGGCACGATCGTGCCCGGAACGATGGGACCCAGCAGCTTGGTGCAGGCCGGGTAGGAGAGGGCTTCGAGCCCGCAACCGAGCGTGTCGATCAGGCAGTTGCGGGCGGTGTCGTAGGCGAGGCCGCTTTTGATCTCGTACCGGGTGACATAGTCGACGATGTCGACCAGCACCTGGTCCGGATCGGGGCGTTGCGCGGACGGTGTGTCGGTGGACATGAACGGCCTCGCGGGTGCGGCTCAGCTCAGAACGCGTCGCCGGGAACGCGCACCCAGCCTTCCATCAGCACGCGCGCGCTGCGGCTCATGATGGCCTTTTTGACCGCCCATTCGCCATCGACCTGCTGCGCCTCGGCGCCCACGCGCAGCGTGCCGGACGGATGCCCGAAACGCACCGCGTTGCGCTCGCCGCCGCCGGCGGCCAGGTTGACCAGCGTGCCGGGGATGGCCGCGGCGGTGCCAATCGCCACCGCTGCCGTGCCCATCATGGCGTGGTGCAGCTTGCCCATCGACAGCGCGCGCACCAGCAGGTCCACATCGGCCGCGGCCACCTTCTTGCCGCTGGAGGCGACGTAGTCGACCGGCTTGGCGACAAAGGCCACCTTGGGCGTGTGCTGGCGCTTGGCGGCCTCGTCCACGTTCTTGATCAGGCCCATGCGCAGCGCGCCATAGGCACGGATGGTCTCGAACATCGCCAGCGCCTTGGTGTCGCTGTTGATGGCGTCCTGCAGCTCGGTGCCGGTGTAGCCGATGCTCTCGGCGTTGACGAAGATGGTCGGGATGCCCGCGTTGATCATGGTGGCCTTGAGCGTGCCCACGCCCGGCACTTCGAGGTCGTCGACCACGTTGCCGGTGGGGAACATCGCGCCGCCGGCGCCTTCTTCCTCGGCGGCCGGGTCCATGAACTCAAGCTGCACTTCGGCGGCCGGGAAGGTCACGCCATCCAGCTCGAAATCGCCGGTCTCCTGCACTTCGCCGTTGGTGACGGGCACATGGCCGATGATGGTCTTGCCGATATTGGCCTGCCAGATGCGCACCACGGCCACGCCGTTGCGCGGGATGCGGCTGGCATCGACCAGGCCGGCGCTGATGGCAAAGGGACCGACCGCTGCCGACAGGTTGCCGCAGTTGCCGCTCCAGTCGACAAAGGGCTGGTCGATCGAGACCTGGCCGAACAGGTAGTCGACATCGTGGTCGGGCCGGCTGCTCTTGGACACGATCACCGTCTTGCTGGTGCTGGACGTGGCCGCGCCCATGCCGTCGATCTGCTTGCCATAGGGGTCGGGACTGCCGATCACGCGCATCAGCAGCGCGTCGCGCGCCGGGCCGGGCACTTGTGCCGTTTCCGGCAAATCCTGCAGGCGGAAGAACACGCCTTTGCTGGTGCCGCCACGGATATAGGTGGCGGGAATCTTGATCTGGGGTACGTGAGCCATGGAAATCATTGTCCTGGTTGGCCCGGGGGGGAGCCCCGCCGCCCAGGCCCACGTCACAGCTTGT
>NZ_JBXAHL010000043.1:0-14291 GCF_058795055.1 Cupriavidus sp. GW823-FHT06D04 | reverse complement strand
CGCCCCCCCCCCCCCCCCCCCCCCCCCCCCCCCCGGGCCCATGTCACAGCTTATGCAGCCGAACGGGTCGACTCAAGGAAGTCCTGCGCGAAGCGCTGCAGCACGCCGCCGGCTTCGTAGATCGACACTTCCTCGTCGCTGTCGAGGCGACAGGTCACCGGCACCTCGACGCGCTCGCCGTTCTTGCGGTTCACCACCAGCGTCAACGTGGCGCGCGGCTGGCGCTCGCCGATCACGTCATAGGTCTCGGTGCCGTCCAGGCCCAGCGTCAGGCGGTTCACGCCCGGCTTGAACTCCAGCGGCAGCACGCCCATGCCGATCAGGTTGGTGCGGTGGATGCGCTCGAAGCCCTCGGCGACGATGACCTCGACGCCAGCCAGGCGCACGCCCTTGGCGGCCCAGTCGCGCGACGAGCCCTGGCCATAGTCCGCGCCGGCGATGATGATCAGCGGCTGCTTACGGTCCATGTAGGTCTCGATGGCCTCCCACATGCGCACGACCTTGCCTTCCGGCTCGATGCGCGCCAGCGAACCCTTCTTGACCTGGCCGTCGACCACGGCCATTTCATTGATCAGGGTCGGGTTGGCAAAGGTGGCGCGCTGCGCGGTCAGGTGGTCGCCGCGGTGGGTCGCGTACGAGTTGAAGTCCTCTTCCGGCAGGCCCATCTTGGCCAGGTATTCACCCGCGGCGCTGTTAAGCATGATGGCGTTGGACGGCGACAGGTGGTCGGTGGTGATGTTGTCGCCCAGCACCGCCAGCGGACGCAGCGCCTTGAGCGTACGCTCGCCGGCCAGCGCGCCTTCCCAGTAGGGCGGACGGCGGATATAGGTGCTCTGCGGGCGCCAGTCGTACAGCGGGCTGACGGACTCGCCGCTGGCCGCGGTGATGGCGAACATCGGCTCGTAGACCTTGCGGAACTGCTCGGGCTTGACGCTCTTTGCCACGATCGCGTCGATCTCTTCGTCGCTCGGCCAGATGTCCTTCAGGTACACCGGCTTGCCGGCCTGGTCCGTGCCCAGCACGTCCTTTTCGATATCGAAGCGGATGGTGCCAGCGATGGCATAGGCCACCACCAGCGGCGGCGAGGCAAGGAAGGCCTGCTTGGCGTACGGGTGGATGCGGCCGTCGAAATTGCGGTTGCCGGACAGCACTGCCGTGGCGTACAGGTCGCGGTCGATGATTTCCTGCTGGATCTTGGGATCCAAGGCGCCCGACATGCCGTTGCACGTGGTGCAGGCAAAGGCGACGATGCCGAAGCCGAGCTTCTCCAGGTCCGGCAGCAGGTTCGCTTCTTCCAGGTACAGTTCGACCGCCTTGGAGCCGGGCGCCAGCGACGACTTGACCCACGGCTTGCGCGCCAGGCCGCGCGCATTGGCGTTGCGCGCCAGCAGCGCGGCGGCAATCACATTACGCGGGTTGCTGGTGTTGGTGCAGCTGGTGATGGCGGCGATGATCACGGCGCCGTCCGGCATCAGGCCTTCGGCTTCCTGCGCGCGGGCCTTGTCCAGGTCGACGGCGATGCCGCGCTCGGCCAGCGCGGAGGTCGGCAGGCGCTTGTGCGGGTTGGACGGGCCGGCCATATTGCGCACCACGCTCGACAGGTCGAACTTCAGCACGCGCTCGTACTCGGCGTTCTTCAGCGAATCCGCCCACAGGCCGGCAGTCTTGGCGTACGTTTCGACCAGCTTGAGCTGCTCGTCGGTGCGGCCGGTCAGGCGCAGGTAGTCAATGGTCTGCTCGTCGATGAAGAACATCGCGGCAGTGGCGCCATATTCCGGGGCCATGTTGGAAATAGTCGCACGGTCGCCGAGCGTCAGGCTAGAGGCGCCTTCGCCACGGAACTCCAGATAGGCGCCGACAACTTTTTCCTTGCGCAGGAATTCAGTCAGGGCCAGCACGATGTCGGTGGCGGTAATGCCGGGCTGGCGCTTGCCGGTCAGCTCCACGCCGACGATATCGGGCAGGCGCATCCACGAGGCGCGGCCGAGCATCACGTTCTCGGCTTCCAGGCCGCCCACGCCGATGGCGATCACGCCCAGCGCATCCACGTGCGGGGTGTGGCTGTCGGTGCCGACGCAGGTATCGGGGTAGGCCACGCCACTATCAGCGTGGATCACCGGCGACATCTTCTCCAGGTTGATCTGGTGCATGATGCCGTTGCCCGGCGGGATCACATCGACGTTCTTGAACGCCTGCTTGGTCCAGTCGATGAAATGGAAGCGGTCTTCGTTGCGGCGGTCTTCGATGGCGCGGTTCTTGGCGAAGGCATCGGGATCGAAGCCGCCGCACTCCACCGCCAGCGAGTGATCGACGATCAGTTGCACCGGCACCACCGGGTTGACCTTGGCGGGGTCGCCGCCCTGGTCGGCAATGGCGTCGCGCAGGCCGGCCAGGTCCACCAGCGCGGTCTGGCCCAGGATGTCATGGCACACCACGCGCGCCGGGAACCACGGGAAATCGAGGTCGCGCTTGCGCCCGATCAGCTGCTTCAGCGAATCCGTCAGCGTGGCGGGATCGCAGCGGCGCACCAGGTTTTCTGCCAGCACGCGCGACGTGTACGGCAGCTTGTCGTAGGCACCCGGCTGGATTGCCTCGACCGCGGCGCGCGCGTCAAAGTAATCCAGCTTGGTGCCCGGTAGCGGTTTGCGGTTTGCAGAATTCATGGTGTAGGGAAATCAATATAGGTATGAAAAAGGGGTAGTGGTCCCATGTCAGCGACCAACTACCCCCTTGCCCGCAGGCCCGGATCAATGCAACCCGACGCGGAGCAAACCGGCAGCCGGTCTTACTTGCGATCCTTCAGCGGCACGAACTTCAGGTTCTCCGGGCCGGTGTAGTTGGCACTCGGGCGGATGATCTTGTTGTCGATACGCTGCTCGATGATGTGCGCGGCCCAGCCCGAGGTGCGCGCGATCACAAACAGCGGCGTGAACATCGCCGTCGGCACGCCCATCATGTGGTAGCTCACCGCGCTGAACCAGTCCAGGTTCGGGAACATCTTCTTGATGTCTCCCATCACCGTTTCCAGGCGCTCGGCGATGTCGAACATCTTCATCGAGCCGGCGTCCTTCGACAGCCTCTTCGCCACGTCCTTGATCACCTGGTTGCGCGGGTCGCTGATGGTGTACACCGGGTGGCCGAAGCCGATCACGACTTCCTTGTTCTCGACGCGGCGGGTGATGTCGGCCTGGGCCTCATCCGGGTTGTCGTAGCGCTTCTGGATCTCGAACGCGACCTCGTTGGCGCCGCCGTGCTTGGGGCCGCGCAGCGCGCCGATGGCGCCGCTGATCGACGAATACATGTCCGAACCCGTGCCGGCGATCACGCGGGCGGCGAAGGTCGAGGCGTTGAACTCGTGCTCGGCGTACAGGTTCAGCGAGGTGTTCATGGCGCGCTCCCACAGTGCCGACGGCTTCTCGCCGTGCAGCAGGTGCAGGAAATGGCCGCCGATGGAGTCATCGTCGGTTTCCACCTCGATACGGCGGCCGTTGTGGCTGTAGTGATACCAGTACAGCAGCATCGAGCCCAGGCTGGCCATCAGGCGGTCGGCGATGTCGCGCGCGCCCGGGGTGTTGTGGTCTTCCTTCTCCGGCAGCACGGTGCCCAGCACCGACACGCCGGTGCGCATCACGTCCATCGGGTGGGCGCTGGCGGGCACCCATTCGAGCGCGGCCTTCACATTGGCGGGCAGGCCGCGCAGGCTCTTGAGCTTGGCCTTGTAGGCGGCCAGTTCGGATTTGGTCGGCAGCTTGCCGTGCACCAGCAGGTGGGCGATCTCCTCGAACTCGCAGGTCTCGGCGATGTCGAGGATGTCGTAGCCGCGGTAGTGCAGGTCGTTGCCGGTGCGGCCGACGGTGCACAGCGCGGTATTGCCGGCGGTCACGCCCGACAGAGCGACGGATTTCTTGGGCTTGGGAGTGACGAGCGGTTGCGCTTCGGACATCTGGGTCTCCTTTGTGTGATGCCTGGTATTGCCTGTCTGTTGTCGTGCAAGCGGCCGGGACAAAGCCCGGCCGCGCGTGAGTCTTACTTACTTGCCCTTGCCTTGTGCGAAGAGCGCGTCCAGCTTCTGCTCGAAGTCATGGTAGCCGATGCTCTCGTAGAGCTCGGCGCGGGTCTGCATGGTATCGACCACGTTCTTCTGCGTGCCGTCGCGGCGGATGGCCGCGTAGACGTTCTCCGCCGCCTTGTTCATGGCGCGGAAGGCCGACAGCGGGTACAGCACCATCGACACGCCGGCGCCGCCGAGTTCCTCGGTGGTGAACAGCGGAGTGGCGCCGAATTCGGTGATATTGGCCAGCACCGGCACCTTCACCGCATCGACAAACTTGCGGTACATGGCCAGGTCGGTCATGGCTTCCGGGAAGATGGCGTCGGCGCCGGCTTCCACGCACGCGACGGCGCGCTCGATGGCCTTGTCCAGGCCTTCGACGGCGAGCGCGTCGGTGCGGGCCATGATGACGAAATTCTCGTCGGTGCGGGCGTCGACGGCGGCCCTGATGCGGTCGACCATTTCACCCTGCGTGACGATTTCCTTGTTGGGGCGGTGGCCGCAGCGCTTGGCGCCGACCTGGTCTTCGATATGCATGGCCGCCGCGCCAAACTTGATCAGCGACTTGGTGGTGCGGGCCACGTTGAAGGCCGAGGCGCCGAAGCCGGTGTCGACGTCCACCAGCAGCGGCGTGTCGCACACGTCGGTGATGCGGCGGATATCGGTCAGCACGTCGTCCAGGTTCGAGATGCCCAGGTCCGGCAGGCCCAGCGAGCCGGCCGCAACGCCGCCGCCCGACAGGTAGATGGCCCGGTAGCCGGCGCGCTTGGCCAGCAGGGCGTGGTTGGCATTGATGGTGCCGACTACCTGCAGCGGATGCTCGTCGGCAAGCGCCTGGCGGAAGCGGGCGCCAGCGGAGCGCGCGAGGTCGGAAGCGGAGTAGGTCATGGCGTATGCGTTGGTGAACAGGACGGGCCTAATACTGCAAGGGGTGTGCCAAGCCCTTGGGCGGGCCCGCGGGAAATCCGCCAGCCTTTGTCAGCGCTGGGCTGGCGGGCAGGGCGGCTGGCCTCGCCGCCGATTCCATGTCATTTTTTCAGCACAATTGAATTTCAAAATCACAAGTTTGGAATTCAAAGTTGAAATCCCGGGCTGCGTGGCGGACAATGTGCCAGCACTGTACGCCTGTTCGTCCCGGGTTTCACCACGCATTCTTTCCGCATTGCACCATGGCTCCTCCCGTTTCCACGCAAGCCCGTCCGCGCATCTGGGCCATCGGCATCAGCCGCCTGGCACGCGCCTTCGCCGACCTGATTCCGGCCTACGCCGACCGGGCCGAATTCCGCATCGTCGGCAAGGGTTTCGAGGCCGCCGCCAGCGCCGTGGCGCGCGAGGCGCGCGAGGGCCGGCTCGACGTGGTGGTGGCGGGCGGCTCCAACGGCGCCTACCTGCGCCAGCACGTGGATGTGCCGGTGGTGCTGGTCAAGGTCACGGGCTTTGACGTGATGAGCGCGTTAGCCACCGCGCGGCGCATCTCGCCGCGGGTGGCGCTGGTCACGCACGCGTCGACGTATGCCGAGGTGGATGAATTCGTGCGCGCGTTCTCGCTGTTGGTCCCGGCCTATACCTACCTGACCGAGGACGATGCCGTCGCACGCGTAAAGGCGCTCAAGCAGGAGGGCATCCAGGTCGTGGTCGGCCCCGGCCTGGTGACCGACCTGGCCGACCGCTATGGCCTGACCGGCGTGTTCCTGTACTCCGGCAACTCGGTGCGCATGGCGCTGGAAGACGCGATCGAGGCCGCGCGCCTGCGCCGCATCGAGGCCACCCGGCGCGACTACGTCAACACCATCCTGGCGCACCTGAACGAGGGCGTGGCGGCGGTGGATGCCGAAGGGCGCATCCAGTCGTTCAACCCGGCGATGGAGCGCTTTCTCGGCACTTCCGTCGCCGCCGCGGTCGGGCGCAAGCTGCAGACGCTGGCGCCAAACCTGGCGCTCGAAGGCGTGATGCAGAGCGGTGACAAGGAACTGGAAGCGATCCACAAGCTCGGCGACAAAATGGTGGTGGTCAACCGCATCCCCATCATCGGCGAAGCCGGCACCACCGGCGCCGTGCTGACCATCCAGGACGCCAGCGCGATCCAGCGCGTGGACCGCAACCTGCGCTCGCGCGCCCGCACGCGGCCGGCCGGGGTGCGCTACAGCCTGGACGACCTGGCCGGCACCTCCGCGGCCATGACCGAGCTGCGCGAACTGGCGCGGCGCTACGCGGCGGTGGATTCCACCGTGCTGATCGGCGGCGAGAGCGGCACCGGCAAGGAGGTGCTGGCGCAGGGCATGCACGACGCCAGCCCGCGCCGCGCGTTCCCGTTCGTGGCGGTCAATTGCGCGGCCTTCCCCGAGGCGCTGCTGGAGAGCGAGCTGTTCGGCTATGAAGAGGGCGCCTTCACCGGTGCGCGCCGTGGCGGCAAGGCCGGCCTGTTCGAGTCGGCCCACAACGGCACGCTGTTCCTCGACGAGGTGGGCGACATGCCATCCGCGCTGCAGACGCGCCTGCTGCGCGTGCTGCAGGAAAAGCAGGTGCTGCCGATCGGCGGCCTCGACGCCGTACCGGTCAACGTGCGCGTGATCGGCGCCACTCACCGCGACCTGGCCGCGATGGTGCGCGATGGCTCATTCCGGCAGGACCTGTACTACCGCCTCAATATCCTGCGCATCGAGATGCCGCCGCTGCGCGACCGCTCTGAAGACCTGCAGGAGCTGGCCGAGCTGCTGTACCGGCGCGCCCAGGAGCGCCTGGGCATGGACCGGCCGCAGCGCCTGCCCGCCTCGGCCCGCGCGCGGCTGGCGCGCTACCGCTGGCCGGGCAATATCCGCGAGCTGGAAAACGTGACCGAACGGATCGCCGTGCTGGTGGCCGGGCGCCGGCTGGACAGCGACGCGCTGCAGCGCGAGCTGCAGGCAGCCGTGCCGGAGCTGTTTGGCGATGGCATGCTGGCGCCGGCCGAGGCCGACGCTGAGCACGCCGCGCCGGCAACACGCCCGCGCCGTTCCCTGGCTGGCGTGAAGCAGTCCAGCGAAGTCGAGCATATCCGGCGCGTGCTGGCCGAGTGCGGCGGCGACCGCGCCGCGGCCTGCCATATCCTTGGCATCAGCCCGACCACGCTGTGGCGGCGGCTCAAGGCGGCGTGAGCCGCGCAGGCATTTACCCGGCGGGGCCGGCACGCCGGAACGGAATCGGCTGCAGCCCCTTGCCCTCCAGCCAGGCTTCATTGAACAGCCGTGCCATGTACAGGTCGCCGCGGTCACATAGCAGCGTGACGATGGTATGGCCCGGCCCCATCTCGCGCGCCAGCGCCACCGCGGCGCCGACGTTGATTCCCGACGACCCGCCCACGAACAAGCCCTCCTCGCGCAGCAGGCGGTAGACCATGTCCACGCAGGTCTGGTCGTCGATGCGCACCGCGTCGTCGATGGGCGTGTCCTGCAGGTTGGCGGTCACCCGGCTGGAGCCGATGCCTTCGGTGATCGAGCTGCCTTCGACCTTGACCTCGCGGTGCTTGACGAAGTGGTACAGGCCGCTGCCGTGCGGGTCGGCCAGCACGATGCGCACGCCGGGCTTGTGCTCTTTCAGGCAGCGCGCGATGCCGGCCAGCGAGCCGCCGGTGCCGGTGGAGCAGGTGAAGGCATCGATGTGCCCGCCGGTGGCGTGCCAGATCTCGGGCCCGGTGGTCTCGTAGTGGGCCTGGCGGTTGGCCAGGTTGTCGAACTGGTTGGCCCAGATCGCGTTGTCGGTCTGGTCGGCCAGCCGGCCGGCAATCTTCTGGTAGTTGTCCGGATCGGCGTAAGGCTTGGCGGGCACCGCGCGGACCTCGGCGCCGAGCATGCGCAGCCGCTCCATTTTCTCGGGCGACTGCGTGTCAGGTATCACGACGATGCAGCGGTAGCCACGCGCCGCGCACAGGTGGGCCAGGCCGATGCCGGTATTGCCGGCGGTGCCTTCGATGACCGTGCCGCCGGGCGTCAGCAGCCCGCGCCGTTCGGCATCACGGATGATGTAGAGTGCCGCGCGGTCCTTGACCGAGCCGCCTGGATTGAGGAATTCCGCCTTGCCGTAGATATCGCAGCCGGTTTCGGCGCTCAGGCCGGCCAGCCGGATCAGCGGGGTGTGGCCGATGGTGCCGGCAAATCCATCCCTGACTTCCATGGTGCACTCCTGCCGTGCCCGCTCCGGGCGTCACATTGAGTGATAGATCGGGGCGGCGGGAATGACAAGCAGGGGGACGGCCAGAAGTGACCGGGATTGCCCGTGGCCAGGCGGATCAGGCGGCGTTGAGCCAGCGGAAACTGAAATCGCCTTCGACGAAATCCGCGCGCGAGGCGTGGAAATCGCGCATATAGGGCCGGTTCAGGTGCGATTCGAGCGCGCGCTTGGAGTCCCAGACCATGTAGATCACAAAGACCCGCGCATCCTCGGCGTCTTGCCCGACGTGGTAGTCCAGGCAGCCGGGCTCGGTCAGCCCGCGCGAGCGCAGCGTGGTGAGCTGGGATACCAGCGCCTCGCGGCGGTGGGTCTTGGCACGGGCGATGCCGACTAGCGTGTACGTTCCGGACATGGGTGAACGGGGGCGACTGGCTGGCGTCTGTGAGCACTGGGCAGGCCATTGTAGCGCCGGCGGTACCGCCCCCCGGCAATGCCCGAGGACGCCGTCCGGGCATTCGGGCGGCGCTTGACAAGGGCGGGCGGCACGGTTCCTCCCCGCAATGGGGGCTAAAGTCCTGCCGGCGGCCGCCGATAAACGGATCGACAACAAGAAAACCATCATCCGAGGGGGTAACGCATGTTGAGACGCATACGGTCGGAACAACTGCAGGTCGGGATGTTTGTCGCCAGGCTTGGCGGCCCGTGGATCAACCATCCGTTCTGGCGCGCAAAGTTCCTGGTCGCCACTGAGGACCAGGTCCGGCAGATACAGTCGGCAGGGGTGCAGGAGGTCTGGATCGATATTCTGAAGGGCCGCAACGTACCGGCGCCGGACACGCCGGAAATACCCGGACCCGTCCCGGCCCCGGAGTCGACACCCGACCCCATGGATCCGGCCACCGTGCCGCCACCCGCCGCCACGCTTGATGCCGAGATCGTCCGCGCGCGCGAGCTGCTGCAATCCGGCAAGGCCGTGATCGGCTCGATGTTCGCCGACATCCGCATGGGCCGGGCGCTGGAGGTCAGCGGCGCGCTGCTGCTGGTCGATTCCGCCTCGCGCTCGCTGTCGCGCCATGGGCAGGCGTTGCTGGCGCTGGCGCGGCTCAAGGCGCGTGGCGACGACAACTACCTGCACGCCTTCGCCGTCTGCGCGCTGATGATCGCCGTCGGCCGCACGCTGGGCCTGCCCGACGACGAGGTGCGCGAACTCGGCCTGGCCGGCCTGGTCCACGACATCGGCAAGCTGACGCTGCCCGCGGCCCCGGTCCACAAGGCCAGCGAACGCACGCCCGAGGAAGAGGAGATCTACCGCCGGCATCCATCGGCTGGCTACCGCATCCTGAACGAGGCCCGGCTCTATTCGAACATCCCGCTCGATGTCTGCGTCCACCATCACGAACGCGTGGACGGGCGCGGCTTCCCCTACGGCCTGGCGGGGAACGAACTGAGCGTGCACGCCAAGATCGGCGCGATCTGCGATGCCTATGATTCGCTCACTTCCAGCCGCCCGGGCCACCGGCCGTGGTCGCCGGCCCGCGCCATGGAATACATGGCCGTGCGTGTCGACACGCTGTTCGACCGGCGCGTGTTCAAGGCCTTCACCCGCACCGTCGGCATCTATCCGCTCGGCACCGTGCTGCGGCTGCGTTCGAACCGGCTGGCGGTGGTCTGCGCGCAGAACGAGGCCGATCCGCTGCGGCCGAAGGTGATGGCGTTCTATTCCGTATCGCAGTCCAGGCCCGTCCCCACCGAACTGATCGACCTGCGCCACAGCGACGAGACGGTGGTGGCGTTCGAGAATGCCGCTGACTGGGGGTATGCGGATGAGCAGCTGATGGAGATGTATGCGGCGGCGGCCTGAACCGGGGGCAAGTCTTCAGCCCGCCACCCATTCCCCTTGTCTCAGCCGCTCATACAGGAAATCGCCCAACACCCGCACGCGCGCGCTGTGCCTGAGATCCGGATGCGTCAGCACCCACAAATCGGTATCCATGGCTTCATCGACTGGCGCCAGCCGCACCAGGTCTGGGTTAGCCCCGGCCAGCAGGCACAGCAGCATGCCGGCGCCCATGCCGTGCCGTACGGCATCCGCCATGGCCACCAGGCTGTCGGCACTGACGGCGCGGCGGGGTTCCGGCACGTGATCGCGTATCCAGCGCGCCTGGGCAAGGTGGGATAGCGCATCGTCCGGCACGACCCAGTCATAGGCCGACCAGTCCGCCAGCCGCGGATGGTCGGCTTCCGTTGGCAGGCCGAGTTGCTGCAGGTAGCGCCGTGCCGCATACGGCGCCGTCTGCAGCCGCCCGATACGGCGGCCCACCAGGTACTCCGGCGGCGCATTCGCCGGCCGGATCGCCACATCGGCCTCGCGCCGGCTCAGGCTCAGGAAGCTGTTGTTGATGACGATCTGCAGCTGGATGCGCGGGTGCATCGACCGGAATTCTGCAAACAAGGGCATCAGCAGTCCACCCAGCAGCGTGTCGGTCGTGGTCACGCGCAATGGCCCGCTCAGCTGGCTGTCGAGGCCGGACAGCTGGCGCTGGGCAGCATCGATCTGCTCGCCGACGCCGGCCAGCCGGTGCGCCAGGGCCTCGCCTGCGGCGGTCATGGCGTAGCCGGTGGCATGGCGTTCGAACAGCAGGGTGCCCAGGGTCTCTTCCAGCCGCGCCAGCCGGCGCAGGACTGTGGAATGGTTGACGTGCAGGGCGCGCGCGGCGCCTGCGAGCGAGCCGGACTGGCCCACGGCAAGGAAATACTTCAGGTCGTCCCAGTCTGCTTCCTGCATGTTTGCATAGCCCCTTTGCAGAATTCGCCAGTTTTCGTGCTGATCTGCACAGCCTACAGTGGCGTCGCGTGCCCGGCAATGGGTGTCGGGCGGCACACCTGGATGAAAGACATGGCAATGGCGTGGATGCTGCTGGTGCTGGCGGGCCTGATCGAGATCGTGATGGCGCTGGCGCTCAAACATACCGACGGCTGGACGCGGCCCGGGCCGACAGCACTGGGCATCGGGGCGGCGCTGGCCAGTATCTTCCTGCTCAGCGCGGCGCTGCGGCACTTGCCGGTCGGGACGGCTTACGCAATCTGGACCGGGATCGGGGCGATCGGGGTGACGGTGATCGGCATCCTGTTCCTGGGCGAAAGCGCGGCGCCGATGCGGCTGGTGTTGATCGGGCTGATCTTTGTCGGTATTGGCGGGCTGAAGCTGCTGCCGGCGTAGGACCTTGGGGGGAATCCGTTTCGGATTCGGGGTGTGGCGGACACGTTCTGTACACTATCTGGCCAAGCCACTGGCTATAAAGTCGCCCCTCCATGAGTTTCGATGTCCTGCTGGCGCTGTTCCAGCAACGTATTCCAGCCCATCCATGGGCCCAGATTGCCTCGTACCTGCTGGTGCTGGTGCTGATCGCCGTGGTGGCTCAGTGGCTGTTCGGCCACGTGATGTCGCGTATCGCCCATCGCTTGCTGACGGTATGGGGCAAGGCCCCCTGGAGCAAGGCGCTGACGCGTTATCGTGCCTATCGGCGCTTCGGCTATGCGGTCGGGTTCGCGGTGATCACCGTCGGCATTGGCGAAGTGCCGCACATGGGCCGCTATGCGCTGGCCATCGAGCGCCTGGCCCATGCCGGCCTGTGGATCTGCTTTTTCCTGATGCTAGGCGGCGTGCTGAGCGCCTGGCAGGACGTATACGCCAGCAGCCGCGAGGCACAGACGCGCTCGATCAAGGGCTATATCCAGGTGGGGCGGCTCGGGCTGGGGCTGGTGTGCTCGGTGCTGGTGCTGTCGATCCTGATCAACCGCTCGCCGCTGTGGATGCTGTCCGGCCTGGGTGCGCTGTCGGCGGTGCTGCTGCTGGTGTTCAAGGACACGCTGTTGTCGCTGGTGGCCAGTACCCAGCTGACCTCGAACGACATGCTGCGCATCGGCGACTGGATCGAGATGCCCCAGTGCAATGCCGACGGCTACGTCAAGGACATCGCCCTGCATACGGTCAAGGTGCAGAACTGGGACAACACCGTGACCACGGTGCCGACCTACAAGCTGTTCTCCGAGAGCTACCGCAACTACCGGCAGATGTTCGAATCCGGCGCGCGGCGCATCAAGCGCACGTTGCGGCTGGATGCGGGCAGCGTGCGCTTTCTGGAGGACCGGGAAGTGCAGGCGCTGATGCGCTTCCGGCTGCTGCACGACTACCTGGAGGAGAAGCAGGCCGAGGTCGACGAGGCCAACCGCCTGCTGATTGCCGCCGGCAATGACCCGGTCAACCGGCGCCGGCTGACCAATGTCGGCACCTTCCGCGCCTATGGCATTGCCTACCTGAAGGCGCACCCGGAGATCCACCACGACCTGCTGCTGAACGTGCGCATGATGGAGCCCGATTCGCAGGGCATCCCGGTGGAGATCTACTGCTTTACCGCGCTGACTGCGTGGATGGACTATGAGCGCATCCAGGGCGATGTCTTCGACCACCTGCTGGCGATCCTGCCCGAGCTGGGCCTGCGCCTGTACCAGGCGCCGTCAGGCGCGGATCTGACCGGCGTGCGCATCTCGCCGGTGCTGGCCGCGGCGCAGGTGGCGGCGGCACAGGCCACCGTCCATCATGCCCCTGCCCACGGCGCCGCCGCGGGCAGCCATCCGATCTGAGCTGCGCCTGACGCTCAGCCGACCGCGCGCGGACGCACGCGGCTGGCGGCTTCCTTGGCGCGGGTGCGGGCGGTGTCGACATCGTCCGCGTAGGCCAGCGCCACACCCATGCGGCGCTTGATGAAGCTCTCGGGCTTGCCGAACAGGCGCACCTCGGTCTGAGGCACGCTTAGTGCCTGGTCCACGCCATCGAAGACCACCCCCTGGGCATCCACGCCGCCGTAGATCACGGCGCTGGCGCCGGGGCTGCGCAGCGTGGTGTCGACCGGCAGGCCCAGGATGGCGCGGGCATGCAGTTCGAACTCGTTCTGCCATTGCGTGGCCATGGTGACCATGCCGGTGTCGTGCGGACGCGGGCTGACCTCGCTGAACCAGACCTGCTCACCCTTGACGAACAGCTCCACGCCGAACAGGCCCATGCCGCCCAAGTCTGCCGTGACCGCCTGCGCAATGCGCTGGGCGGTTTCCAGCGCGGCGGGGTGCATCGGCTGCGGCTGCCAGCTCTCGACGTAGTCGCCGCTGACCTGGACGTGGCCAATCGGGGCGCAGAACTGCGTTTCCACCTGGCCGCTGGCGCCCATGGCGCGCACGGTCAGCAGCGTGATCTCGTAGTCGAAATCGATAAAGCCTTCCACGATCACGCGGCCGTGGCTGACGCGGCCGCCGGCCATTGCGTAGTCCCAGGCCGCCTTGACGCCATCGGGACCGTCGATCTTGCTCTGGCCCTTGCCGGAGCTGCTCATCACCGGCTTGACCACGCACGGGTAGCCGATGCCGCCGTCGATGGCAGCCTGCAGTTCATCCAGCGAATCGCAGAACTTGTACGGGCTGGTCGGCAGGCCGAGCGATTCGGCGGCCAGGCGGCGGATGCCTTCGCGGTCCATGGTCAGGCGCGCGGCGCGGGCGGTGGGGATCACGCGCACGGTGCCGGCGGCTTCCAAGGTTTCGAGCATGGGCGTGGCGATGGCCTCGATCTCGGGCACGACCAGGTGCGGCTTTTCCGCCTCGATCAGCGCCTTGAGCTGGTCCGGGTCGCTCATGGCGATGGTGCGCGCGTGGTGGGCTACCTGCTGGCCGGGTGCATTGTCATAGCGGTCGACGGCGATGGTTTCCACACCCAGGCGCTGCAGTGCAATCAGCACTTCCTTGCCCAGCTCGCCGGAGCCGAGCAGCATCACTTTGGTGGCAGAGGGGGAGAGAGGCGTTCCGAGGGTGGTCATGGCAGCGGGTGGGACGGGAAGGAAAGCCGAGATTGTACGTGTTGGGGGCTGTCTGTGGCGCCGGCGGGGGGCGCATATTGGTATGGGCCGGGGAAGGGCTTGGCGCGCGTGCCACCCAATTCAGCGAAGCACCATAAAAAGACCCGCGCGGGGCTAATGCCGTTCAGTTAAGGTCCTTTCTGAGGAACCGGACGGTGTAGCGCTTAGGCAGGGCTTTGACCACGCGGGGG
>NZ_JBXAHL010000042.1:0-72505 GCF_058795055.1 Cupriavidus sp. GW823-FHT06D04 | reverse complement strand
AGGCCGGGCACTTGCCCGGCCTCGCGCCGTTTCAGCTCCCGCTCCCCCTCCCCTTCCCGTACCGCCCCGGTACGCTCCCGCAATCCTCGCGGGATGCTGGCACGCCACCCGGATTGGCCCCCCGCGCCACACCCAGCCCTCCGCCACGCCGGAGGCTAGGGAAATCCACTAGTCCGTTCCAACGATTCCCCGCCGCCGCGCCATCACTACGCTGTCACCACAGGCACAGGCACAGCCAGCGCCGGCAATTCCTCTTTACAAGGAGCGAGACTTCAATGAAATCCAGCACAAGACAACTGATACGCGGTGGCCTGCTGCTCACCAGCATGGCCCTGGCGGCGGCATCGTGGGCGAAGGTCACCCCGGAGGAACTCAAGCAACTGGATGGCCCCCTCACGCCGATGGGCGCCGAGCGTGCCGCCAGCAAGGACGGCGAGGTCCCGGCATGGTCCGGCAAGTGGCTGGGCACGCCGGCCCATGTCAAATACCAGCGCGGCGAACGCTATCCGGACCCGTATGCCGATGAGAAGCCGCTGTTCGTCATCACCGCGCAGAACATGGCGCAGTATGCCGAGCGGCTCAGCGACGGGCAGAAGGCGCTGTTCAAGAAGTACCCCGACACCTTCAAGATGCCGGTCTACCCCAGCCATCGCGACTTCCGGTATGAGGACGCCGTCTACAAGGACATCCGCACCTACGCCGCCACCGTCAGCATGACGAGCGATGCCAACGGCCTGAAGGAAGCGGGACCCCAGGTTCCCTACCCGATTCCGAAAACCGCGATGGAGCTGTTGTGGAACCAGCGCTTCTCGTCGGCCATCGGCACCGAGAAGGCGCAGTTCGACCAGGCCGTGGTCTATCCGAACGGCTCGATCGCGTGGGGACGCGTCTCATACAGCATCCTGTCGCCGCGCAATAACGGCAAGTTCGACCCGCACAACGCCATCAACGAGCGCTCCTTCTTCCGCACCGCCACGGACCTGCCGTTGCGTGACCGCGGCCAGGTGATCGTTGGCTACGCGGTCTGGGACCAGGAGGGTTCTGACACCAACCGCACGTGGATCTACAACCCGGGCACGCGGCGGGTGCGCCAGGCGCCGGAATTCGGCTTTGACCAGCCCCAGGGCCCCGGCGGCTTCCGCACCGTGGACGACGACCGGCTCTTCAACGGCTCGGGCGAACGCTACAACTGGAAGATCGTCGGCAAGAAAGAGATCTTCGTCCCGTACCACAACTACAAGCTGCTGAGCACTTCCGTCAAGTACAAGGAGCTGCTCACGAATGGCCACGCTAATCCGGACGTCATGCGCTATGAACCGCATCGGGTATGGGTACTGGAAGCAACGCTCAAGTCCGGTTTCCGGCACCAGTATGCGAAGCGCGTCCTGTATCTCGACGAAGACAGCTGGCTAGCCCTGGCGGCCGACAACTACGATGGCCGCGGCCAGTTGTGGCGCACCAATCTCCAGGCCTCGGTGTACACCTATGATGCACGCCGCTACTATCCGACCACGGTGTTCTACCATGACCTGATTTCGGGTGCCTACCTGGCGGACCGCCTGACCAACGAAGGCCCGATGGCAACGCTGAACAACAGTCCGGAATTCAACGAGGCGTTCTTCTCCCCGGACGCCGCGCGTGGGTCGGGTACCTGATCCGATCGTGATATCCGGCCGGGCGCAGCCTTTGGCGCCCGGTCGCGCTCCCCTCCCCGCCCTGAACTGCCCCCAGAAGTCGGAGACGACTTTTGGGGGTTTTTACATGGCAAAGCCCAGCCGCTCCGATTGCAACCCGGGCTGCGCCGGTTGCTTCTACCTCGAAAAGGAAGCCCTGTATCCCGGCGAACGCGAACGCCGGATGCAGGACGATGTCGTGGTCGCGTAAGTCCGGAACGCCATCAAATAAAAATGGGGCATCCGCCGCGAGCCGCGGCGGATGCCCCATTGACCAGGAGATCAGAAGTTCAGCGGTCGCTGCGCGGCATCCAGGCCGCCGTCGATGAACACCACGTTGCCATGGATGTAGGCCGCCTGCGGCCCGCACAGGAAGACGATCAGCGCGGCCACCTCTTCAGGCTGGGCACGGCGGCCCAACGGCGGCAGGAAATCGCGGATGGCGTCGCCATAGCGCGGGTCCTTCAGCCCTGCCTGCAGCAGCGGCGTTTCCACCGCGCCCGGCGCGACCACGTTGAGGCGCACGCCGGCCTGGCCCCACGCGGCAGCACGTTGCCGCGCGGCCGCCGCCACCGCATGCTTGGAGCTGGCATAGGCAATATAGCCAGCCTGGTCCCGGGTGGCTTCCGCCGCCGCGGCGGCTGCCACCATCGCGCGCACGCCGGACTCGTCGCCGGCAAGGTAGGCATCACGCAGCGGGCTGCCCTCCCAGGACTGGAGCGTGGCCGAATTGGACGACACCACCACGGCGCACGGATCCGAGCCCTGGCGCAGCGCCTCGAACAGGCCATCCAGCAGCGCCACCACGCCGAAGTAGTTGACCGATGCCACCAGCGTGGCGGGTTCGACATGCGGGCCCAGGCCGGCGCAGCAGACCAGCTGATCGATGCGGCCACCCGACCGCGACAGTACGGCGTCGATGGCGGCAGCGCGGCCCTGCGGGTTGGACAGGTCGGCAAGGATGTCGGCATCGCGCAGGTCGATGCCGATGACCCGGCAGCCGTCCGCGAGCATGCGCTGGCGCACGGCCGCACCCATGCCGGACGCGGCTCCGGTAATTACTACGGTTTTCATGTGGTTGAGTTCCATGACGGTGTCGATCAGGCCTCGAACACATGCCGCAGCGCCGGCGGCTCGATGCCGCCCGGGTTCAGCTCGAACGTGCGCCGTGCCACGCTGGACGGCCGCACCTGTTCCACGTCGGTGTAGAACTGCTGGTACCAGTCACGCATCTGGTAGATGGGCCCGTCGCCTTCGCACAGCAGCGGGTTGTCGATGCGGATCTTGCTGTCCCAGATCGCCACGTCCTCGTAGAAGGCCTGTTTGGCCTGCTCCACATAGGCTTGCGCCATGGCACGGTTCTGTTCCTCGGACAGCCCCGGGATCTTCTTCACCAGCACGCCGTAGCGCAGCGCGAAGCTGTTGAGGTCGATCGGCACATGGCAGTTGAGCAGGATCGAGTGGATCTGCTGGTCGCCCATCTGTCCGCTCATCTCGGTGATGTGGTACGCGGGCCCGAAGTACGTGGACAGCGCCGTCAGCTGTGCATCGCCGGAGAGCCGAGCACTGCGTCCGATCATCAGCTGCGTGGCCTTGTGGTCTTCGAACAGGTTGGCAAAGTAGTCCACCGGCGCGCCATGGACCGTGCCGAAATGCGCCATGTCAGAGATATTGTCGACCAGCTCGCGGCAGTTGGTGCGGATCAGCATCTCGTCGATGGCCCAGTCCGACCAATCCGATGAGAAGCAGGCCTCGATGCGCGGGATCGCCACCTCGGGGGGGGCCGGGCGGCCTTCGGGATCGTGCCAGATGAAGAGCAGCCGGTTCTGCTCGCAGGTCTCCCAGGCGCCGACGCGGGCCTTGGGCGGCACGCGCTTGCAGTAAGGGATGGACTTGCAGCCGCCGTCGCCGCCCCATTGCCAGCCGTGGAACGGGCAGACCAGGTTGTCGCCCTGCACGGTGCCGGTGCTCAGGTCCGCCCCCATGTGCGGACAGTAGCCGTCGATCACGCGAATCGCGCCGGTCGAGTCGGCAAATGCCGCCAGGCGCCGGCCGAAGATATTCAGCGTGTGCGGCACGCCGTCGCGGTAGCCATCGGCCAGGCCGAGGCAATGCCAGCCGCGCGCGAAGCGGGCCTCGGGCGGGCGTGATTCGATTTTGTAGCCGGCCTTGTAGCCAGTCTGGTTGCCGTCAGCGGTCATGGCGTCTGTCTCCTTGAATTCCCGTGGGACCTTCAAGATAAGAGCGTCTGGCCGGCGGCTCATCGTCCCATCGGACTACTGCAGCGCGGCAATCCTGGTCAGAGCCGGATCATTGCCCGGGCCGTGCACGCAACTGACGCCGGCCGGATCGTAGATCCGGGCCACGCAGCCATTGCAGCTGTCACAGGCCGAATGCGCCACCGCACCGCTGCGCCAGTTGGCGACCAGCGCGGGATCGTGGATCAGCGCGCGCGCCAGCGCGACGCAGTCGAAACCCTCTTCCATCAGCTGCGCGACATTGCCGATCGACTTGACGCCGCCGATATAGGCCAGCGGCATGCGCACCGCCCGCCGCACCACGCGCGACGCTTCCAGGAAATACAGCTCGCGAAAGGCCAGCGCGCGCGGCGTACGCTTTTCCAGCATGGTGATGCCGAAGCGCGCCACCGCGGTCGGTGCGGCGGCCTTCATCTGCGCCGTGGGCATGGGGCTGCCGAACAGCGCCCACGGGCTCTCCACGTTGCGCCCGCCGCTGAGGGTCAGCAGGTCGGCGCCTTCCGCCTCCAGCAGGCGCGCAGTCACGGCGGAATCCGCAGGTTCGTTGCCGCCCGGCACGCCGTCGCTGACGCTCAGCTTGCAGCAGACCGCCAGCTCGGCGCCGACCGCGTCCTTCACCTGGCGCAGCACCGCGGCCGGAAAGCGGGTGCGGTTCTCCACGCCGCCGCCGAACGCATCGCGCCGCCGGTTGCTCAGCGGCGACAGGAACTGGTTGAGCAGGTAGCCGTGCCCCATGTGGATTTCCACCGCATCGAAGCCGGCTTCGCGCGCCAGACGCGCTGCCGCGGCGAACTGGCCGGCAACGCGTGCCATGTCCGCCTCGCGCATGGCACGCTGGAAATACACGCCATGCAGCATGCCAAAGGCATTGAGTCCGGCCGAAGCACTGCCCGGCGCGCGGCTGCCGCCGTGGCGCATGGTGGTGAACGAGCCCGCATGGGTGATCTGCAGGCAGGCCGCAGCGCCATCGCGATGCACGGCATCGGTCAGCACGCGCAGGGGCGCAACCTGCTCCGGGCGCATGCTGAGCTGGTGCGAGAAAGTCAGGCCGTCGTCGGCCACCGCCGCATACGCTACCGTGGTCATGCCCACGCCGCCCGCGGCAAGCTCGCGGTGGTGCCTGACCAGGGCCTGGGTCGGCAGGCCCTGCGGCGTCATGCCCTCGTTGGCGCCGGCCTTGATCAAGCGGTTGCGCAGCGTGAGCGGGCCGATGCGGACCGGCGTGAATGCCGCCGCCGCGGAAGCCTGGTTATCGTGCATGTTGTTTCTCCGGGACATCGGCCCTATACCACGTCGGATTTCAAGGCGTGCGCCGGCGGCACCGTCTCGCCGCGCGCGGCGCCACCGGCACCACCGGCGGCCACGCGTGCACGCTCTTCTTCCTCCACCCCCAGCCACGCAGCCAGCGCCGGCAGCAACGATACCGCACCGAACAGGTTCACCAGGAACATGAAGGCCAGCAGGATCCCCATGTCGGCCTGGAACTTGAGCGCGGCAAAGGCCCAGGTGCCCACGCCGATGCACATCGTCAGCGCCGTGAACAGCGCCGCCGAACCGCGCTGGCGCATGGCCTCGGCAAAGGCCTGCGGCAAGGCCTGTCCTTCCTCGCGGATCTGGTGCTGGATGCGCTCATACAGGTAGATGCCGTAGTCCACGCCAACGCCCACGCCCAGTGTGATGACCGGCAGCGTCGACACCTTCAGCCCGATGCCAAGCCGCGCCATCAGCGCATTGCACAGCACCGACACCAGCGTCAGCGGCACGATGATGCACAGCACCGCGCGCCACGAGCGGAACGTCAGCAGGCACAGCAGCGTGATCGCGCCGAAGATCGACAGCAGCATGGTCACTTCGGCTTCCTCCACGGCCTCATTGGTGGCCGCCATCACGCCGATATTGCCCCCGGCCAGGCGGAACGCCACCTTGGGGGTCTTGTCGGCGGCGGTGAAGCGGCGGATCTCGCGGATGATGTGGGCGATGGTGGCGCCCTCATGGTTGGCCGTGTAGATCAGCACCTGGATGGCCTGGCAGTTCGAGGTATTCATGCCGTTGTCCGGGTCGAAGGCCTTGGCGCCCTGGCTCAGGCCCTCGCTGCTGCGCGGCAGCGCCTCCCAGCGCGGGTTGCCCTCGTTGTAGGCGCCGATCACCACCTTGGCCAGCGATGACACGCTCACTACCGACTGCACGCCGGACACGCCGCGCATATGCATCTCGAAGCGTTCCACCGCACTCATCACCGGGTAGTGCAGGCAGCCGTCGTCGAAGCCGGTGGGCTCCACCACCACGGTCAGTGCATCCGAGCCGATGTTGTACTGGCTCACGATGCTGGCGCTATCGCGGTTGTAGCGCGAATCCGCGCGCAGTTCCGGTGCGCCGCTGCCGACATCGCCGATCTTCAGGCCGCGTGAATCGATGGCGCCGGCCGCCAGCAGCGCGAGCGCGGCCACGAACACCCCCAGCGCCGGTCCCGGGCGCGCCAGCGCGCCGAACTTCTGCCACAGCCCGCCGGTTCCCTGCGCGCGCCGGGCCTGCGCCGATGCCAGCGCCGACGGCTCCAGCTGCGTGTACGACAGCAGGATCGGCAGGAACACCTTGTTGGTCACGATCATCAGCAGCACACCCAGGCAGGCCGTGATGCCAAGCTCGCGCACGATGTCGATCTCAATGCGCATGATGACCATGAACCCGAGCGCGTTGGTCAGCAGCGCGACCGTGCCGGGGATGAACAGTTTGCGGAAGGCCGCGCTGGCGCTGTCCAGCGCACCATGCCCCTGCACCACTTCCTGCTTCCAGGCATTGGTCATCTGCACCGCGTGCGAGACCCCGATCGAGAAGATCAGGAACGGCACCAGGATCGACATTGGGTCGATGCCGTAGCCCAGCAGCGGCAGCAGGCCCAGCAGCCAGGCCACGGGCAGCAGCGCCACCACCAGCGACAGCAGCGTGATGCGCAGCGAGCGCGTGTACAGCCACAGCAGCAGCGCAGTCACGGCGAAGGCCAGCGCGAAGAAGCCCATCACGCCGGCGATGCCCTCTTCCACATCGCCCACCAGCTTGGCAAAGCCGACGATATTGACCTCGACGTCGGTGCCGCTGAATTCCCCGCGGATCTTCTCCAGCTGGCGTGCGACCGAACCGTAGTCGATGGTCTTGCCGGTGGCCGGATCGGTCTCACGCAGCTCCGCGCGAATCAGCGCGGACCTCAGGTCGTTGCTGACGAGGCGGCCGATCTGGCCGGAGCGCGCCACGTTGCGGCGCACCTTATCGAGCTCGGCCGGCGTGCCGGAGAAGCGCCCCGGAACCACCACGTCGCCGCGAAAGCCCGCCTCCGTCACCTCGGTGTAGCGTACATTGGGCGTGAACAGCGAGAACACGCGCGACCGGTCCACGCCGGGAATGAAGAACACGTCATCGGTGGCGCGGCGCAGCTTGTCCATGAAGGCCGCGTTATAGATGTCGCCGTCGCCCTTCCAGCGCAGGCTCAGCAGCACCGTATTGGCACCGGAGAAGGTGCTCGCGTACTTGGTAAACACCTGCATGTACCGGTGCTGCAGCGGGATCATCTTGTTGAAGCCGGGATCGAGCCGCAGCCGCGTGGCCGAGACGCCCAGCGCCACGGTCACGGCCAGGCACAGCACCAGCAGCAGGCGGCGCCGGTGCATCAGCAGGCTGGCACAGGCATCGACAAAGCGGCCCAGGCGGCCGGAGGAATGGGGGCGGGTCATGATCGTTCTCGCATTCGGTTAGCCAGGGTCAGGCAGGGTCAGCGGGGGTTGGCGGCGAGCGTGGCGCCGGCAAGGCCGCCATTGCCGCCCAGCGCCAGCGTGTCCTTGCCGGCAGGGGCCAGCGCGGCCAGGGTCTGCGGGCTGCCGGCGGGCAAGGCGGTGAACTGGCGCCCGCCGTCGGCGGACATCACCAGCGTGCCACCCTGCCCGGCCAGCACGATGCGGCCATCGGGCAGCTCGACGCCGCCGAAGAACGAGGTCTTGAGGCCAGTGTCCGCGGCCTGCCAGGTGGCGCCGAAGTCCTCGCTGCGCAAGGCGTTGCCGCGCATGCCGAAAGCCAGCCAGGCGCCGTCGCGCAGCGGCTGCACGCCGTACAGCGAACCCTCGTAGGGGGACTTCACCACCTCCCAGCGGCTGCCGCCGTCGGGCGAGCGCAGCACCAGGCCGGCTTCGCCGACCAGCATCAGGCGTCCCTGCCCATCGCCGGCAATGCCGTTGAGGTGGCGGTCTTGCATGGCCTTGTCTGCGGCCGCCTCCCAGTGCCTGCCCTGGTCGCGCGAGACCAGGAAGCGGCCAAAGCTGCCGACCGCGAACCACGGGCCGCCCGCCTGCGCCCAGGCGCCCAGCAGCGGATCGGACGAGCGCGCGTCGAAGGCCACCTGCTGCCAGTGGGCACCGCCGTCTTCGGTGCGCAGGATCCAGCCGCTGTGCCCGACCGCCATGCCGTGGCGGCTGTCGGCAAAGACCACCTGGGTCAGCGCGGCGCCTTGCGGATGATCCACGACGGCCGTGCGCCAGTTGCGGCCCTGGTCGTCGCTGAACAGGATCTGGCCGCGCTCGCCCACCGCCACCAGGCGCTCGCCGGCGCGCGCGATGCCGTTGACCTGCAGGCCGTCCGGGCGCAGCGTCGTAGCCGCGAACGGCGGCAGCGGGCGCGGCGCGAAGGCCCATACCGCGGTGGCCAGCACGGCCAGCGACATGGCGACGCCGATCAGTCGTTTCATGATGTCTCCTCCGGTTGGAGTGATGGCAGGCGGCCTCGTTGCGGGCCGGTCCCTGCAGGGGCTGCTTGTGATTACAGGATGTCGAACAGCGCGGCGGCGCCCATGCCGCCGCCGATGCACATGGTCACCACCGCCTGCTGCACGCCGCGGCGCCGGCCTTCAATCAGCGCGTGCGCGGTCATGCGCGCACCCGACATGCCGAACGGATGGCCGATCGAGATCGCGCCGCCGTTGACGTTCAGCCGCGCATCCGGGATGCCCAGCTTCTGCTGGCAGTACAGCACCTGGCAAGCAAAGGCCTCGTTCAGCTCCCACAGGCCCACATCCGCCACCGTCATGTCATGGCGCTCGAGCAACCTGGGCACGGCGAACACCGGGCCAATCCCCATCTCGTCCGGCGCGCAGCCCGCCACCGCCATGCCGCGGTAGCGTCCCAGCGGGCGCAGGCCGCGGCGGCGGGCCTCGTCGGCGCTCATCAGCAGCACCGCGGCGGCGCCGTCCGACAGTTGCGAAGCATTGCCGGCGGTGATGTGCTCGCCGGCGGCCACAGCCTGTCCGCCGCTCCAGACCGGCTTCAGCGCCTCCAGGCTGCTGGCCGTGGTATCGGGCCGGTTGCACTCGTCGTGCGCAAGCCGCACGGTCTCGTGGCCGGTCAGCGTGCCGGCCTTGTCGAACAGCGCGCGGCGCGTTTCCAGCGGCACGATCTCGTCGTCGAAGGCACCGCGCCGCTGTGCCTCGGCGGTGCGCTGCTGGCTGCGCCAGGCGTAGGCATCCTGCTCGGCGCGGCTGATGCCGTAGCGGCGTGCCACCACCTCGGCGGTCTCGATCATTGCCATATAGGCTGCCGGCTGCCGCGCCAGCACCGCTTCGGACTGGGCGCGGTAGCTGTTCTTGTGCTTGGTCTGCGTCAGCGAGATGGATTCCGCGCCGCCGGCCACGATGATGTCGGCCTCGCCGCACTGGATCGCGCGGGCGCCCGCCGCGATCGTCATCAGGCCCGAGCCGCACATGCGGTCCATGGTCATGCCGGGCACGCTGTCCGGCAGGCCGGCCGCCACCGCGCACAGGCGGCCCAGGTTGTAGCCCTGGGTGCCCTGCTGCGCGGCCGCGCCGATCAGCACATCTTCCACCTCGGACGGATCCACGCCGGCGCGCTCCACCACCGCGCGCACCACGTGGCCGCCCAGCACCGGGGCCTCGGTGTCGTTGAAGGCACCGCGGAAGGCCTTGCCGATCGGTGTGCGCGCGACGGCGACAATGACTGCTTCTTTCATTCTGGATTCCTGTTCAGAAGTAATAGCGGCTGATGGTCTCGGCCACGCAGGCCGGCTTGTCCCCGCCTTCGATTTCCACGGTCATGCGCACCACCGACTGCACGCCGCCCTGCAAGGTCTCGGCCCGCACCAGCTCGCCCACGCCGCGCACGCGCGCGCCCACGCGCACCGGCGCCGGGAAGCGCACCTTGTCGCAGCCGTAGTTGACGCCCCACTTCATGCCTTCGACCGTGACCAGTTCCGGCAGGAACTGGTTGACCAGCGCCAGCGTCAGGTAGCCGTGCGCGATGCAGGCGCCGTATGGGCCCTGCGCGGCGCGCTCAGGGTCCACGTGCAGCCACTGGTGGTCGCCGGTGGCATTGGCGAACTGGTTGACCTGTTCCTGGGTGATCTGGGTCCAGGCGCTTTCGCCGAGGCGCTGGCCGACGGCGGCGTGGATGTCTTCGGCAGAACGGAAGATTCTTGGCATGTCTGGTTCCTGCGTTGTTCCCGGTCCCAACTGTTTCCCTTCAAGCCCGCTGGCTGCTCACCGGCAGCACCTCGCCCGTCATGTACGAGGCATAGTCGCTGGCCAGGAACACCATCACATTGGCCACCTCCCACACCTCGGCCGCGCGCCCGAAGGCTTCGCGCTCGCTGAGCTGGCGCAGCAGGTCGGCCGGCGCCGACTTCTTCAGGAAGTCATGCAGCGCGATGCTGGGCGCCACCGCATTGATGCGCACGCCAAATTCGGCGGCCTCCATCGCGCTGCAGCGCGTCAGCGCCATCACCCCGGCCTTGGCCGCGGCGTAGTGCGACTGCTCCTTCTGCGCACGCCAGCCCAGCACCGAGGCGTTGTTGACGATGGCGCCGCGCCGGCGCGCCTGCATGTGCGGCAACATCGCGCGCGTCATGCGGAAGGTGCCCGTGAGGGAAATATCGATCACGCGCGACCACTCGGCATCGTCCATATCAACTAGGCGGCGCGAGCCGCCCAGGCCGGCGTTGTTGATCAGTACGTCGGTTCCGCCCAAAACTTCTTCGGCGGCGGCCACAAGTGCGCGCACCTGCGCTTCATCCGACACATCGCAAAGCTGGCCATGGATCGCCTGCAGGCCGGTTTCCGCGCGCAGGCGCCCGACCGCTTCGTCCAGCCGCTTCTGGTGAACATCGGAGATCATCAGCGCGCGGCAGCCCTCCTCCGCGCAGCGGCGCGCGGCGGCAAAGCCGATGCCGGCGCCCGCCGCCGCGGTGATGAGCACGCTCTTGCCGGCGAGCAGCTGATGGCCCGGCACATAGGCTGGGGCGCTGGGGATTTCGGTGTTCAGGGTCATGGCTGTCCTCGTGCTTCGCGCGGCATGCCGAGGCCGCGTTCGGCGATGATGTTGAGCTGGATTTCGTTGGTGCCGGCGTAGATGGTGTCGGCGCGCGAGAACAGCGCCATCTGCTGCAGCCGCGTGCGGCGCGTGTCGCCGGCGTCCAGCACATTGGCCAGCGGGCCCAGCACGTCCAGCGCCAGCTGGCCCAGGTCGCGGTGCCAGTTGGACCAGTAGTACTTGTAGATCAGCGCCTCGCGCTGCAGCGCGGTGCCACCGTCCTGGCCTGCCTGCGCCGCGCCTGCCAGCATGCGCAGCGCATTGGCGCGCATCACGCGCAGGCCGGCCCAGGCGCGCGCAATGCGCTGGCGCACCAGCGCGTCGCGGCTGCGGCCGTTGTCGCGCGCGGTCTGCGCCACCCATTCCAGTTCATGCGTGAACTGCATCTGCTGGCCCAGCGTGGAGATGCCGCGCTCGAAGCCCAGCAGCGCCATGGCGATGCGCCAGCCATCGCCGGGCGCGCCCAGCACATCGGCGGCGGCGGCACGCGCGCCGTCGAAGAACACCTCATTGAATTCGGCGCCACCGCCCATCTGGCGGATCGGCCGGATCTCGATGCCGGGCTGGTCCAGCGGCAGCATCAGGAAGATCAGGCCCTTGCTGCCGCGCGAGCCGGGCTCGCAGCGCGCCAGCACGAAGATCCAGTCCGAATCGTGCGCGAGCGAGGTCCACACCTTCTGGCCGCTCACCAGCCAGTCGCCACTGGCCGCATCGCGCTCCGCCCGCGTGCGCACATTGGCCAGGTCCGAGCCCGCCCCAGGCTCCGAATACCCCTGGCACCAGAACGCGGTGCCATTCAGGATGCCGGGCAGCAGGCGCGCCTTCTGGTCCTCGGTGCCGAAGGCGACCAGGGTCGGGCCGATCAGCCCCTCGCCGATATGGCCCATGCGCCCCGGCCCCGCCGCCCGCGCATATTCCTCATGAAAGATCACCTGCTGCATGACCGGCAGCTCGCGCCCGCCATGCGCGCGCGGCCAGCCCAGGCCGGTCCAGCCGCCTTCGGCCAGCCGGCGCTCCCATGCCTTGCGCAGTTCGGGATAGGCCTCTTCGTCGCCGGGGCCGCCGCGGTTCTTCAGGCAGGCGAACTCGCCGGCCAGGTTGGCGGCCATCCACTGCGCGACTTCGGCGCGAAATGCCGCCTCGTGATTCGCTGTCATGCTGTCCTCCAGGCGTGCGGGCCATTTGCTGCGAGATACGCCAGCGCCGCGCCGGCACCGCCCAGCCAGTGGCTGGCGGCCTGCGCGCGCTTGAAATAGAGCTGGGGGTCGTACTCCCAGGTGAAGCCGACACCGCCATGCAACTGGATGGCCTCCTGCGCGCAGAAGCGCAGGGCATCGTCGGCGGCCACGGATGCGGCGGCGATGTCGAGGCGGATGCCGGTACCATCGGCCACATCGCTCGTTTCCCACGCCTGCGCCGCGCCATACACTGCCGAGCGCGCTGCCTCGACCAGCACCATCATCTGCGCGCAGCGGTGCTTGACCGCCTGGAATGAAGCGATGGTGCGGCCGAACTGGATCCGTTCCGAGGCATAGGCCACGGTCAGGTCCAGGCATTGCTGGGCCGCGCCAAGCTGCTCCGCCGCCAGCATCAGCTTGCCGTGCCACCAGGCATGGGCCAGGCCGGAGGCCGCCGCGTCCGCGCGCGCCAGGCAAGCGCTGGCGGGCACCGGCAGCCCGTCCAGCCGCAGCGCGGCCAGCGGCCGCGTGCGGTCCAGCGTATCGAGCGGCGCCAGCATGAATCGCGCATCCTGTGCCAGTGCTGTCGGTTCCAGCAGGAACAGCGCAGGCACGCCGTCTTCGAGTCGGGCCGGCACCAGCAGCCAGTCAGCGCCGACGGCATCGGCCACCTGGGCAGCGCAGCCACGCAGCACGAAGCCATCCGTGCTTGCCTGCGCGCCAATCACGGCGCCGTCATACTGCCAGCGGCCATCGTCCGGCAGCACCGCGGCGGCACGAAGCTCGCCACAGGCCAGCCGTTCCAGCCACTGCGCGCTGCCACGCGGGCCCAGGCTGGCCTGCAGCCAGGGGGCGGCCACGCACACGGCGGACCAGAACGGCACGCAGGCCAGGCGCTGGCCCAGTTGTTCCTGCAGCAGCACCAGCCCGGGCGCGCCCAGGCCGGCGCCGCCCACGGCTTCGGGCAGTGCGATGCCGCACCAGCCGAGTTCGCCCGCGACCGCTTGCCACAGGGCCTCGTCGTGCGCCGGGCCTACCTCGGTCACGCGCCGCACCGCCTCCGAATCGCTGTGCGCGGCGAGGTAGTCGCGCGCGCTGTCGCGGACCATCTGCTGTTCGACGCTAAGGGAGAAGTCCATGGCCGTCGCGCTCAGCTGCCGTAGACCGGCTGGGGCGGCTGCGCCTGCGCCAGCAGTTCCGCCACGGCTGCGCCCAGTTCGGCCGGCTGCCAGCGCGATCCCTTGTCGGTCTTGGGTCCGCTGCGCCAGCCGTCGGCCACCGAGACCATGCCACCGGCCGCCTCGAACATGCGCCCGTTGACCTGCGCGGACGCGGCGCTGCCCAGCCACACCACCAGCGGCGCGACGTTGGCCGGGTCATAGTAGTCAAAGCCGGCGGCCGGCGCCCGCATCATGTCGGCGAACACGTCTTCGGTCATGCCGGTGCGCGCCGCCGGCGCCAGGGCATTGGCGGTGATGCCATAGCGGCCCAGCTCGGCGGCCTGCACCAGCGTGAGCGCGGCAATGCCGGCCTTGGCGGCGGCGTAGTTCGACTGTCCGACCGAACCCTGCAGGCCTGCGCCGGAGCTGGTGTTGATGATGCGCGCATCGACGGCGCGGCCGGCCTTGGCGGCATCGCGCCACCGTTTGGCGAGCAGGTTGGCCAGGCAGAAGTGGCCGCGCAGGTGCACGCGCATGACGTCGTCCCAGTCCGCTTCGGTCAGGCTGACAAACATGCGGTCGCGGCAGATGCCGGCGTTGTTGACCAGCACATGCACCTCGCCGAAGGCCTCGACCGCGGCATCGACGATGCGCTGCGCGATGGCCAGTTGCGTGATGTCGTCAGCGCTGGCCAGTGCGCTGCCGCCGGCCGCGCGGATCTCCGCGCAAACGGCCTCGGCCGCCTCGAGCCGGATGTCGTTGACGACCACATTGGCGCCCTCGGCGGCGAAGGCCAGCGCATAGGCACGGCCCAGCCCGCCGCCGGCGCCGGTGATGATGACGGTGCGTGCGTCGCAGATTCCCATGGCGGTCTCCTTACAAGCGTTCGATGATGGTGACGTTGGCCAGGCCACCGCCTTCGCACATGGTCTGCAGGCCGTAGCGCCCGCCGGTTCGTTCCAGCTCATGCAGCAGCGTGGTCATCAGGCGCGCGCCGGTGGCGCCCAGCGGGTGGCCCAGTGCGATGGCGCCGCCGTTGGGGTTGGTGCGCTCGGCCGCGTAGCCGGTCTCGGCCAGCCATGCCATCGCCACCGAGGCGAACGCTTCATTGATCTCGACCACGTCGATATCGGCCAGGCGCAGGCCGCTGCGCTCCAGTGCGCGTTTGGTCGCAGGGATAGGCGCGGTCAGCATCCACAGCGGGTCATCTCCCAGCACGCTCATATGCGCGATGCGCGCGCGCGGTTTGAGCTGGTAGCGCTTGAGCGCGTCTTCCGAGACGATCAGCAGCGCGGCGGCGGCATCGGCGGTCTGGCTGGACACGGCCGCGGTCAGCGAACTGCCGGGCATCAGCGGTTCCAGCGCAGCCATCCTGGCCAGCGTGGTATCGGGGCGCGGGGTCTCGTCATGCTTCACGCCTTCGCACGGCACGATCTCGCGCCCAAAGCGGCCGCCTTCGATGGCCGCAGCGGCGCGCCGGTGGCTTTCCAGCGCGTAGACTTCCATGGCCTCGCGCGACAACTTCCAGTGATCGGCAATGCGCTGCGCGGCATGGAATTGCGACACCGGCGCATCGCCAAAGCGTGCCTGCCAGCCCTTGCTGCCCGAGAACGGGTCGGCAAAACCCAGCGCCTGCCCCGCCAGCATGGCCGACGAGATCGGGATCTGGGTCATGGTCTGCACGCCGCCGGCAATGACCACGTCCTGCGTGCCGCTCATCACCGCCTGCGCGGCAAAGTGCACGGCCTGCTGCGAGGAGCCGCACTGCCGGTCCACGGTCACGCCCGGCACCGTCAGCGGCAGGCCGGCAGCCAGCCACGCGCTGCGGGCAATATTGCCGGCCAGCGGGCCGATGGTGTCGACGCAGCCGAACACCACGTCGTCATAGTCCTCGGCGGGAATGCCGTTGCGGCGCACCAGCTCGGCCAGCACGAAGCCGCCCAGGTCGGCGCCGTGCATGTGCGACAGTCCGCCCTTGCGGCGCCCGGTGGGCGTGCGCAGGGCATCAACGATATAGGCGTCTTTCATGGTCTTTGCTCTCTTTGGATTCAGGCGAAGGTGGCGCCAGCGCCGATGTCACGCGCGCCGTCAAGGATGTGCGCGCCAATGCGCGCCTTGTGGAAGGCACGGTCGCCCCAGCTTCCCGCCAGGGCCCAGGCCCGCTTGGTGAAGATCTGCAGGTCCAGCTCCCAGGTGTAGCCCATTGCGCCATGCACCTGGATGGCCTGGCGCGCCGCGCTCCAGGCGCAGCGCGCGGCGGCCACGCGGGCGTGCGAGACATGCAGGCCCGCATCGGGCAGGCCATGCGCCAGCGCCGCGGCGGCGCGCAGCAGCACCGGCCGGGCGAATTCAAGCTGGATCGCCACGTCGGCCAGCAGGTGCTTGACCGCCTGGTAGGCGCCGATGGCCTTGCCGAACTGCTTGCGTTGCGCGCTGTAGTCGATCGCCAGGTCCAGCATGCGCTGGGTCAGGCCCAGCTGCTGCGCGGCCACGCCGAGCGCGCCGCGGTTCAGCGCGCTGTCCCACAGGCCACTGCCGGACGAAATCAGCCCGGTATCCGCGGCCGGCGTCCAGGCCAGCTCGAACAGACGGCGCGAAGGATCGAGCCCGGTGCGCGCCGTCAGCACGGCCTGGTCGGGCCGCAGCAGGTGCACGGCACCTTCGTGCGCGCACAGGATGGCGTCGGCCACATGGGCGTCAGCGACCAGCCGCTCTTGCGGATGCGCCACCGCCACGCGGGCATCGCCGGCGGCGATGCGCTCCAGCAGCGTGGCGCAGCGCTCGCGCGCCGAGGCGTTCGGCGCCGCCGCAAGCGCGTCACGCAGCAGCCCCGCCGCCACCAGCGCAGTGTCGAGCAAAGGCTCGGGCAGCGCAAAGTAGCCGCAGGCCTGCGCCAGCGGCGCCCATTCGACGTCCCCCAGCCCCAGTCCGCCCTGCTCCTGCGGCACCATCACCGCGGTCAGGCCCTGGTTGGCAAGCTGGCGCCACAGCGCGTCGGAGCGGCCGGACTCGGTGGCCCACAGCTCGCGCGTCAGCTCGGGCGTCATCTCGGTCATCAGGAAGCGCCGGATCGCCTCGGCAAACTGTTCTTGTTCTTCGGTCAATGCGAAATCCATGGTGTTTTCCCCGGGGTGCCGTCATGCGCGCGGCATGCCGAGCAGGCGCTCGGCGACGATGTTGCGCTGGATCTCGTTGGTGCCGGCATAGATCGGGCCGGCCTGCGAGAACAGGAAGCCGTCCAGCCAGTGGCCGAGCGAACCCGGCGGCTGGCCGTCGGGCGCGACCTCTGCCGCCTGCCCCAGGATGGCCAGCGCGGTATCGTGCATATGGATGTCCAGCTCGGACCAGAACACCTTGTTCGTGCTCGACTCCGCGCCGATATGGCCGCCGCGCACCAGGCGGCTCGCGGTGGCGTAGGTGGACAGCGTGTAGGCCTCGGCGTCCATCCAGGCGCGCAGCACTGCCTCGCGCAGCGAGGGGTCGCGGTCCGCCGCCTCGCGGTTGGCCTGGTACAGCCTGACCAGCGCGCGTGCGGTTTCCTGGAAGCGCGCCGGCGAGCGCAGCATCAGGCCGCGCTCGAAGCCGGCGGTGGCCATGGCCACCTGCCAGCCGGCGCCTTCGGCGGCCAGGCGGTTTTCCACCGGCACGCGCACGTCGTCGAAGAAGATCTCGGCAAAGCCGGTCTGGCCGTTGAGCTGGCGGATCGGGCGCACGGTGATGCCGGGCGTGTCCAGCGGCATCAGGATGAAGGTCAGGCCATGGTGTCGCGTCGAGGCCGGGTCGGTGCGGAACAGGCCGAACAGCCAGTCCGCCCACACCGCCCGCGTCGACCAGATCTTCTGGCCGTTGATCACATAGTCATCGCCCTGCCGGATCGCGCTGCAGCGGATCGCGGCCATGTCCGAGCCTGCGTTCGGCTCGGACCAGCCCTGCGCCCAGACATGCTCGCCCGAGGCCATGCGCGGCAGGAAGCGCGCCTTCTGCGCCTCGGTGCCGAATTCCATCAGCGTGGGCCCGAGCAGGAAGATGCCGTTCTGGTTGACGCGCATCGGCGCGCCGGCACGCCAGTACTCTTCCTCGAAGATCAGCCACTCGATCAGGTCGCAGCCGCGCCCGCCCAGTTCGGCCGGCCACGTGACCATGCTCCAGCGGCCCTGGTTGAGCGTGGCTTCCCAGGCGCGGTGCTGGGCGAAGCCCGCTTCGGTATCGAAGCTCGCCAGCGGCGTGCGCGGCACGTGCGCGGCCATCCAGTCGCGCACCTCGGCGCGGAAGGCGCGCTGGGCGTCGGTGTATTCAAGCTGCATCGCGCTCCCCCTGCGCAAAGCGGGCTTCGCGGCCTTCGACGAAGGCGGCACGCGCCTCGCCGGAATCGGCGCTCATATAGGCCTGCAGCGTGAAACCCTGTTCCCAGCGGTACTTGTCCTCCAGGTTGCCGTCTTCCACGCCATTGAGCGCTTCCTTGGCCAGCTGCAGCATGGCCGGGCTCTTGGCGGCGATCTGGCGGGCCAGCGTCATGGCGGCGTCGCGCAACTCGCTGCGCGGCACCACGCGCTCGACCGCGCCCAGCCGGTACGCCTCGGCGGCATCGATCATCTCGCCCGTGAAGTACATCGCCCTGACCTTCTGCACGCCGAACATGCGCTGCAGGTGGGCGCCGCCACCCATGGCACCGCGGTCGATCTCCGGCACGCCAAAGCGCGCGCAATCCGCGGCCACGATGATGTCGGCCGCGCCGCAGATGCCGATGCCGCCGCCCAGCACGAAGCCGTGCACGGCCACGATGACCGGCTTGGGATTGCGGTGCACGGCGCGGAAGGTGGCGTAGTTGCCGGCGTTGACATCGACGATGCGCTGCGGGTGCGCGGCCAGCTCCTTGATGTCGACGCCGGCGCAGAAGCCGCGGCCTTCGCCGCGCAGCACGATCACGCGCACGGCGGGATCGGTGCCGAGTTGGTCGATCGCGGCGGCCAGCGCATGCCAGCCGGCGCTGTCGAGCGCATTGACGGGCGCATGGTCGATCACCAGTTCGGCGATGCCGTCGGCGGTGTCGATGCGGAACGGCCCGGTCTTTTTGTTCGTTTGCATGGTTTCCTCTGTCTGTGGGTCAGGCCGCTGCAGCCAGTGCGGCGCCAGCCAGCGCCGCAAGGCGCGCCTGCGCCTGCGCGGCCATGCCGGCCACGATCTGCTCGCAGGATTCGATGGCCCGGATCGCCGCGGCTGCCTGGCCGCTGGGCAGCACGCCTTCATCGGGGCATCCCTCCACCATGGCGCGCTGGATCAGCACCGGCGCGTTGGCGGCCATCAGGGTCTGGGCGGCGCTGTAGTCCTGCTCGCGCATCGCGCGCCAGGCGGTGGCCAGCATCTGCGCGCTGCGCATGCCGGTACGCGCCTGCCATTTGCGCGCGGCCGCCAGCGCCAGCCAGGTGCGCCGCAGCGGACCGGCCTTCTCCAGCGCCAGCAGCAGGTCGTTGTCGATCATTCGCTGCGGCAGGCCGTCAATGGCCAGCGATACGCGGATGCTGGCCGGGTCGCGCACCTTGACGTAGCGCTCCAGCGTTGGCGCCGGCACCGGCGATTCGGCCGACATCAGGAAGCGCGTGCCCATGGCCACGCCGGCCGCGCCGTAGGCCAGTGCCGCAGCCAGTCCGCGGCCGTCGAAGAAGCCGCCGGCGGCCACCACCGGCACGCTCACGCTGTCCAGCACCTGCGGCAGCAGCAGCGTCGTCGGCGTGCCGCCGGTATGGCCGCCGCCCTCGCCGCCCTGCACGGTGACCACGTCCGCGCCCAGTGCCACGGCCTTGGCCGCATGCTTGGCCGCGCCGACGGTCGGCATGCAGACCACCCCAGCCGCCTTGAGCTTGCCGATCATCTTCGCGTCCGGGCCGCGCCCGTAGCTGACGGCGCGCAAGCGATGGCGGATCGCCATCTCGATCACTTCATCCGCGTTGGGCTGGAACATGTGGAAGTTGATGCCGAAGGGCCGGTCGCTGAGCGCCTTCACGCGCAGGATCTCGCGCTCGACTTCGCCGGGCGGAATGGTGGCGCCGGCCAGGAAGCCGAAGGCCCCGGCATTGCCGCTGGCCGCCACCAGCTTCGCATCCGCCACCCAGCCCATCGCCGTCTGCACGATGGGGTAGCGGCAGCCCAGCAGGTCGCACAGCACGGTGTGCAGGCTCGCGGTGCTCATGCCTTGTCCTCGCCGCCGGTGCGTTGCGAAGCGGCCATGGCGCGCGCGTCATAGCCGCCGAGCTTGTCGCCGCTGACCAGTTCATTGTGCGCATGGGCGAAGTGGTGCCAGGCAAAGACGGCATCCATCGCGGTGCGCTTGCCCTGCAGGTCTTCCACATGGTTGACCGCCTGCTTGGTCAGCGTCAGGCCCAGCCGCGGCATCTGCGCGACCTTGGCGGCCATGCCGTAGACGGTGTCTTCCAGCGCGTCACGCGGCACCACGCGGTTGACCATGCCCATGCGCTCGGCGCGTTCGGCGCCCATGCGCTCGCCCAGGAACAGGAACTCCTTGGCGATGCGCGGATGCAGCTCGTAGGGATGCGCGAAGTATTCCACGCCGGGAATGCCCATGCGCACCACCGGATCGGCAAAGAAGGCATCGTCCGACGCCACGATCAGGTCGCACACCCACGCCAGCATCAACCCGCCGGCAATGCAGGCGCCATGCACCATGGCGATGGTCGGCTTGGGCAGTTCGCGCCAGCGCCGGCACATGCCCAGGTAGACCTCCTGCTCGCGGGCATAGAGGAACTCGCCGCCCGGCTTGTTGACATGGTCATACCAGAGCGAGGCACGCTCGAACGACACATTGATGTCGCGTCCCGGCGTGCCGATGTCGTGCCCGGCCGAAAAATGCTTGCCGGCCCCGCGCAGCACGATCACCTTGACCGCGTCGTCCGCGGCGGCGCGCCGGTAGGCCTCGTCCAGCGCGTAGGTCATCTTGGAGTTCTGCGCGTTGTGGAACTGCGGCCGGTTCATGGTCACGGTGGCAATGCCGTCCGCGACCTGGTAGAGCACCTCGGCATTGGGGCCAAGACTGATGGCTTCGAAAGCTGGCGTTGTCATGTCGGCCTCACACGCGTCCGGAAGGATTGCCGCGCACGATTGCCGCGCGCAGGTTGTGCGGATCAAGCTGGGCGATCAGCCGCAGCTCTTCCGGTGTCGGCGGCGCCGTCTCCGGCAGGGCCTCGCCGGGTGTATTCGCCAGCGCAAAGCCCGTGGCCGCCTGCACCTGGTCAAAGCTCGCGCCCGGGTGCAGCGAGCGCACGCGGATAGCATGGTCAGCCCCCCCGAAATCCATCACGCACAGGTCGGTGACGATCACGCGCAGGTCAACGAAGCTGCGCATGCCCTCCAACTGGCGGGCCGGGTTGTAGCCGGCACTGCAGACCATGTCGACTTCACCGGCGACGAACGCGCGCGTGCCGTGGGCCGGCACGAAGAAGGAATTGGCGTGGTGGATGCTGTTGCCGGGAAAGCCGCGTGCGCCCAGCAGCTGGGTCTTGGGCTGCGCATGCGTGCCGCCCAAGCAGGAAATATTGGTTTGGCCGAAGCGGTCGATCTGCGTCGGCATCACCAGCGCGTGGCGCCGCCCGCCCCACAGGCAGTCGAACACGCGCGAGTAGCCCATCCAGCCGCTGGCGCGCACCTTGTAGCCCGGCTCGCGCGGGCCCAGCGGCACCGGCGTTTCCACCAGGTAGGCCTCGCCGTCGGTCAGCAGCAGGCCCGGATTGTGCGCAAGCCGCGCCAGGCCGGCGGCGATGCGCGGGCCGGTGCCGATGCCGGTGGCCAGCACCTCGCCGTCGTCGCGCCATTCGCGGGCGGCGGCGGCAATCATCAGCTCGGCGCGGGTGAATTCATAAGTGGCGCTCACGGTCGCTCCTTGGGTTGGCGGGTTCAAAGTACCGGCAGCGGCAGGTCGTGCACATGGCCAAGGCCGCCGATGCGCTCCAGGTAGGCCGCTTCGCTCGCGCCCACCACCTCGTCGCGGTAGGCGCGGAAGCCGTCCTCGGCCTCGGCGCTGGCGCAGTACGCCTTCAGCGCGGGCAGGTCCCAGCCGTAGGCCGGCGCACAGGAAGTGGGATGGGCGCCGCCGGGCACGTGCACCACGCCGCTTACCAGCGAGCGCTCGAAGGCGTTGTTGCGCGCGCGCGCCAGGTCTTCATCCTCAAGGCGCGGGTGCAGCGTTTCGCAGCTCACATAGCAGCGGTGCGCGGCGCGTGCGAACCATTCATCGAAGAACGGATCGGGCCCGTCGATGCGGGTGTTGCCGAGCACATCGCTGTCGTTCACGTGCAACAGCGCGGCATCGAGCTTGATTGCCGGCATCGCCACCAGCACTTCGCCGTCGGCATAGGGCGAGCGCACCGTCTTCAGCTGGGGGTTCATGTCCAGCACGTCGGTGCCCAGCGCGGCGCGCGTCGGCAGGAACGGCAGGCGCGCGGCCGCCGCGCGCAGGCCCAACTGCAGCATGCCTTCATCCAGCTCCGTCACTTCCAGCACGCCGCGCTCGCGCGCCTGGCGGAAGTAGGGCTCGAGCGGAATCACGTCGAGCGAGACGAAGCCGAACACCAGCCGGCGCACCTTGCCGGCCGCGCACAGCATGCCCACCTCGGGGCCGCCGTAGGCGACCACGCTCAGGTCCTTCAGCGGCGAGCGCAGGATCTCGCGCACCAGCGCCATCGGCTTGCGGCGCGGGCCCCAGCCGCCGATGCCGATGGTCATGCCATCGGCGAGCCGGCCGACCACGTCGGCCGCGCTCATGGTCTTGTCGTTTGTCTTGGTCATGGTGTGTTTAGCGGTATCCGATGCTGAAGTCGTGTCCCCACAGGCTGACGCGCGTGGCCTCGTAGGCCGCGTGGTGGCTCCAGTCCACCACCAGGCCGCCGTGGCCGAATTCGAGGTCGAAGCCGCCGGGGGTCTTCATGTAGAAGGAAGTCATGCGGTCATTGCAGTGCTGGCCCAGCGTGGCCGAGAGCGTCACGCCGTGCTGCTGCACGCGGTCCAGCGCGCGGCCCACCTCGGCCATGTCGGGGACCTCGGCCATCACGTGGATGCAGCCGGATTCCGACGGCATCTCGAAGATCGCCAGACTGTGGTGGCGGGCGTTGCCGCAATGCAGGAAGTGGATGCGCTTTTCCGGTTCGGCCGGGTCGTTGGTAAAGCGCACGCGGAAGATGTCGGACAGGCCGAAACCCATCACCTCGCACAGGAAGGCATAGGTCTCGTCGAAGGCCGGCGCGGGCAGGACCGCATGGCCCGCCCCCATCGGGTCCGTGATGAAGCGCGGCACGCCCAGCGGCGAGACAAAGCGCAGGAAGTCCGAGCGCATGCCCCAGGAGATCTCATGGCGGTTGCCCGAGGGATCGGAAAACCAGGCCATGGCCTGCACGCGGCGCTGTGCCAGTTCCGCGGCGCTGGCGTGCACGACCTCCACCTTGGCCTGGCGCAGCGTGTCGAGCGCATGGCGGTAGGCCGACTCGTCGGCCAGCTCCCAGCCCGATGCCAGGTAGCGGTCACGCGCGCCCGGCACCACCAGGTAGCGGTAGTCGCGCTCGTCCATCTTCACGTACAGCGCACCGCCGGGGGCGCCGGAACAGGCCATGCCCAGCACCTGTTCGGCATAGTGCCGCCATTGCCCCAGGTCGGTGGACTCGACTACGATGTAGCCTAGCGCACGGATATCCAACATGCCGGTCTCCTCAGGTTCGTTGCCACTGTTGGCTGATGGGACCATTCTTCCGTGCGCTGCGGCCCGGCACATCGTCCAGTGGGACTAGCCGGTCCGGCGCGGGCGTCAGGCCGCCGCCGGGCGCACGAGGTACTGGCTGGTGGGAATCACGTCGATCTTGTCGAAGTCGATGAAGCGCTGGCAGCTTTCCATCATGGCCTGCAGGTTGCGCTGGAACTTGCCTTCGTCGCCGGCCGCGTCGAAGAACGCCTGCGGGTCGGTCATCGCCGCATCGGGGAAGCCCTCTTCGACAATGGCGTCGTAGTGCGGCGCGGCGTAGGTGACCGGCCGCACCACCACGTTCTGCACGTAGAGGAAGTTGTCCTGGGTCTCGACCGCCACTGGCGTGTGGTGGTTGTGCCAGATGTCCAGCCAGGCCTGCGGCGTAAGCCGGGGCGGCCGGGTAAGGAAGGCAAGCTGCGCGAAGCCGGGCGTGCGTTCGCCCGGCGCGGCCGGGAAACGTGTATTGCGGATGGGCTGGGACTCCGTCACAAGGTAGCCGGCCATGCGGCCCACGGCGGCCTCGATCGCCTGGTCGAACGGCTGCCGCAGGCAGTCGATGGCGCTGTCCATCCAGACCGAGACCAGCCCATCCATCTGCGGGCGGGTATTCGCCTGGCGCAGGCCCGCGGCCGGCAACACCGCGTCATCGGCCACGTTCACCTGCAGTCCGCGCGCGCCCAGCGCCAATAGCTTGTCCGCAAGCGTCGTGCGCAGCCGGCGCGCGAACTCCCCCGGCTCGGTCTGAGATTCGCGCCAGACGATATAGATGACTTTTTCCATGCTCCACGCTCCCTGGTACTGGTGCCGGCCGGGGCCGGACAGGTTGATGCGTGCGCAGAACAGGACCGGGCGTGGACAGCACGCGCCGCTGCGTCCGTCTGAGGTGCCGTCCGTGTGCCGCGCCCGCTTGTCGGATGCATGCTAGGGGCGCGGATGGCGGGTCTCATCCTCCATTCGGACTAGGAGGACCGATCATCGGGCCATAAGGGCATTACGCGCGTCCTGGAACACGCGTGCGTGGATCAAGCCATGGCGCTCAGCCGAGCGTCACGACGCTGCTCAGCAGCATGCGCACCAGCGTGGCCTGCCGCGTGACCCCGGTCTTGGAGAAAATCGCGCGCAGGTGGGCGCGCGCCGTGTTCTTGCTGGTGCCCAGCGCCTCGGCGGCTTCGTCAAGCGTCATGCCGTCGGCAAGCACCAGTGCCAGTGCGGTCTCGGCGGGCGTGAGGTCGAACAGCTTGCGCACCACCTCGTGCGAGGCGCGCGACTTGCGCTCGGGATCGCGGATAAAGACAGCGCAGGCCGGGCGATGCCGGTGGTCTTCCGACCATTCGCTGAGCGGAATGGTGCGGATCAGCACGCCCAGCTTGCCGCGCCCCGAGGGGCGGGTGATCGACATGGCTTCGGCCAGCGCCGGCGCGCTGCCGTGGTGCCCCATCTGGGCGCGGCGCAGCAGGTACTGGAACTTGCGGCTTTCCTGTGCGTAGGCGATCTCGAAGTTGCCGCCATTGAGGCGGATGCCGTCGTTCTCCGCCAGGATCTCATCGGCTTCCGCATTTTTCTTCAGGATTGCGCCGGCTGCGTCGAGGATGACCATGCCCACCAGCATGCGGTCGATCGCGCCCGCATAGAGGCTGCGCTCCGATTCGACCACATCCAGCCTGGAATGCAGCCGGACCGCGCGCCTCAGGTGCGGCAGGATGGTGGCGCAGGCCGCCTTGTCCACCTCGGAGAAGTCCTGCGCGTCGTGCTGGCGGCAGACGCGCAGCCGGCACTCGACCCCGTCTTCGGTGCGGATGTCCGCGCCCAGCAGGTAGCGCACGCCAAGCGGCTGCAGGAACTGCCGGTAGATCTCGCTGCGGCACCAGTTGCCGGGGCCCATCGCTTCGTCGACCGTCACGGCCCGGTCGGTAGGCAGGTTGATAAAGGGATCGATGGCGTAGTAGTAGGTGTTGTACGACGCCTCGGCCTCCAGCGAAGTGCCGTGCTGCGACGCGTGCACCGCGATGCCACTGCGGTCGCTCGCGGGCGAGCGCAGGATGAAGCTCACATAGCTGGCACCAAGTTGCTTGCGCAGCATTTCCAGCGCGCGGCCCCAGGGCACGGGTTCCATCGGCCCTTCATAGACCGCCGCCAGCAGCGCGCTGAAATGCGGCAGGCTCAGTCCGGACTGCGCAAACCAGGGCGACGCCACCCCTTGCGCCTCAACGGTCGCCATCAACATTGTCTGTCTCCTGTTTCCACACCCCATGCGTGGACTGACCGGTGCTCTGCGGCACCTGGGCAGCGCAGATTATAGGGAGGCTGCCTGCCGATGTCCGTCACGCGGCGCTCTTGTTTGCCCTGGTTCGCGCCATCTAAGTGTTTTCCCTGACCTGCAATCGGACGATGCCCATCGCGCCTGCCGCCGATCAAATGGCCGCACACCACAGTGCAACCGAAGGAGAACGACTCAGATGGATTTCACCGACAAGACCGTGCTGGTCACCGGCGGCGGCGCCGGCATCGGGCTCGCCGCCGCGCAAGCCTTCCTGGAACAGGGTGCGCGCGTGGCGCTGATCGAGATCGACGAACAGCGCGCCGAGCAGGCCCGGGAGTTGCTGAACAAGCCCGGCACGGAAATGCTGGTGGTACAGGGCGATGCCACCGATGCCGGCATCGTGCGCGAACTGGCTGCGCAGGTCGAACAGCGTTTCGGAGTGCTGGACGTGCTGGTCAACAACGTCGGCGATTTCCTGCGCATCGCCAAGCCGTTCGAGCTCTATGCCGACGACGAGATCGCCAGCCTCTACGCCGCCAACCTGGGCCACGTCTTCACCGTCACGCGCGCCATGCTGCCACTGCTGCGGCGCAGTGCTGCCGGCAGCATCGTCACGGTGTCGTCGATCGAGGCCTTCCGCGGCATTCCGTACTGCAGCGTCTACGGCGCCTTCAAGGCTGCCATCACCGGCTTCACGCAGAGCCTGGCGTTGGAGCTGGCGCCGGCGGGCATCCGCGTCAACCTGATCGCCCCCGAGACCACCGAAACGCCGCAGGTTCCGGTGTCGCAGATGGTCGCGGCGGAACACCAGCACCATATCCCGCGCTGGATTCCGCTGGGCCGCTTCGGCACGCCGCGCGACATTGCCGACGGCATCCTGTTCCTGGCCAGCCCGCGCGCGGCCTGGATCACCGGCACGGCGCTGCATGTCAATGGCGGCGCGCTGGCCGCGGCCGGCTGGTATCGCGACCCCAAGGGCGCGTGGACCAACATGCCGGTCATCGCCGGCAACGGCATGAACCTCTGATGGCCGCGCACCGCGGCCACACCACCCCACCAAGGAGACAAGCATGAAGATACTGATCGTCGGCGGCACCGGCATGATCGGGGGCCACGCGGCCCTGCACCTGCGCAGCCGCGGGCACGAGGTCACCATCGCGGGGCGCAACCGCCCCGCGGCTGGCACGGCGCTGGGCGGGCTGGACTTCCTGCGCTGCGACTACATCGCCAACGACGTGCCGGCCGCGCAGCTCGGCGCCTTCGACGCGCTGGTCTTCGCCGCCGGCAACGACGTGCGCCACGTGCCGCCTGGCGGCGACGAAGCCGCACACTGGGAACGCGCCAACATCGAGGGCGTGCCGCGTTTCCTGCGCGCGGCGCGCGCTGCCGGGATCCGGGTCGCCGTCTACGTCGGCAGCTTCTACCCGCAGGCGCAGCCGCAGCTGGCCGAGGACAACGCCTATATCCGCTCGCGCAAGCTGGCCGATGAAGGCGTGCGCGCGCTGGCCACCGATGCCTTCCGCGTGAGCAGCGTGAACGCGCCATTCGTCGTGGGCACGGTGCCGGGCCTGATGGTCCCGATGTTCAAGGCCTATACCGACTACGCCCGCGGCAACTTTGCGCCGATGCCGGATTTCGCGCCGCCCGGCGGCGTCAATTTCATCTCGGCCACTTCGCTCTCGGAAGCGATCGAAGGCGCGCTGTTGCGCGGTGAAAACGGCAAGGCTTACCTGGTAGGTGACGAGAACCTGTCGTTCCAGGATTATTTCGGCGCCTTCTTCCGCGACGCGGGCCGCCCGGTGCCGCCTGTCATCGACCAGGAGCACCCGTTGCTGCCGGACTCGGCCATCTGCTTCGGCAGGGGCAACACCCTCTACTACGAGCCGGATGCGGCCGAGACCGCCCTGCTCGGCTATCGGCGCCGCGACATCCTGCGCACGGTCGGCGAGATCGTGGCGCAGTACAGCTAGCTCGGCGCTGCGGCGGCCTGCTTGCGCCGGCCGCCGCAGCGGCTCTTACAGCCCCGAGATCAACTGCGCGTTATCGATGCGCAATTCGGCGCCATTGATAAAGCGCGACGCGTCCGAAGCCAGGAACAGGACTAGGTTGGCCACATCCTCCGGCTGGCACATGCGTGCCATCGGGTCGGTGCCGATGCCGAGCGCGGCCGGATCCAGGTCCGGCACCAGCGCCTGCGTCATCGGCGTCCAGACGCCATCGGGATGGATCGAGTTGCAGCGGATCCGGTAGCCGCTTTGCTTGCAGTGCACGGCGACGCTGCGCGTCAGCGCGGTAACGGCGCCCTTGGCGCCGCTGTATGCGCACATCATCGGCAGCCCGCCCAGCGCCGCCACCGACGACATCACCACGATGGAGCCCCCGGCGGGGTTGCCCTTCATTGCCTGCACACCGAACCTGCAGCCCAGGAAATAGCCGTCGGCATTGACGCGCATGACCTGCCGCCAGCTGTCGAGCGAGGTTTCCTCGATCGACCCGAGCGGACAGATGGCCGCATTGTTGACCAGCACGTCGAGCCGGCCGAAGCGGTCCTGTGTGGCGGCCATGGCCTTGCGCCAGTCCTCTTCGCTGGCAATGTCGTGGCGCACGAACATGGCCGCATCCCCGATCTCGCGGGCCAGTGCCTGCCCGGCCTCCTGGTTGACATCGCTGATGACCACGCGCGCGCCTTCGGCCGCCAGCAGCAGCGCGTCGGCGCGCCCTACCCCGCTGGCCGCGCCGGTGACCAGCGCAACCTTGTCCCTGACTTGATTCATTGCTTATCTCCTTGGGTTGCCGGCTTCAGCCGGCTTCGGGAATCCTGCCGGCTAGCACGGCCTGCAGCGCGGCTTCGCCATACACCGCCGCCACGGTTTCATCGAGGATGGGATTGCCGCGCAGCTCGCTGCCGCCGTCCACGGCGATGCTCTGTCCGGTCACCCAGCCCGATTCCGGCCCCGCCAGGTAGCGCACCGCGCTGGCAATGTCGTCCGGTTCGCCGGCGCGGCCCAGCGGCATCTGCGCGACGAACTTGTCGAGGATGGCCGGGTTGTCGAACATCGGTCCGGTCGCGCCGGAGCGGGTGAGCCCCGGCCGCACCGCATTGACGCGGATGCCGCATCCCGCCAGCTCCTCGGCCGCGGCGCGCACGAACGCTTCCAGCCCCGCCTTGGCGGCGCAGTATGCCGACAGCCAGCGGCAGGTCATGCGCGCCGCGTTCGACGAGATACAGACGATCGCGCCGCCACGCGGTGCCATCAGCGGCGACGCGTGGCGCACCGCCAGGAACGCGCTGGCGATGTTCAGCTCCAGCTCCGCCATCAGCGAGGCCGCGTCATGCATCAGCAGCGGACGGAAACCGCCGCCGCCAACGGTCGCGACCACGATGTCGAGGCACCGCTCCAGCTCCCAGGCCTGCTGCAGCGCGGCCTGCACGTCATCCTCGCGGCAAGCGTCGCCGACGCTGATTGCCACGGTGGCGCCGGCCACCTGCGCGCGCAGGCTGCGCCGTGCCGCCTCCAGCGCTTCGCGCCGCCGCCCCATGAGGACCACCGCCGCGCCGTCGCGCAGCAGCGCCAGCGCGCTGGCCGCGCCGATGCCGCCGGCGCCGCCGGTGACGAGGGCCGTCTTGCCTTCCAGTACACGGGTCGTCATCATGCCCCCCGCAGCGGCAGGTCCTGCGTCCAGTCCACCAACAGCTCGCGCGCGGCAATGCGCCACTGGCCGTCGCGCCGCACGAAGCGGTCCTGGTAGCGGATGCCCCAGTCCAGCTTGCGCGGCACGCAGTCCTGCTCGTACAGGTGGTTGGCCACGCAATAGGTCTCGCCGGTCGCGGTATCGCCATCGACTTCGACCAGTTGCTGGTGCACGTGATGCTGCGTGGCGCTGTACTGCCCGAGCGATGCCATGCCGTCAGCAATCGCCTGCGGTCCGTCCATGCGGAAGCCCGGCCCGCTCAGCCATGCGTCCGCCGTGAACAGCGCTGCTAGTTTCGGGAAATCGCGCCGGTCCACCGCCTGCGCATAGCGGCAGGTCAGGGCATGGATGGCTTCTTTGCACTCCAGTTCGGACATGGCCAGTCTCACTCCTTGTTGTGACCGCCAGCGCCGCGATACGCCGCGCGGGCAGTCGTTGGGATGGGGACTATCGTCGGTCTTGCCGGGCCGGGGGCCATCGTCCGCGTGGAGTATCCGGACCGGGTACCGAGTAGTCCGAACGAAGGATGTAACGACGCCGCGCCCGCCCCAAGCTTCGATGACATCAATGACACAGGAGACACACATGAAGCAGGCGGAACAGGCCATCGTCGCCGTCATCACGGGCGGCTCGCGCGGTGCCGGCAAGGGCATCGCGCTGGCGCTCGGCGCGGCAGGCGCTACGGTGTACGTGACCGGACGCACCGAGCAGGAAGGCAGCGCGCCGCTGCCCGGCACCATCCACGCCACGGCGCGCGAGATCGATGCGCTGGGCGGGCGCGGCATCGCGGTCGCGTGCGACCATCGCGACGATGCGCAGGTGGCGCGCCTGTTCGGGCGTGTGGGCGAGGAATCCGGTCGGATCGACATCCTGGTCAACAATGCGACCTTCCTGCACGACGAGCTCATCATGCCGGGGCCGTTCTGGCAGAAGCCGCTGGAGATGGCCGGCATCCTCGACGTGGGCCTGCGCTCAGGCTACGTCGCCAGCTGGCATGCCGCGCCCATCATGGCCGCGCAGGGCCGCGGGCTGATCGTGTTCACCTCGTCATTCGGCGCCAACTGCTATATGCACGGTCCGGCCTATGGGGCGCAAAAAGCGGGCATCGACAAGTTCGCGCACGACATGGCGGTCGACCTGCGGCCCTGCGGCGTCGCGGCGGTGTCGCTGTGGATGGGGCCACTGCGCACGGCCCGCACGCTGCGGGTATGGGAGAAGCATCCGGACAAGTACGCGGGCTTCGCGCCGGTGGCGGAGACGCCGGAGTTCACGGGCCGCATTATCGATGCGCTGTATCGCGATCCCGCGTTGATGGACAAATCCGGCCGCGTGCTGATCGGCGCCGAGGCGGCGCTGGCCTATGGCATCGTCGATGCCGAAGGGGTGCAGCCGCCGTCGTACCGGCAGGCACTGGGCGGGCCGCCACCGGTGCATCCGGCGATTGTGGAATAGGAATTGGGCGCGCGCGAGCGTTGGAACTTGCCACCACCTCTTGCATGCGCTCCCCTCTCCCGCAAGCGGGAGAGGGGAGCAAACAAGCGCGGCCCTCCTACCCTCCCTGCGACAACAACCCCGTCGTGAACCCCGTCGACCGGATCAGCCAGGCACCATCAACCCGCACATACTCATCCGCATAGCGCCCGGTCAGGAAGGTACGCGAACCACTGGCATCATCCAGCGCCAGGTAGGCCAGATCCCAGCTACCCTGCGCCGTGTTGTCATCCAGCACACGGATATCCGCCTGCCCCGCAAAATGCATCTCCCGCAACGTCGGCCGGCACGCCAGCTCCGCAAAGCACTGCACCAGCGCCTCGCGGCCGGCAAAGCTGCCGATCCGGTCATAGTGGATATGCGCGTTGTCCGGCACGAAGCAGGCACGCATCGCGTCCGGGTCCTTGTCATCGCAAGCGCGCAGGTAGCGTAGCTTGAGCGCGCGGATCGCCTCCGCGGCTTCAAGCCGCGCGACGCGGTCGGCAATGGCAGCAATGTCGGTCATGATCGGTTCCTTGTTCATCAGGCTTCGCGCAACTGGTACTTCAGCACCTTGCCTGCCGCGCTGACCGGCAGCGACGTCACGAACAGCACCTCGCGCGGCACCTTGTAGTTGGCCATGTGCCGGCGCGCCCAGGCGATCAGGGTTTCGGCGTCCACGCGCGCGCCGTGGCGCAGCACCACGTAGGCACGCCCCACTTCACCCAGCCGCTCGTGCGGCATGCCCACCACCGCCACCTGGGCCACGGCCGGATGCGCCACCAGCAGCTTCTCCACCTCCGCCGGGTAGCAGTTGAAGCCGCCCACGATAAACATGTCCTTGATGCGGTCGGTGATGCGCAGGTAGCCGCGCGCATCGAGCGTGCCGACATCGCCGGTATGCAGCCAGCCGTCGCTGTCGATAGCTTCGGCGGTGGCTTCGGGCAGGCCGAAGTAGCCCTGCATCACGTTGTAGCCCCGCACCAGCACCTCGCCCGGCTCGCCGGTGGCGACCGGCTGCCCCTGCCCGTCAATGCAGCGGATCTCGATGCCCCGCATGGCGCGGCCGGAGGTGGCAGCGACGGTTTCGGCGTCGTCGCCGGCGCGGGTCAGCGTGGCAAAGCCGCACGACTCGGTCAGGCCGTAGCCGGTGATGATGGTGTCGAAGCCCAGTTCGTCGCGCATGCGCTGGATCAGCGCGGGCGCAATCGCCGAGGCGCCGGTCACCGCGACACGCAGTGATGACAGGTCGAACTCACGCAGGCGCGGCGCGTTGAGCAGGGTCTGGTAGAGCGTCGGCGGCCCGGGCAGCACCGTGATGCGTTCGTTCTCCACGCGCGTCATCACGGCCTCGGCGTCGAACACCAGGTGGGGCAGCACCGTGGCCCCGCGCGACAGCGCGGCGAGCCATCCGGCCTTGTAGCCGAAGGTATGGAAGAACGGATTGACGATCAGGTAGCGGTCGCCCGGCCGCACCCCGGTGATGGCGGCCCAGCCGTCGACGGCGCGCAGGTTCTGCGCGTGGGCGGTCATCACGCCCTTGGGGCGCCCGGTGGTGCCCGAGGTGAACATGATGTCCATCAGCGTGTCGCCGCGCACGCCTTCCTCGCGCTTGGCGAACGCCGCCATGTCCGCCTGTGGCGCCAGCGCGAGGAAGGCCTCCCATGCCAGCTCGTCGGGGCCCGGCGCCCGGCCCTGCCCGGGGCGCAGGATCACCAGCCGTTCCAGCGTGGCGGGGCGGTGCGGCGCCAGCATCTGCGGATAGCTTTCGCCGAGGAAACCGTCGACGCAGAACAGCAGGCGCGCGCCGCTGTCGGCCAGCACGGCACCGGCTTCGGCCCCCTTCATGCGCGTGTTGAGCGGCACCAGCGCCGCGCCTATGCTGTGCGTGGCCAGCGCAGCGATGATCCATTCGGAGAAGTTTGGCGCCCAGACGGCAACGCGGTCGCAGGGCTGCACGCCCAGCGCCATCAGCGCCCTGGCCGCCTGTATCCGGCTGGCGTCGAGCGCGGCGTAGGTGAGGCGCAGCCCGTCTTCCTGGATGGCGATGCGCTCGCCGTGGCGCCTGGCCGCGCGCCGCACCAGCTCGGGAATGGTCGCGGCAATGTCGTCGTTGGCGACGGCGAGGTCGAGGCCGGCCGGTGCCGCAATGGCGTCGATGATGTCAGATGGGGTCATGTCAATCCGGGAACTTCAGGTGGATTTCGCCGCTGGACGGGCGGGCCTGGCAAGCCAGGGTCCAGCCCGCCTCCAGGTCGGCGCGGTCGAGCACATGGTTCTCGCCGAGCGTCACGTCGCCCTGCGTCACCTGGCACATGCAGGCGCCGCACAGCCCGGCGCGGCAGGAGTTGGGCGCGGCCACGCCGGCGCGCTGCAGCGCGTCGAGCACGGTTTCGTCCGGCGCCACGCTGACATGGTGGGTCTCGCCGTCGAGCTGCACGGTCAGTGCGGCACCGCGCATCGCGGGCGCGGGGGACGCCGGGGGGGTGTCCCCCGCGCTGGCGGCCCCGCTTGCCGGCGCCTTTGCCACCGGCACATCGGGCAAGGACACGAAGCGCTCCACATGCAGCTGCCCGCGCGGCACGCCCAGTGCTTGCAGCGCGGCCTGGGCGCCGTCCATGAACGGGCCGGGTCCGCAGACAAAGCACTGTGCCACACTCCACGGCCGCACCAGTTCCTCGATCTGGCGCTGCGTCGGCGGCCCCTGCACGCTGTCGAGCCAGTGGATCACGAGCATCCGGCCTGGGTGGCTGCGCGCCAGTTCGGCAAGCGCCTCGCGGAAGATGATGGAGCGTTCGTCGCGGTTGGCATAGACCAGCGTGACCGCGCCGCGCCCGTGGCGCAGCGCCGCCTTGGCGATCGACAGCACCGGGGTGATGCCGCTGCCGCCGGCCAGCAGCAGGAAATCGCCATGCAGCGCAGGCGGGGTGAACACCCCGGCGGGCGGCATCACCTCGACCGTATCGCCCGCGCCCAGATGGTCGCAGATCCAGTTGGACACGCGCCCGCTCTGCACGCGCTTGATCGTCACGCGCAGGGCGTTGTCCACCTCAGGCGTGCTCGACAGCGAATAGCAGCGCTGCAGCGGCACGCCGTCCACGGGCACGCGCAGGGTCAGGAACTGCCCGGGACGGTAGGCAAACGCATCGCGCAGGCCGTCCGGCAGCGCGAATACCAGCGAATGCGCCTGGTCCGTTTCCGTGACGACTTCGGCGATCTGCAGCCGGTGGAATTGCACTGGCGCCATGATGTCCTTCTCTTGCTCGGGGCGGGGTCAGGCCACGCCCATGATGGTCTGCGCGTTGTCGATGCGCAGTTCCGCACCGTTGATAAAGCGCGATTCGTCGGAGGCCAGGAACAGCACCAGGTTGGCCACGTCGCGCGGATGGCACATGCGCTGCATCGGCTCGGCGCCGCCCACCTCCTCCGGCAGGGCCGTGGCACCGCCCGGCAGGAAGGCCGCGGTCATCGGCGTGAGGATGCCGTCCGGGTGGATCGAGTTGCAGCGGATCCGGTAGCCGCTCTGCTTGCAGTGTCCCGCCACCGCGCGCGTCAGCGCGGCCACCGCGCCCTTGCTGGCGCTGTAGGCGCAGAACGCACCCATGCCGCCCAGCGCCGCCACCGACGACATATTGACGATGCTGCCGCCGCCCGCCTTCATCGCGGCCACGCCGTACTTGCAGCCGAGGAAGTAGCCGTCGGCATTGATGCGCATCACGCGCTGCCATTGCTCCAGCGTGGCGTCCTCGACCGAACCCAGCATCAGGATGGCGGCATTGTTGACCAGCACGCTGGGCGCGCCGAATTGCTTTTCGGTGCGCGCCATCACCTGCTGCCAGCCCGCTTCGCTGGCGATGTCATGCGGCACGAACAGCGCGGTCTCGCCGATCTCGCGCGCCAGGGCATGGCCCGCTTCCTCGTTGAGGTCGGTCAGCACCACGCGCGCGCCTTCGCGCGCCAGCAGCAGTGCGTCTTCCTTGCCGACGCCGCTGGCGGCCCCGGTGATGATGGCGATCTTTCCTTCAGTACGTTGGCTCATGGGTAGTCTCCTCGTTGGTGTGTGCCTGCCGGTCGCCGGCAGGCTGTCGTGTCAGGTGGCGGCCCGCGTTGCGCCCCGACCAGATGCAGTCGGCAAGCGACAGGCCGCTTACGTAATGGTTGGATGCGATGCCGACGGCAGTACGGCCCACGGCATAAAGCCCTGGAATGGGTGCCCCGCCAGCGGCAGCCAATACACGGCCGCTGGACTCTTCCACTGACAAGCCGCCCAGCGTGATGGCAGGACACGGAAAGACGCGGCTGTTGGCCGAGATGTCGATGGCAAGCCACGGCCCGGTTTCGAGCGACGCGCACATCGGCGCCGACTTGCCGGCCGGATCGGGGATCTCGCCGCGGGCCGCGGCGTTATAGGCATCGACAGTGGCCCGCAGCGCCGCGCCGGGCATGCCCAGTTTGCTGGCAAGCGCCTCGAGGCTGGCGGCGCGCCGCGACCCCGCCAACATCAGCAGCGCCGCGGGCAAGGCCTGGAAGGCCCACAGCCGGCCGCCCAGGCATTCGCGCAGAGCGGCGCGCGCCAGTTCGCGGTTCAGGACCAGCCAGGCCCGCCCGCCGTGCCGTTCGCAGATGGCGTGACCAAGGGTGGCGCCGTAGGTTTCCTCGTTGCCGATGCGCGCACCCTGCGCATCGACCACGCAGCCGCGCGCCCAGTCGAACGGCGGATTGATGAAGCGCCATGCCGAGACCCGCTCCAGGTGCCGCGTGGCCGCGCCCGCCGACTCGCCGAGGCGGATGCCGCTGCCGTCGCAGCCGGTCGCGCCAAGGCGCCAGGTCTGCAGATACTTGCCGGCGTGGCGCGCCACCATGGCGCGGTTGAAGATAAAGCCCCCGGCGGCCAGCACCACCGCGCCGGTGCGCACCGCAACCGGGCGCGCATGGCGCAGTTCCAGTTGCAGCACGCGCTCGCGCAGCAGGTCGGCCAGCGCAGGCGCTGCGTTGTGCAGGCGCTCGGCCAGGCGCGCCAGGCGGGCGTGGCGCTTCTGGTGGCGGCCCGGCGGCAGCTGCCACAGCTCGATGCCGACGACCGCGCCGTCCTGGTCGAGAATCAGCCGCCGTGCCGCGGTCTGGCGCATCACCGTCACCTCCGGCCGGGCCTGCACGGCGGCGCGCAGCACGCCATACAGCATGCGGCCGGACATGCCGGGGCCTTTCACGCGGTGGCCGCGCGGCGCGGGCGCGGCATGCTGCGCATACCCGGTAACCGCTTCGTTGCCGGAGTAGTAGAGGTAATAGGGCTGCGCCGGATACGAGGTCTTGCGCGGCGGCACGGTGGCGGCAAAGCGCACGCCCAGGCCTTCCAGCCAGCCGATCATCTCGCGGCTGCGCTGGCAGAACGCCTGCAGCGTGGCATCGCTGACGACCCCGCCCGTCTCCTGGCGCAGGTAGTCCGCCATCGCCTGCGGTGTATCGGCATAGCCCGCGGCGGACTGGTAGCGCGTGCCGCCGCCGGCGTAGACCACCCCGCCGCTCCTGGCGCTGGCGCCTCCGCCTTCGAAGCGTTCCGCAACGATCACGCGCGCGCCGCCATGCGCGGCTTCCAGCGCGGCGCAGGCCCCGGCAGCGCCGAAGCCCACCACCACGGCATCGCAGGCGGCCTGCCACGGGTGTGCGGCCGGATCGTCCAGGCGCAGCGGCGCGTGGACCGGCGTGGCGGAATCGGTCGGAGGGTACATGCTGGCTTGCGCTCCCGGTTTAGGCCGAACACAGTGCGCCAAGCGGCGCGGACGTGGTATAGGCACCGTCGACATAGACCAGCGGCGACACCTCGCCAGCCAGCTTTACCTCGCGCAGTCGTCCGATGAAGACTGCGTGCGTGCCGTAGTCGAAGCGGCCATCCTGCTGGCACACCAGATTCGCCTGCGCGTCGCGCAGGCACGGCACGCCAAGCAGGTCGTCCTCCCACTCGCCACTGGTGAAGCGTTCCTCGCCCTTGAGCCGGCCGCTGCAATCCACCGCGATATCGCGGTGGTCGGCTGCCAGCAGGTTGATGCAGAAGTCCGCGCCGGCGTCCAGCGGCGGGTAGATCGACGAATTGCGGTTGATGCAGATCAGCAGCGAAGGCGGGTCCGCGGACAGCGAATCGACCGCGGTCACGGACATCGAATAGCGGCGCTCGCCATGGCGGCAGCTGATCACCGCCACCGAGCGCGCCATGCGGCGCATCGCCATCAGCATGTCATCGCGCAGCGCGGTGCTGGGTTCGAGGTTGGCGCTCATAAGGCCTCCTGTACGGTTTGAGCATGGGGCGCGGCGGCAGGCTGGCGCGCGTTCTGGGAGAGCACGTCGGCAGCAATAAAGCCGAAGGTCATGGCCGGGCCCAGGGTGGAGCCCGCGCCGGGATAGCTGGTGCCCATCATCGAGGCACTGGTATTGCCGATGGCGAAGAGCCCGGCAATGGCGGTGCCGTCGTCGCGCAGCACGCGCGCGCTGGCGTCCGTCACCAGGCCGCCCTTGGTGCCGATGTCGCCGGCATCGAGCCGCACGGCGTAGAACGGCGCCTTGCCGATCGGCGCCAGGCACGGGTTGGGCTGCACTGCCGGGTCGCTGTAGTAGGTATCGAACAGGTTGTCGCCCTTGCCGAACTCCTCGTCCACGCCGGTGGCCGCGTAGCGGTTCATGCGCGCCACGCTGTCGGCCAGGCCGCCGGCATCGACACCGATCCGCTGCGCCAGCTGTGCCAGCGAGTCGGCGCGCACCAGGATGCCGGACAGGCTTGCCGGAATGCTGCGGTCCGGCATGACCGAGCCGGGCAGGATCGGCCCGCACGGGTATTTGTGGCGGAAGGTGGCGTCGAACACCATCCACGCCGGCACGCTGCTGCCGGTCTTCTCGTGGTCGCGGTACATGGCGGGCACGAACTCGGAATACGGCGCGGCCTCGTTGACGAAGCGCCGGCCCTGCCCGTTCACCACCAGGCAGCCGGGCATGGCGCGCTCGATAAAGAGCGCGCGCTGCTTTTCCTCGCCCTGCACATGCACGGTGGGTGCGCCCCAGACGTGGGACATCAGCGCCACGCCGGCGCCGGCGGCCTGGGCGGCGCGGATGCCGTCGCCGGTGTTGTTGGGCGGCGTCGCGCTCCAGGCGGCCTGGGTCGGTTGCGGCAGGTACTGTTCGCGCATGGCCTGGTTGCGCTCGAAGCCGCCGGCGGCCAGGATCACGCCGCGCAGCGCGCGGATCTCCACCACGCGCCCGTCCTGCACCGCGCGCACGCCGCGGACGGTGCCGTCCTCGACGATCAGGTCCTGCAGCGCGGTATCGAGCCACAGCGGGATCGCGCGGTCCATCATGGCCCGCCGCAGGCCACCGACCAGGCTGTTGCCGAGCGTGAGCCGGCGGTCGCGCCGGGTCTTGCGGCGCCAGCCCAGGTCGAGCCAGTAGCGGGAAAACTGGCGCGCCGCCAGGCCCAGCCAGCCGGGCGCGCGGCACAGCAGCGCATGCGCCTCGGCCGAGGTCACGGCCACGCGCCCGCCCACCAGCGTGCCTGGCGACGGCGGCCGCAGCCGCGAGAATTCCTCGCGCAGCTGCGCGCCGTCGAACGGCATCGGGTCGAGCGCGCGGTAACCCGGCATCGCACCCGGAACCTTCTGGAAGTAGTCCGCGTAGCGCGGCAGCGTGTAGTAGCGCACGCCGGCCTGCTGCTCCAGGTACTGGAGCATGCGGGGCGCCTGCTCAAGATAGGCGCGCACGCGCTGCGGATCGCCGTGCTCGCCGGCGCACGCCAGGATGTATTCCAGCGCCGTGGCGTAGTCGTCGCGCCCACCTGCCGGCGCGATATGGTGGTTGAGCGGAATCCAGATGCCGCCGCCGGACACCGCCGAGGTGCCGCCGTACTGGCTGCTCTTTTCCAGCACCACCACCGACAGTCCGCGGTCCGCGGCGCGGCAGGCGGCCAGCATGCCGCCGGCGCCCGAGCCGACCACCACCACGTCAAACTCGCTGGGCTGCATGCGCGCTCTGCTCTGGCTCATATTGGGTCTCCGTGCCGGCGCGCGGCTCAGATGAAGAAGTCAGTGTTGGCGCGGCCCATCATCACGCCGCCCAGGTTCTGGCCGAAGCGGTCCAGGTTGTTGGCGTAGTGGGCGCGGGCCGCATGCAGGTCGAGGAAACGGCGCACCATCGGGTTGCTGCGGTAGATGCCGTTGCCGCCGGCATAGCGCAGCAGGCCGTTGGCCAGTTGCGCGCAGCGCTCGGCCACTTGCGCGGACTGGTAGCGGAAATGCAGGCGGCGCGGGGTCTGCACCTGGCCGCCTTCACGCGCAACGGCCAGCAGCTCGTCGAAGTTGCGTTCAAGGATGGTTCGCATCTCGTCGATGGCCACCTGCGCGTTGGCGCAAGCCATCTGCGCGCCGCCGTCTTCCGCAGTCTTGCCGCCACCGTTGCTGCTGACGCGGCCGTCGGCATAGGCGACAAAGTCATCGAGCGTGCCTTCCAGCGCCCCGATGCAGGCGGTGCACACCGCGCGCACAAAGATCTGCGCGAACGGCAGCCGGTACAGCGGCGCGTCATTGACCGCCAGCCCCGGGCTGGTGCCCATGGCGCCATCGACGGCGCGGTGGGTGCGGTAATCGGGCACGAACACGTCCTCGACCACGATATCGTGGCTGCCGGTCGCACGCAGGCCCAGCACATCCCAGTTGCGCACGATCTTGTAGTCGGAGCGCGGCAGCAGGAAGGTGCGGTAGTCATAGGCGCCGCCCGGCTCGGCCGGCGGCACCAGCCCGCCCAGGAAGATCCAGTCGCACAGCTCGCTGCCGCTGGAGAACTTCCAGTGGCCGGAGAAGCGATAGCCGCCTTCGACCGGCGTGACCTTGCCCACCGGCATATAGGTCGAGGCGATCAGCGTGGCAGGGTTGCTGCCCCACACTTCCTGCTGCGCGCGCTCGTCGAATAGCGCCAGCTGCCAGTTGTGCACACCGACCACGCCATAGACCCAGGCGGTCGACATGCAGCCCTTGGCCAGCGCCATCTGGATGCGGAAGAAGGTCTGCGGATCGAGCTCGTAGCCGCCGTGGCGGCGGGGCTGCAGCACCTTGAAGAAGCCCGCGGCCTGCATGTCGGCAATGGTCTCGGCGGGAATGCGCGCTTCGGCCTCGGCCTGCGCGGCGCGCTGGGCCAGCACCGGAATCATCTGTTCGGCACGCGCGATCAGCCGTTCCGCCAGTTCCTTGGGATTGTTGTCGTGATGCACCGCGGTCTCCTTGTTGCTATGTCGCTTTGTCTTGGGCTGGCATCGATGTTTGCACCGGCGGGGCGGGGTGCCATCGTCTGTTGGGACTAGCTATGTGCTTCAGGCCCTTCAGCTTCCGCTTGCGTGCTCCCTCTCCCGCTTGCGGGAGAGGGTTGGGGTGAGGGCGGGCGTGTCCTGCGAAGTAAGGCCTGCGGTATGCCACCGCCTACCCTCACCCCCTGCCCCTCTCCCGCAAGCGGGAGAGGGGAGAAAACCGCAGCGTGACGTAGCCGTGATCAAGCCAGCGCGCGCAGCTTCCGACCCTGCTTGCGGAAGTGCGGGATCACGTGCTCGCCGATATTGCGGATGGTTTCCAGCTGCGCCCATTGCGGCACCGTGCCCATCTGGCAGATGAATAGGATCTCGTCGGCGCCGGAATCGATCAGGCGCTGCACGTAGCCGATGCAGTCCTCGACGGTGCCGTAGGCATGGTTGGGGTTGAGCATCATCATCGACGGGTCGCTGAAATCCACCGAGACCTTCTCGGAGGCGAACTTCGTGTTGATGACGGCCTTGCCCTGCGCGTCCGTGGCGGTGACATGCTCGTCGTCCCAGGTGGACGGGTCCGGCCGCTCGCCGCCGGCATACCAGTACGACAGCGACTCCATGAAATAGCGCTGGCCCTTGATGCCGATCTTGCGCGCGGCCAGGCCGTCTTCCAGCACGATGGTCGGGCACAGCGCGGCCAGGTGCTGGTGCGGGCGGAAGCCCACCTGGTCCTCCGGCTTGCGGGTCTCCCACGCGGTACGGTAGATTTCGTTCTTCCTGGCAACATCCTCGGGGCCGCCAAAGCCGAGCACCAGCGCGCCCATGCCGCGCGCGCCGGCGCGCTGCAGCGTGTCGGCATTGGTGCAGGCCAGGTACATCAGCGGGTGCGGGTCCTGGCGCGGCTTGGGGTGGATCGGGCGGCGCGGGATCTTGATGAACTCGCCGTCGTGCTCGATCTCGTCCTGCGTCATGATCTTCGGGATCAGGTACATCGATTCGTCGATCATCGGGTGCAGGCTGTTCAGGTCGTAGCCGAAGGTGCCGGCCTCCTGCTGGGTGCCGCCCTTGCCCACGCCGAAGTGCACGCGGCCGCCGGACAGGATGTCCAGCGTGGCGATGCGCTCGGCCACCTTGACCGGATGGTTCATCGCCGGCGGCAGGCACACCACGCCGTGGCCGATGCCGATGCGCTGCGTGCGCCCGGCAACGAAGGCCAGGAAGGTCTCCGGCGCGCTCATGTGCGCATAGTTGGTCAGTGCGGTGTGCTCGACCGCCCAGACCACGTCAAAGCCCATGTCCTCGGCCAGCACCACCTGTTCCATGATTTCATCGAACACCTTGTGGTCGCCGGCACGCGAGGCATCGACGGTCTGGGCTTCATAGATCAGTGAAAAACGCATTGCAGTCCCCTTCTCTGGCATTGATGGTTCAGGACCGCCGCCGGGGCGCCGCCGGTTGCCGCGCCACCGGCCCGAAGCGGCCTGTGTGATCGCAGTGTGGTCGGCGCAAGGCGTTGCAACATCGTCTGATTGGATTATGAGCAGGACATGGAGCATCCCTATCATTGGCCACGGGCATCACGCCCGCTTTCACCAGGAGGATCAGGACATCATGCAAGCCAGGCTGCTGCTTTACCCCGTCGCGGACATCGACACCGCGCTGCCGTTCTTCACGGAAGGACTTGGACTACCGGTGAAATTTCGCGACGGAAGCCGCTATTGCGCGCTCGACGCGGGCGCGCTGACGCTGGCGCTGGTGGCCGGCGAGGAACGCCTGGTGGACCAGCCCGCGCTGGCCTTCAAGGTGGATGAGGGTGACGATATCGCCGCGGCGATGGCGCGGCTGGTGGGTGCCGGCGCCAGCGTGACGCTGCCCGCGGCGCAGGGGCCGCATGAGACGCGCGCGGTGCTGGAAACGCCGGAAGGCTTTGCGCTGGTGCTCAGCGCAAAGCCTTGACGTGCGTTACGTCGCTTAGCCCAGCGAAATCACGCTGCTCAGCAGCATACGCACCAGCGTGGCCTGCCGGGTCACGCCGGTCTTGGAGAAAATCGCCCGCAGGTGCGCGCGCGCCGTGTTCTTGCTGATGCCGAGCTCGTCCGCGGCCTCATCGAGCGTGAGCCCGTTGGCCAGCTGGAGCGCCAGCTGCGTCTCCGCCGGCGTGAAGTCAAAGAGCTGGCGCACCACCTCGTGCGAGGCCTGCGAGCGCCGCTCCGGGTCGCGGATGAACACCACGCAGGCGGGGCGCTTGCGGTTGTCCTCGGACCACTCGCTGAGCGGGATGGTGCGGATCAGCACGCCCAGCCTGGCGCTGCCGGACGGGCGCGTGATCGACATCGCCTCCATCAGCGCCGGCGTGGTGCCGAGGTGGCCCATCATGGCCTGGCGCAGCAGGCGCTGGAACTTGCGGTTCTCCTGGCCGTATTCCACGTCCAGCCCGCCTTTGGCGACGCGGATGCCATCCTTGGCGCCAAGGATTTCATCGGCGGCGGCATTGGTCTTGATGATGGCGCCGGACTCGTCCAGGATCACCATCCCGACCAGCATGCGGTCGATGGCGCTGGCATACACCGTGCGTTCCGATTCAACCACGTCGATGCGCGAGTGCAGGTCCACCGCGCGCTTCAGGTGCGGCAGCAGCGCGGTGCACAGCGCCTTGTCGGCGGCGGAGAAGTCACGCCCGTCATGCTCGCGGCACACGCGGAAGCGGCATTCGACGCCGTCATCGGTACGCAGGTCTGCGCCAAGGATGTAGCGGATGCCGATGTCCTTGAGGAACTGCTGGTAGAGCTCGCTCTGGCACCAGGCGCCGGGCCCGAGATGTTCATCGATGGTCACCACCCGGTCCGACGGCAGGCCGATGAACGGGTCGAGCGCGTAGTAGTAGTTGTTGTAGGAGGTCTCGCCGGGCAAGGTCGAGCCATGTTCGGACGCATTGACCATCAGCCCGGGCCGGTCCGTGGCCGGCGAGCGCAGGATCAGGGTGCAATAGTTGGCGTTGAGCTGGCGGCGGATCTGTTCCAGTGCCTTGCCCCAGGGCACCTGCTCCATCGGGCCCTGGTAGATATTGCCCAGCAATGTGCTGAACTCCGACAGCGACACCGTTGCCTGTGCGAACAGGTGTGCGGTCGCCTGGTTCTGGCTAACCTCCATCAGCATTTCCTCTGTCTCCATTGTGGCGTGCTCAGCGCTTCGGACTTGCCGGGTCGGCGCTGGCCTGCTACGGGCTCTGTGGCCCTTTTTTGTGCCCTGATTATAGGGACGGCATAGGGGTCGCGGCTTGCCCCCGCCTTCATGGTTTGCCCTAGTCAAGACCGGCTACAAACGCTGGCCGGACTAGTCTTGCGGGACAGGCCAATCCTCACGCGCCGGCGGGCCGAACACATACTCCAAACAGACTAAGGACAGACCCATCCAGGGCGTTCAAGGGCAAACCCCTAGACACCATGTGACGCCGCCCTCCTACCCAAACAGACGATGCCGTGCCGCCGCGCTGCCGCTACAAGTCAGCCATGCGCGGCGATCCCCGCCGCCTTCTTTTCACGGAGAACCATGACCATGGCGGCAGACCCGCGGCAGCAGGCCGCAGTGATCACCGGAGCGGCCAGCGGCATCGGCCGCGCGCTCGCGCAGGCCCTGGCAGCGCAAGGCTACGCGCTGGCGCTGGCCGATATCGACGCCCGCGCGCTTGAAGCGGTGCGCGAGACGCTTGCCGGCCAGGGGGCAAACGTCATCGCCGTGCCTACCGATGTCTGCGACGTGCGGCAGATCGAGCACCTGTGCGAGGAAAGTTTCCTGCGCCTGGGCCGTGTCGACCTGCTGGTCAACAACGCCGGCGTGCTCGCCACCGGCCGCTGCTGGGAGCTGCCGCCGGAGGTGTTCGACCACGTGATGCGCGTCAACCTGTGGAGCGTGCTGCACGCGCTGCGCTGCTTCGTGCCGCGCATGGCGGCGCAAGGCGCCGGCCATATCGTCAACGTGGCCTCGATGGCCGGCCTCGCCGTGGGGCCTTGGCTGGCCCCCTACACGCTGTCCAAGCAAGCGGTGGTGGCGCTCAGCGAAGGGCTCGCGCTGGAGCTGCAGGCTGCGGGCCTGCCGCTGGGCGTGTCCGTGGTCTGCCCCGGTCCGGTGGCCACCGGCATCGCGGCCGGCCTGGACGGCGGCGGGCCGCAGGAGGTGGACCAGATGAACGGCGCGCTGCGCAGCGGCATTGCCGCCGGCATGACGCCGGACGCGGTCGCGCGCTACATTCTGGACGGGGTCTCGGCCGGCCGGTTCTGGATCCTGCCGCACGAGCAGGCCGTGCAAGCGGCGCTGGCGCGCGCGCAAGGCATTGCCGCCGGCACCCCGCCGGCGTTCGCGCTCTGACACCGATTTCCCCACTGCAATCCAGGAGACCCCATGCCGCTCGATCCCCAGGCCCGCGCCGTGCTTGAAGCCATGGCCGCCATGCCCAGCCCCGACTTTTCCACCCTGCGCGCCGCCGACTACCGCGCCGCGCTGGCGGCCATGCCCGCGTTCGCGCCCGGCGACACCGTCGCCACGCAGCAGGACCTCACCATCGTTGGCGCCGCAGGCCCGCTGCAGGCCCGCCTGTACCGGCCCGACGACAGCACGGCACTGCCGCTCGTGGTCTATTTCCATGGCGGCGGCTTTGTCCTCTGCGGCCTCGATTCGCACGACAACATCTGCCGCAGCCTGGCGCGCCGCAGCGTCGCGCTGGTGCTGTCGGTCGACTACCGGCTCGCGCCGGAAGCACGCTTCCCCGCCGCCGCCGACGACGCCGTCGCGGCCGTGCGCTGGGCCGCCGCGCATGCGGCGCAACTGGGCGCCGACCCGGCCCGGCTGGCTGTGGCTGGCGACAGTGCCGGCGGCAACCTTGCCGCCGTGGCCTGCCAGCAGTTGCGCGGCAGCGGCATCGCGCTGCGGCACCAGCTGCTGCTCTACCCCTACCTGGACTGCAGCGACGCCGCGGCCGCCAGCGCCAGCTATCGCGAATGCGCGCAGGGCTACTTCCTCGGCGCCGCGGAACTTGACTGGTATCGCGCCCAGTACTTGGCCAATCCGGCCGACGCCACCGATGTGCGCGCCAGCCCGCTGCACCAGCGCGAGCTGCATGGCCTGCCGCCGGCCACCATCATCACCGCGGAATACGACCCGCTGCGCGACCAGGGCGAGGCCTATGGCGAGGCCCTGCAGCGCGCGGGCGGCGGCGGCGCCGTGCGCCGCTGGCCGGGCCAGTTCCACGGTTTTATCAGCATGCAAGGGATGATCGATGCCGCCAGCGATGCGCTGGATGCGGCCGCTACGTCGCTGCGCCAGGCCTTTGGTGGCCCGACAGGAGGCAGCATGAGCCCCGCCACCCCCCTGCCGCCGATGGCCGACGTGCTCGCGGCGCTGGTCGCGGGCCAGCGTGTGCTGGTGATCGAAGACGAGACCGACGAAGCCACTGGCTGCGTCCTGGTTGCCGCGGAACGCGCCAGCGAGGCCGATGTCAACTTCATGGCCGCCGAGGCGCGCGGCCTGGTCTGCATGGCGATCACCGAGGCGCGCCGCGCGCTGCTGCAGTTGCCGCCGATGGCCGCAAACCACCGCCAGCGCGAGCGCTACACGGTGTCGATCGAAGCGGCCAGCGGCGTCAGCACCGGCATTTCCGCCGCCGACCGCGCGCTCACGCTGCGCGTGGCGGCGGCAGCGCGCGCGCAGCCGCATGACCTGGTCCAGCCCGGCCACATCTTCCCGGTGGTGGCGCAGCCCGACGGCGTGCTGCGCCGCGCGGGCTTTGCCGAGGCCTGCTCCGACCTGCCGGCGCTGGCCGGGCGCGTCGCCGCCGGCGCCTATGCGATGCTGCTCGATGACGATGGCGACCTGCTGCGCGGCCCCGCGCTGCTAGCCTTCGCGCGGCACCATGGCCTGCCGGCGGTTTCGATCAGCGGGCTGATCCACCACCGGCTGCTGACCGAAAGCGCACTGCGCCGCACGCATTCGACGGAACTGGCCACGCCCTACGGATGCTTCACCGTGCACGCCTACCATGACACGCCGGTCGATGCGCTCCATCTGGCGCTGGTGCTGGGCCAGCCCGATCCTGGGCAGCCGGTGCTGACACGCGTTCAGACCGTGGAAATGCAGCGCGACGTGCTGGGCTTCGGCACGCCGGCCCAGCCCGCGTGGAACCTGGAGCGCTCGCTCGCGCGCATCGGCGCCGAAGGTTGCGGGGTGCTGGTGCTGCTGGATGAACGTGAATCGCCGCAGCAGCGGCTGGACCGGCTGGCAGCGCCGGCCGCCGCCTCGCCGGCGCCGGCCTTCGCGCAACGCGCGCTGGGGGTCGGGGCGCAGATCCTGCGCGATGTGGGGGCGCACAAGCTGCGCCTGCTCAGCCATCCGGTGCCGTATCGCGCCGTCACCGGCTTCGACCTGGAGGTCACCGAGTTCGTGCCGCCGTGCTGAACTGTCAGGAACGGCAGCCGAAGCAATCGGCAAAGCTGCGCGTGAAGCGCTCCACTTCGGCGTCTGGCAGGTGGTTGATGCCGCCTGCCAGGCGCCGGCCGCCGCCGGTCTCGAAGCCGCGGCAGAAATCGGCCGCCCCGGTGGCGCTGTGCGCGGGCACCCGCACGCTGACGGCAAAGCCGCCGCCGGACTTCGGCGAGAGCAGGCCGATGGCGTCGCCGGGCCGGCCGCGCACCAGTTCATTGGCCAGCACGCCGATCGCGCGCCGCGCCCACGGCGCGTCCGGCAGCACCAGCAGCGCGGCGCCGGGCACTTCGTGCGCGGGCGCCAGGCAGCGCCCGCGGGCCATGTCGTCCTCATAGCCCTCGCACAGCACCGCATAGGCCCCGCATTGCGCGGCGAACGCCAGCGGGTCGGCAAACGGCAGCATGTGCCGCGCCAGCTCGGCGGGATCGAAATGCAGGTCCGCCACGCACTCGCCATAGGCGTTGTAGTTCAGGCACGTGCCCAGCTGTTCCAGCACCGCGGTTTCGCACTCGCCCAACCCCGCCTGCGCCGCCAGCGCGCGCGCCACGCCGCCCAGGTTGTCGCCGAACGCGGCGGTGATCGCCCAGCGCCGGTGGCAGCCGTCCAGGTGGCGGTCGACCAGGATACTGGTGCAGACCTCCGGCCCCTCGTCGATATGCGCGCGCAGGCCGGCATGCCCGGGCAGTTCGCCGGCATGGTGGTGGTCGAAGTAGTCCACCCGCGCACCGGCGCCGAGCAGCCGCATCAGGCCATCGCGGTTCTGCTCGAGCGAGATGTCCAGCGCGGTCACGGTGTCGCCCGGCCCGGCGTCGATGCGCTCGAGCAGCCGGATATCGCGCTTGACGCCGGTGACCAGCGTGGCGTCGCCGGCATCCGCCAGGCGCAGCTGCTGCAGGGCGCACAGGCCGTCGGCATCGCCGTTGAAGGCAAAGTAGCGTGTCATGGCAGGTGTGGTCAGGACTCAGGGCATGAAATCGCCGCCGTTGGCATCCAGCGAAGCGCCGGTGATGGCCCTAGCGTAGTCTGACACGAGAAACAGCGCCGCGCGCGCGCAGTCGTCGTCGGTCGGCATGCGGCCCAGCGCAATCTGCGCGGCCACCGGCGCGATCACGGTGTCCTCGCTCACGCCCTGCTCGGCCGCGGCGTGGCGCACATAGCCCTGCACCGGCTCCCCCCACATCCAGCCCATGAAGATGCTGTTGGCGCGGATGCCATGCGGGCCCAGTTCGCGCGCCAGGTACTTGACCGCCACTGCCAGCGCGCCCTTGGACGCCGCGTAGCCCGATTCGCCGGGCATCGGCTTGCGCGTGGCCTGGGTGTTGATCATGACAATGGCGCCGCCGCCCTGCGGCTTCATCAGCGCCGCCACCTCCTGCGTCAGGGTCATGGTGCCGAACACGTTGGTGTCGAACACCTGGCGCCAGACATCCAGGTCGGCCGCTTCCACCGGCTCGGGGAAGTTGCCGTGCTGGAAGGCGCTGTTGACCAGCGCGTCGATGCGGCCGAAGCGGCGCATGGTCTCGCCGGCCAGATGCCGGGACTGGGCCCGGTCGGTGATGTCGGTCACCACCTTGAGCACTTCGCAGTCGGCGCCCAGTGCGTCGATGCGGGCCTGGGCGTCGTCCAGTTTCGCCGCGGTGCGCGCGGCGATGGCAACGGCGCGGGCGCCTTCGCGCGCCGCCTCCACGGCCAGCTTGACGCCCAGCCCGGGGCCGATGCCGGATACGATGACGATCTTGTCCTTCAACAGCATGGTGTTGTCTCCTGTGATGCGCAGTGCGCTGTCTTAGTTTTGCTTCAGGATGTGCCGCGCGCGGTAGCCGGCGAAATCGCGTTCCAGTTGTTCCTGGCTCAGGCCGAACTGCTCCAGCGTATAAGCGTGCGCCGCGCGCTGGTTGCGCGGGTTGCCCTCCATCCATGCCCAGATGCCGGCGCGGGCGGACTCGGTCAGCGGCATGCCGGCAAAGCGGTAGACCGCCTGCGCCACGCCGAAGGGATCGCTCACCGTATCCTCGAAGCGCACGTCGAGGAAGCGGTCGGCAGGCAGACTGTCGCGCACCGTCATGGCATGGGCGGTGGCGCGCTGCATCTGCCCGCCCCACTGCCGCCCCACCGTGACGGCGTCGGGCGCATCGGCGTATAGCTTCCACAGCGTATGCGCCATGCTGGCCATCGACGGAATGGTCTGGGCGGGGTCGCGATGGGTCAGCACGACCTGCGCGCCGGGGAAGACCCGGAACAGGATTTCCAGCGTATGCAGGTGCTGCGGCGTCTTCAGCACCCACCGCTGCGCCGGCGCCTCGCCGCGCTGCCGCTTCTGCCACTGCAGGAACTGCAGCATGGTCTTCAGGTAGGCATAGACCTGGGTGCGGTCCTGCCGCGCCAGCCAGTCGGTATAGGACGGCACGTTGGCGTAGGAATCCATCGCGCACAGGAAGGAATGCTCCATCAGCATGAATTCCTCGTCGGCCGCCATGGCGTCGAGCGGATGGATGGCGAGGATGTCCGGGATAAAGCGGATCATCTGCGCCACTTCCTCGCGCGCCAGCCCGATGCGCCGGCCGGCGTCGCGCACGTCCTCGCCGGGCAGCGGCGCCGGGTAGCGCGTTTCCCACCACGCCGCCGAGTGGAAGCGCGCGTCCGTGGCCAGCATGCGCTGCAGCAGCGTGGTGCCGGTGCGCGGCAGGCCGACGATCACCAGCGGATCGTCGACGCCCTCTTCCAGGATCTCGGGATGGCGCCGGCAGTAGTCCTGGATCACCAGCCGGTTCACCAGTTGCGCCTGCAGCTTGCCTTGCAGCATCTGCGCGCCCTGCGGCGACAGCCCGGCTTCGCGTGCAAGCGAGTCGGACAGCACCTCCAGCGCCTCGCGGTAGTCGCCCGGGCCAAAGTCAGTCAGTCCGCCGGCCTGTTCGCTGGCCTGTGCCAGCAAGCGCTCCACGTCAAGCACCGTGGTGTGTTCGGATGCGATGGTGTTCATACGTTCTCCCTGCATTCATTCCTGAGCGATTCAAGCTTGACCACGCGCGTGCGTGGATGCACCGGCTGCGCCGCCCCCACCCAGCGCCAGCACATGGTGCCGTTGCGGTGGCCCGCGGTCTCCAGCCAGTTGGGCAGGCCAGGATCGCGCGCGCTGAGGATGACGGTGACGCCGCCGCTGGCATCCAGCCGGGCACTGTGCTTGTTCAGGCAGATGTCGTGGTAGCGGTAGTCGAGCGACTCCATCCAGTAGTTGTTGATCTGGAAATTCCAGAAATCGCAGGCCGGCACCCGGTCCACCTCGACCACCAGCGCTTCGTCGTCCGCCAGCGCCCAGCAGGAGTGGTAGTAGAAGATGTTGGGATCGCCGCCTGCGGCCTGGCATACGGCCTGATCGGCGGGCGGCAGTGCGTTGACATGGCCGCCATAGCCCTGCGCCCAGTCGGCGAAGATGCGCGCGGTGCCCTCGACAAAGCCCGCGGCGCGCAGCAGGCCGCCGTGCAGGCGCTCGGCATCGAGCACGGGCGGCTTGTCGCTGCCACTGAGGCGCTCGATGTGCAGTTCGGCCGGGGTCTCAGCCTTGCGGTCCATAAAGGTCTGCCGCACCACCAGCGCATTGGTGCCCGGCTCCATGCGCACCCAGTTGCCTTCGTGCTGGCGCGCGCTGAGGACGATTTCGAAACTGCCATCCGCCGCCACTGCCAGCTTGTTGCTGTCGAGAAAGCCGGTCTGGACCATGCGCCCGTCGGTTTCGTAGCCGCCCTTCTGCGTACCGAAACTCAGGTAGGCCACCGTGCCGCGCCGGCCGCGGATGCGGTACTCGGCACCGCCGTCCAGGCGTGCGTAGCGATAGAGATTGTCCGGATTGTCCGCGCCGATCTTGGCGGTTTCGTGCGACGGTGAGAAGAAGTCGGGAAACGCCGGATCGGCGAATTCCACATGCATCTCCAGCGCAATGCGCAGCAGGCGGCTCAGGTAGCGGAAGCCCTCGGCGCGCGTGAGCGCGTCCGCCGGCGCCTCCGGGCGCAGGATCTGCCGCCCGCTGCGCTTAAGGACCTCGCAAAACTCGGCCCAGGTCTGGCCGCACAGCAATTGTTCTTCGGCGGAGTTCGCCATCTGCCTGCTCCCGTGGTTCGTCGGCGAAGCAACGATACCCAGCGCGGGGCCGCCCCAGCCTCGTCCGGGTGGACTAGGAAATGCGCGCCGTGTCCCGCCATTTCTTAGTCCGCCCGGACGAAGTGGCGAAGGGCCCCGGCTCGCTACCTTGTGTCCATGCCTGACCGCCGCGACATCCCTGCACGGCGCCGGCAAACCAAGAGGAGATCCCGATGTTGACCCACCTGGAGCAACTGGAGGCGGAGAGCATCCACATCATGCGGGAGGTGGTGGCGGAATGCGAAAACCCCGTCATGCTCTATTCCATCGGCAAGGACAGCGCCGTGATGCTGCACCTTGCCATGAAGGCCTTCCACCCCGCGCGGCCGCCGTTCCCGCTGCTGCACGTCGATACCACGTGGAAGTTCGGCGAGATGATCGCATTCCGCGACCAGACCGCCGCGCGCCTTGGCCTGGACCTGCGCGTGCATGTCAACCCCGAGGGGCTGGCACGCAATATCAGCCCGCACGAGCACGGCTCCGCCGTCCATACCGACGTGTGGAAGACCCAGGGCCTGAAGCAGGCGCTGGACCACTACGGCTTTGACGCCGCCTTCGGCGGCGCGCGCCGCGACGAGGAAAAGTCGCGTGCCAAGGAGCGCGTGTTCTCGGTACGCACCGCCCAGCACCGCTGGGACCCGAAGATGCAGCGGCCCGAGCTCTGGCGCCAGTACAACACCCGCAAGCGCAAGGGCGAAAGCCTGCGCGTGTTCCCGCTGTCCAACTGGACCGAGCTGGACATCTGGCAATACATCTACCTGAACGACATTCCCATCGTGCCGCTCTACTACGCCAAGGAGCGCCCGGTGGTGGAGCGCGACGGCACGCTGATCATGGTCGACGATGAGCGCCTGCCGCTGCGCCCCGGAGAAACGCCGCAGCTGCGCAAGGTGCGCTTCCGCACGCTGGGCTGCTACCCGCTCACCGGCGCGATCGAGAGCGAGGCCGACACCCTCGGCGGCATCATCCAGGAAATGCTGCTGGCGACCACCTCGGAGCGCCAGGGACGGTTGATCGACAGCGACTCAGCCGGTTCGATGGAAAAGAAGAAGCAGGAGGGATACTTCTGATGGAAACCCTGATCGACACCGCGCCCGCGCTTGCGCAAGACGCCGCGCAAGCCACCGGCACCTCGGGCGAGATCGCCCACTACCTGCGCGCCCAGCAAAGCAAGAGCCTGCTGCGCTTCATCACCTGCGGCAGCGTCGACGACGGCAAGAGCACGCTGATCGGCCGGCTGCTGTATGAATCGAAGATGCTGTTCGAAGACCAGCTCGCCCAGCTGGAAGCCGACTCGAAGAAGATGGGCACGCAGGGCCAGAACCTCGACTTCGCGCTGCTGGTGGACGGCCTGGCCGCGGAGCGCGAACAAGGCATCACCATCGACGTGGCCTACCGCTTCTTCGCCACCGACAAGCGCAAGTTCATCGTGGCCGACACGCCGGGGCACGAACAGTACACGCGCAACATGGTCACCGGCGCTTCCACCGCCGACCTGGCCATCCTGCTGGTGGATGCGCGCCGCGGAGTGCAGACCCAGACGCGCCGCCACAGCTACCTGGTGGCGACGCTTGGCATCCGCCGCGTGGTGCTGGCGGTCAACAAGCTGGACATGGTCGACTACTCGCGCGAGGTCCATACGCGCATCGAGAACGAGTACCGGGAGTTTGCCCGGCAGATCGGCCTGACCGATATCACCTGCATTCCGATGTCGGCCCTGCGCGGCGACAACATCACCGAGCCCAGCGCCAATACCCCGTGGTACCACGGCCCGACGCTGATGGCCCACCTGGAGAACGTGCCGATCGACAATGCGCCCGTGCAGGGCGAATCGTTCCGGCTGCCGGTGCAGTGGGTCAACCGGCCCAACCTGGACTTCCGCGGTTTTGCCGGCACCGTCAGCGCCGGCGAGATCCGCCGCGGCGACCGCGTGCGCGCGCTGCCCTCGGGCCGCGAGAGCCGCGTGGCCGGCATCGTTGGCGCCGCCGGCGCGTGCGAGCACGCCATGCGCGGCCAGGCGGTGACGCTGACGCTGGAGGACGAGATCGACATCAGCCGCGGCGACGTGCTGGCCTGCCCGGAAGACCCGCCGGCGGTGGCCGACCAGTTCGAGGCCACGCTGGTGTGGATGAACGAGGACGCCATGCTGCCCGGGCGCCCCTACCTGCTCAAGCTCGGCACACGCACCGTGGGCGTGACCGTGGCGCAGCCCAAGTACAAGGTCAATGTCAACACGCTCGAACACCTGGCCGCGCGCACGCTGGAGCTGAACGAGATCGGCGTGTGCAACCTGCATCTGGACCAGCCGGTGGCCTTCGATCCCTACGCGCGCAACCGCGAGCTGGGCGGCTTCATCATCATCGACCGCCTCAGCAACAACACGGTCGGCGCCGGCATGCTGCGCTTTGCGCTGCGCAGGGCGCAGAACGTGCACTGGCAGGCCATCGACGTGGACCGCCGCGCCCATGCCGCGCTCAAGCACCAGTCGCCGCGCATCGTCTGGTTCACCGGGCTCTCCGGCGCAGGCAAGTCCACCATCGCCAACCTGGTGGAAAAGCGCCTGCACACGCTGGGCCACCACACCTACCTGCTCGACGGCGACAACGTGCGCCACGGCCTGAACAAGGACCTGGGCTTCGCCGAGGCCGACCGCGTCGAGAATATCCGGCGCGTGGCGGAAGTGGCAAGGCTGATGCTCGATGCGGGCCTGATCGTGCTGGTGTCCTTCATCTCGCCGTTCCGCTCGGAGCGCGACATGGCGCGCGCGCTCGCCGGCAACGGCGATTTCGTCGAAGTCTTCATCGACACGCCGCTGGCGGTGGCTGAGCAACGCGACCCCAAGGGCCTGTATCGCAAGGCGCGGCGCGGCGAGCTGAAGAACTTCACCGGCATCGACTCGCCGTACCAGCCGCCCGAGCGGCCCGAGATCCGCATCGACACCACCGTCGACACGGCGGAGCAGGCGGCGGAGCGGATCGTGGCGTGGCTGCGGGAGAAACCCTAGGCCGAACGGACGATGAGGCGACGGACGGGGTCGGTACGATGGGACAGGGATTCCTGCCCTGGACTGCCGCCACGTCTGGCGCAAGTCATTGCCTTTGCATGACCGATTGGATGCTCCCTCTCCCGTTTGCGGGAGAGGGTTGGGGTGAGGGCGGGAATGTCCACGATCGGGCTGGTGGTATGCCACCGCCGGCCCTCACCCCCTGCCCCTCTCCCGCATGCGGGAGAGGGGAGCAAACCGTCGCACCGCCATCATGCTGCCAGACCCCCTGCCGGCCGCCGAGCTGAGCGCCCTGCTCGCCCAGCTCTACCAGGGCCCGACCGAAGCCGTGCCCTGGGCCGGCTTCCTGGAAAGCGTGCGCCAGCGCCTGGGCGCCACCTTCGTCACGCTGGTGCTGCGCCACCCGGCCACCGACCGGCCGGGCCTGATCGTCAATGCCTCCGACTACGGCCCGCACCTGCCGGGCGAGCCCTCATACAGCGAGCAGTACTACGCGCTGTGCCCCTTCCTGGACCTGCACCCGGACCGGCTCTTCAGCGCCGACGAACTGTTTGGCGAAGCCGGCTGGCTGGCGCATCCGTTCTACACTCAATACCTTCAACCACTGGGCCTGCGCTATATCCTGGCGGCCAACCTGGTCACGCCCGACGGCGTGGAGTGCGCGCTGTTCATCAGCCGCACCGACGCGGGACAGGACTTCGGCGAGGCCGACAAGGCACTGCTGCACGGCCTGCTGCCGCACCTGAAGCGCGCAGTGGACCTGCATGCCGCGCTCGACGTTCTTGCTTCTGAACGGTCCCTGTACGCGGATGCCGTCGACCGGCTGCAGGTCGGCACTGTGATCCTGGACGAGCACGGCAGGACCATCCGGACCAACGACGTCGCCGGCCGCCTGCTGCAGGCGCGCGACGGCCTCTACCTGTCAGACGGCGCGCTGCACGCGCACTGCCCGGTGGAAAACCGCAGGTTCCGCAAGATCCTGGAAGGCGCTGCCCAGGCCCACGCGCTGGCCGCACCGCGCAGCGAAGTCACCACGCTGAGCCGGCCCGCCGCGCCCACGCCCCTGAGCGTGCTGGTGCGGCCGATCCCGCTCAGCTATCGCAGCGAAGACAAGTCACGCCGACCCGCAGTGGCGGTGTTCATCCGCGACCCGGCAGGATCGCCGCGCAACACCCACGCCAACCTGCGCAAGCTGTTCCACCTGACCCCGACCGAGATCGAACTGGCTTTACTGATGGTCGACGGGCTAACGCTGGATGAAGCCGCGATGCGGCTTGGCGTCAAGAAGAACACGGCGCGGGCACACCTGCGGGGCATCTTTGCCAAGACCGGGGCAACGCGGCAGGCGGTGCTGGTGAAGATGTTGCTGTCCAGTGTGGTGGGGATGGGGTGAGGGCTTCTTACTCCAAGCGGACGATGCCGGAATATCGCCGGACTGCTTTAATTCTCCCAATCTACCGGAGACAAGTCGATGACCGACGATGCAGTGCAGCTTGCCAATCTCCTCTACATCTATGCCGAGCGCATGGACGCCGGTGATCTGCCCGGGGTCGCTGCACTGTTCGAACACGCAGAGATCGAAACCGGAGATGCCGTGCAGCGAGGTTCCGCGGCCATGCTGAAGCTCTGGCAAGCCTATGTGAAATTGCACGCAGATGGAACGCCCAGAACCAGGCATGTCATCAGCAATCCGATCATTGAGATTGCTCCGGACCGCCTGACAGCGACCGTCAGATCGTACTATACGGTCCTTCAGGCAACCGACCGTATCGCGCTGCAGGTGATCGCGGCCGGTCGCTATCATGACGCCTTCGAAAAGGTCGAGGGACGCTGGCGCTTCAGTCGCCGCAATTATGCGGTGCTCGATCTGAGGGGTAACCTGACCGATCATCTGCTCGTGCCGTCCGCCTGAGGGATGCACGGCGGCATTCCGGGCAGGACGAAATGCCAGCAAATGCTAGGCAAGCAACCGCAAGGCATCAGCGAGCGAGAGCACCGTTGTGCGCGAATCGAACGCGGTTGAAAAGAGATGATCGTGCACGACCTGATCCGGGTCGGAGCAGCAATCCTTGACCGTGAATAAACGGAAGTCCGCATCGCTCGCGTACGCGACCGACGACAGCACCACACCGGTCGACGCAATGCCCACCATAAGCAGGGTATCGATACCCTGCGCGGAAAGCCGCACCTGCAGGTCGGTACCAAAGAACACGCTGGCACGATGCGCGATGATGAGCGGCTCAGTGGCCTGCTGGCCGAGTTCCGGCGAGATCTGGTCGTCGACGAAAAGACCAAGCTGCTTGATTCCCTGCCCGTTCCTGTTCAACGGACTGACTTCCGGATAGCCTGGAGCAAAGTGGATCTTGGCGAAATAGACGCTGACGCCCCGGGCACGTGCAGCGTCACACAGCTTGCGCGTATTGGAGAGCAAAGCGGGCGCGACCGAGGGAAATAACGCCAGGATGTCGGTCTGGTAATGCATGACCACCAGCGCAGTTTTCGCTGGAACGATTGCCGGAATCTGCATGGTCACGCTGTGCGCATCAGCGGCGCTTTCCATGCCCTGTTGATGGCCTGCTGAACCGACGGGTCCATGTTCAACGGGTGGCGACATATGGCTGCGCGATAAGGAATGATGATCGACTCTACCACGACCAATCGGTTGGCCGTTCCGGGTCTCCCTGAAGCGCTCCAGCAGGTGATCGATGATCGGGCAAGCCAAGACCTTGATTAAGTTGCGACTCACAACTATATTGGTTGCGAAACGCAACTCATAGGAGGGCGCCGGTGGACCTTGTCGATATTCCAGCCAAGTCTCGAGAAGCGACGATTCTCGAACTTCGCGACTTTTCCCGAAGACTGGTTCGCGAGCTCGGTTTCATGCGAGCCACCCTGGCCGATAGCGACCTTGCCCCGTCGGCGGTTCACGCGATCATGGAAATCGGGGCGCAGCCAGGGATCAGCGCAAAGGATTTGGGCAACATCCTGCGCCTGGACAAATCGAACACGAGCAGGCAGGTCGCAAGGCTGGAGGCTGGCGGACTCGTGGAGCGCAAGACCGCAAGCGAAGATGCACGTTCATCCGAGCTGTACCTGACCGAGGCCGGGCAGAAGCTTAGAAAGAAGATCGACCGCTTCGCAACGGATCAGGTGTCCAACGCGCTTCGGCGGATGGTTCCGGCTGACCAGCAGGCCCTGGTCCGCTCTCTCGCGCTGTACGCCGACGCACTTACGCAAGGCAACGCGGTCAAGACCGCCCCCGCAGATGCCGTGCCCGGACGGATCCTGGAGGGCTACCAACCCGGCTGCATTGGTGACGTGGCAAGCTTGCACGCCCGGTTTTACTCGGAGCATTGGGGCTTCGGCGCGTTCTTCGAAAAGAAGGTAGCGACAGAGCTTGCCGAGTTTATCGGCAAGATGCCAGCCGATGATAAGGCCCTGTGGCTCTACGCCGAAAACGGCCGGTCGCTCGCCTCGCTCGCAATCGACGGGGATGATGAACAGGGCATCGCCCATTTGCGCTGGTTCATTGTGGATGACACATTGCGTGGTTCCGGTGTCGGACGGCAACTGATGTCACACGCGATGAAATTTGTCGACGAGCGATATCGCGAGACCTACCTATGGACGTTCAAGGGATTGGATGCGGCACGCCATCTATACGAGTCATTTGGTTTTCAATTGGTGGACGAATCCGAGGGGACGCAATGGGGAACCCGGGTCACCGAGCAACGGTTTAGCCGTTGCCTGGCATGAGCCCAGCCTTGATGCGACCGCTGACCTGCCCTTGTCTTCATGAGTAATGTCGCCGTGCAGGCGTGAGCCGCAGAGCGTGGCCCGGCAACGGCGCGTCAAAACATACACTGGAGGGGTGGCGTCTCACATGGAATACCGTCGCCATCCCCATCCATCTTTACCGCCGGGCAGTTTTTCAGATAGAAGCGCGCTTCCGCGCAGGATGCCATCTGGCTGCAGTGCTGTTTGCCCTCGCAGCGAAATGCCGGTTCCGCCGTGGCTGCCACGGCTGAAACCTCGATCTGCTGTGGCTCGGCCTGGGCAACGGGATTTACCAGAGGCGCGTGCGTTTTGTAATAGATGAAGGCGGCCGCGACGGTCGCAACTACCAGCAAGCCCTTATACATGTTGACCCCTATCCTTCTTTTTCTTTTTGGAAATGGAAGGATGCCACAACAGCGTCGTTGTCGGTCAGGCGCCCTGCCGCTACTCTGCCAGCCTTGCCGCGACCTCGCCTACCATGTCGTGCAACTCTGAGCCCAGCTTTTGCTGCAACGCGCGGTGGGCGGGCTGCCACAGCGCCAGAGCCTGCTGCAACTTAAAGGCGCCGGCCTCTGTCAACCACACCGCGCGGCGGCGGCGATCCGCTTCGGACGTGACGACTTCCACCAGCCCCGTGCTGACAAGCTGATCCACATTCCTCGACATTGTCGATTGATTCAGTCCGGCTCGTTGCGCCAACGAGCCAAGGGTGTCGTCTGTTGCTGACGCGATCAGGCACATCAATCCAAATTGCGTGCTGGACAGGCCAGACGAAGCCAGGGCCTCATCCAGCTCCGCTGTAATTCTGCGCGCCAACAGGCGCGACCACCAGCCGAGATCGACATCGAGAACCGCAGCGGCGTCTGCGCGCAGGCTCCTGGCTCCTTGCCTTCGCTTTTCCATGTCGATACTATATGCAGATGCATTGTTTGTATCTGCATATAATACCAACGAAGAGGAGATCTGACGAGATGGAATATCGATATGGCCTTGCCTCACCCGCCGACGTCGCAAACATGAACGGCCGGGCAATTCTTCAAGCCATTGTGGACGGTCACCTGCCACAGCCGCCTATCTCACAGGTCCTCGACTTCTGGTTAGTTGAGGTCGGCGACGGATTCGCCGCGTTCGAAGGCGAGCCGTCGTCCAGACTGCTCAATCCAATGGGTTCGGTGCACGGCGGATGGCCTCTGACGCTGATTGACAGCGCAGCCGCGTGCGCAGCCAACTCCCTTCTTCCCGCCGGCACTGGTTACACCACTGTCGAAACCAAGGGAAATTTCTCCCGGCCGATCAAGCCTGATACAGGCAGGGTCCGTGTCGAAGGCCGCGTTGTCAGCCACGGCCGTCAAATCATTACCGCGGAAGCTCGCGTGCTTGCGAGGGACGGGCGCGTCCTGGCCCATGGCACGTCTACGCTACTCGTGCTATCGCCTGCGCGGGAACAATAGGCGAACCAAACGAAAGTCTGGGGAAGCCGGCTTGAGTCAGGCTGGCGACCACAGCCATTCGGCAATGGCTGCAGGTTGGTGAGGCGCTTTCCATTCGGAATCTGACAGGCTAATGTTGAATGATGTTGCTGGCGGACGATGGAGGCGGATATGGGCATGGTCTCAATAGAACCCGGCAGCTATCACGTTGCGCCGCCGCAAAATCCCGGCGAAGTCATCGATCTGATCCGGACGCACGCAATCCAGGTCGTTGACCTCAGGTTCACCGACTTGCCCGGCGTGTGGCAGCACTTCTCGATCACGCTGCCGGAAGTCAACGACGACTTGTTCTCGGCCGGCATCGGCTTCGACGGGTCTTCCATTCGCGGGTTCCAGGAAATCCATGAGTCCGACATGCTAGTCAGGCCTGACCCGGCCACGGCATTCATCGATCCGTTTTGCGCAGCACCAACGCTGGCGCTGATCTGCGACGTGCTGGACCCTGTCCTGCACCAGCCGTACTCACGCGATCCGCGCCACATCGCACGCAAGGCAGAGTTGTATCTCCGGCAAACCGGTCTTGCCACGGTTTGCTACCTTGGCCCCGAACTGGAATTCTTTATTTTCGACTCCATCCGCTTCGGACAGGACCAGCACTCTGGCTACTACCATGTCGAATCCGCCGAAGGCGAATGGACCTCGGGCCGTGACGAAGGCGCCTATGGTGGCGGCAATCTCGGCTACAAGCAGCGCTACAAGGGAGGGTATTTTCCCGTGCCGCCGAGCGATACGCTGCAGGACATCCGCTCCGAAATCGTGCTCGCGCTGATGCAGGCCGGCATCCAGGTCGAGGTGCATCACCATGAGGTCGCCACGGCCGGCCAGAACGAAATCGACATGCGCTTTGCGCCACTGATGCGCATGGCAGACAACGTGATGATGTACAAGTACATCTGCAAGAACGTTGCGCGCCGCCACGGCAAGGTCGCCACCTTCATGCCCAAGCCCCTGTTTGCCGACAACGCGAGCGGCATGCATTGCCACCAGAGCCTCTGGCGCGACGCCGAGAACCTCTTCTATGACAAGAACGGTTGGGCGCAGACGTCCCAGATGTGCCGTTGGTATATAGGCGGCTTGCTCAGCCACGCCCCCGCGCTGATGGCTTTCTGCGCACCGAGCACAAACTCCTATAAGCGACTGGTGCCCGGATACGAGGCGCCTGTCAATCTGGCCATGTCGCAGCGCAACCGATCCGCCGCGGCCAGGATTCCAATGGTTTCGGATTCCCCGAGCGCCAGGCGCGTTGAATTTCGCTGTCCTGACCCGTCGGCCAATGCCTACCTCGCCTTCTCGGCAATGCTGCTCGCCGGCCTGGACGGCATTGAAAACCAGACGGACCCCGGCGACCCGCTCGACAAGAACATCTATGATCTGCCACCGGAGGAAGCCGCCCGCATCCGGCAGGTACCAGGCTCCCTCGAAGAGTCGCTTTGTGCGCTGGAAGCCGACTCAGCGTTCCTGCGAAAAGGTGATGTTTTCACTGAAGACCTGATCAGCACCTGGATTGACTACAAGCGCACGCGCGAGATCGATACATTGAAGGTGCGGCCGCACCCGTGGGAATTCCAACTCTACTTCGACATTTGATCACCGTAGGTGGCGCTGGGACGACGAACGCTGGCGGCCCAGCCGGTGATGGAAGACTGTGCATCCCGCCGGCCGATCGTTAGTCCACGAGGAAACGTTCGCATAGCAGGGCCCAATACGCCGCACCGACAGCAATGTTCCCGTCATTGAAGTCGTAGCCGGGATTGTGGACCGAGCAGCCTCCGACCTTTCCGCCTTCGCCGTTTCCAATCCACAGGTAGCAGCCGGGCACGGCATCCAGCATGAAGGCAAAGTCCTCACTGGCGGCAATGGGCGACGCCTGGCAATTGACGTGGCTCGGGCCCAGTAACTCCAGGGCGACCTGGCTCGCGAACGCCGTTTCAGCCGGCGTATTCACCAGGACTGGGTACCCGCGCTGATAATCGACCTGCGCCGTGACGCCATAGCTCTGCGCCTGCGCCGATACCAGATCCCTGACACGCTGTTCGATCTGCTCTCGCACATCGCGGTCCAGTGCGCGGACACTCAGCCTGAGCACGGCATGCGAGGGAATGATATTGGAGACGGTACCGGCCTGGAACGCGCCCACGGTAATGACCGCCGCTTGCAGCGGATCGACATTGCGCGCCACGATGGTCTGCAAGGCCATCACGATGGAGGCGCCGGCCACGACAGGATCGGCCGCGTGGTGTGGGATCGCTGCATGGCCACCGACGCCTTCCAGCGTAATGGTCACGTTGTCGGCCGAAGCCTGCGCCGCGCCCTCACGCAAGAGCAGACGGCCCGATGCGGTGCCCGGTACATTGTGCATGGCGAAGACGGCATCGCAAGGGTACTTCCTGAACAGTCCGTCCTCCATCATCTTCTTTGCACCGCCCAACCCCTCCTCTGCCGGCTGGAAGATAAGGTTCAGGGTTCCACTGAAACCGCCGCGCCGGGCGAGATACTTTGCTGCGCAAAGTATCATGGTGGTATGCCCATCATGCCCGCAGGCGTGCATTACGCCGGGATGGCAACTGGCATAGGGGAGCCCTGTGGCCTCTTCTATCGGCAAGGCATCCATGTCGGCGCGGATGCCAAGGCTGCGGTTGCCCGTACCGCGTCGAAGGCGGGCGACGACACCCGTTGTCCCCAGCCCGCGCTCGACCTCATAGCCCCATTCGGCGAGCAGGCTGGCCACGATGTCGCTGGTGCGATGTTCCTCGAAGCCGAGTTCCGGATGCCGGTGCAGGTCACGGCGAACTGCTACGAACTCTTCGGCGCTGTCCCGCAGCGCGGCCAGGATGGGATGCATGGCGTCCTTATTGCGGCTGCAAGCCGATGGCGCGGGCAATGCCGCGGTATTGTTCGATGCTCTGCTGATAGGCCTTCTGACTTTCTGCAAGCGACACCGGCTTGGACGCAGGCAGGTTCGCGGTATCCAGGCTGGCACGCACCGAGGGGTCGGCCAGCGTATGCACAATCGCGTTGTGCACTGCTTGCACAACCGGCTCGGCAGTGTCCTTCTTCACGAAGATCCCGGCCCAGGTTGAATAGTTGAAGCCCCGCAGCGCCTTGCTTTCATTGACGCTGGGCACCGACTTCACTGCATCCACGCGTGTGGGCGACAGGACCGCCGGCATCCTGACCTGGCCGGTGCGCATGCGTTCGATATCAGGCTTGCCAAACGGCGAGATAAAGATATCGACGATTCCGCCAACGAGGTCCTGGATCACGGGCGCGCCGCCCTTGTATGGCACGTGAGTCATCGGCGCTCCGATGGTTTGGGACATATGCGCCCCCAGGAGGTGATAGAGCGAGCCGATGCCGACGCTCGCGTACGTCAGTGGTTTGCCGGCCTTGGCTGCCTGCGCGGCATAGGCGGCCAGTTCGTCGACATCCTTTACCGGCAGGTCCCTGCGCACCAGGATGGCAAGATCGACAGCGCCGACCATATGCACCAGCCGGAAATCCTCGCTCCTGAATTTGATTGCGGCATTGGCCAGCGGCGTAGTGATGAGTTCGCCGGGCCCTGCCTGCAATAGCAAATGGCCGTCGGCCGGTGCGTGAAGGACCTTCTGCGCGGCAATTGCTCCACCAGCTCCCCCGAGGTTTTCGACGATGACCGGCTGCCCGAACTGCCGGGCGAGGGGCCCGTTCAGGTTCCGGGCAACAACGTCGGAGAGGCCGCCCGCCGGGAACGGCACCATCAGCGTTACCGGCCGGTCAGGAAAGCCGTGTGCCGGCGCCAGGCCGGCAAAAAGCAGTGCTGCAACCAAGCCGCCGAGCCAACGGCGGCCGACGTTCTTGAATCGGGTCATGGCTGTCTCCTCAATCCGTGTTCTTGTGGAATCGGATCGTAAAGTGCCATCCATCATGCGTCCAATGCATTATCAGTCTAAAATTTATTCAAAAATCTCATTACAAAGTGCGCAATGCATCTCAAACATCTCAAGCATCTGCTGATGGTGGCGGATATGGCATCCTTCAGCCAGGCGGCGCAACGCCTGCACCTGACCCAGTCCGCGCTGAGCCGGAGCATCCAGACGTTGGAGGATGAACTGGGAGGCCGCCTGATCGACCGGCACGGCAAGCGCAATGTGCTGACCCCATTGGGGGAGCTGATTGCCAACCGGGCCCGGCGCATCGTGTTCGAGGAAGCGGAACTGCATCGCAGCGTCGAACTGTTCCACCACCACCACCTGGGTGCCATCCGCGTCGGCCTGGGCGCCGGGCCGGGCGCAGTGCTGGCGACGCCGTTTCTGCGATTCATGGCCAGGCACCATCCCGGCATACAGGTCAGCGTGTCGCTTGGTACTTCCGATGCGCTGATGATCCAACTGCGTCAGCGATCGCTTGATGCAGTCGTCGTGGAGGTGAGCAGCGTGGCGCCAGCAACGGACCTTCGCCACGAGTTGCTGAACGCGTTGCAGGGTCGCTTTATCTGCCGCACAGGACATCCGCTTGTGCAACAGGCCGCCGGCGGAGACGCTGTGACGTTTGACGATGTCATGCGTTATCCGCTGGCTTCCGCCCCGCTCAGCACGGAAGTCGCGCGCAACCTCGTGAAGCGCTTCGGACCGCGCGCCGATCCGGAGCATTGCCTGAGCCTCAGGTGCGAGAATGTCCGGAGCCTGGTCGAAGCTGTGCTGGATTCCGACGCGATACTGTTCAGCATCGTCGCGGCAGTGCGTGCGGAGATTGCCGCAGGAAAACTATGCGAACTGGACACTACCCCAGCGGTCGATGACGGCCCCCGCTATGCCTTTTTCACCCTGGCGGGGCGAACCGAGGCACCGAGCATGGAAATATTCCGGAAATTCATGGACGAGCATTTGCGTGACTAGCCGCCGCTAGGCGCACCGTCATCTCCTGGCAGGCCGTGCTGACGGTGAAATGCGTCCTGTGGGCCGTCGGTGACCGGCATCACGGCACATCCATGTCATCAACAACTCGCGCTGGCCGACCCCGCTGCGCGCAGATGCTCCAGGAGCGTCCTTGCCTCCGGCAGGAGACCCGCTTCGTCCCTCACGCCCAGCCAGAGAATGCGTGATGCCCAGGCGTCGGACAGGTAGACGGCATGCAGCCCGGCACCCAGCAGTTCGGGCCGGACCGCGCCATCTGGCAGGACGCCGATGCCCAACCCCGCCTCGATCATCCGGCAGATCGCATCGAAGCTGCTGACCTGGATCCTCAGCCGCACGACCTTGTCCAGTGCCGATGCAGCGGCGGTCAGACGCTGCAGCAGCGAGCTGCCCTGGTTGAGGCCGACAAAGTCGTACTCCAGGGTTTCGTCGAAACTCACTTCCGAGCGCCCGGCCAGCGGATGTCCGGCAGGCACCAGGACGACCAGGCGGTCGCGCCGATAGACGGACTTCCTGATGTCATAAGCCGGCACGTTGTCGGCGAACACGCCGATATCGGTTTCACCGGACAGTAGCGCCACCACCACGTCCTGGCTCAGGCGCTCCTCCAGGCTGATCCTGATCAGCGGCTGCGAGACGAGGAAGCTTGCCAGGTCGTGCGGAAGAAACTGGATCACGGCTGACGTATTGGCCCAGACCTTGACGTGTCCGCGCACGCCGGTGGCGAAGTCGCTCATCTCGCCCGCCATCTGGTTGACCTTGTCGAGCACCATGCGCGCATGCTGGACCAGCTCATGGCCAGCGGGCGTCAGCTCAAGCCGACGCCGAACGCGCAGGAACAGTGCGCATCCCACCGTGCGCTCAAGGTCCGCGATCCGTTTGCTCAGGGCCGAGAGCGTCATGTGTGACTTGTTCGCCGCCTGCGTCAGCCCGCCGCACTGGGCTACCAGCTGGAAGACACGCAGGGACTGGAGATCGAAATGGGCAGGATTGATCATCGTATTGCACTGGCGAAGCGCGCTGACCGGGTTGAAAGTCAGGAAAGGCTAGTAAGCCGATCGCGCCTTGTCAAATGGCACGCCCGCCCCCCGGCATCTCAATGCAAGCCTTGATCCGCCTGGGATAGCTGGCAAAGCGGCGGGTTGTGCCGGTCGCGGGGCTCCCTAGCGGCAACACGGGCCACCTTTTCCTGCAAGGAAAGGACGGTTGAGAATCCATCGATTACCAGGCAACGGCTTTTGACCCACTATCTCCAGCACACAGCAGGAGCTATGGAGATGGAAACAAGCAAGTCAAAGCCCCTTGCCGGCGTACGCGTCCTGGAACTGGGGCAACTGATCGCCGGGCCGTTTGCCGCGCGCATGCTGGCGGCGTTCGGCGCGGAAGTCATCAAGGTCGAGCCGCCCGGCACGGGCGATCCGCTGCGCAAGTGGCGGCTGTTGCATGAAGGCACCTCGGTCTGGTGGGAGGCACAGTCCCGCGACAAGCAGTCCGTCACGCTGGACCTGCGCACGGCGCAAGGCCAGGAAGTCGTGCGCAAGCTGGCCGCGCAAAGCGACGTGCTGATCGAGAACTTCCGCCCGGGCACGCTGGAAAACTGGGGCCTGGGCTGGGACAGCCTGCGGGCGGCCAACCCCGGGCTGGTGATGCTGCGCGTGTCCGGCTATGGCCAGACCGGGCCCTATCGCGACCGGCCGGGCTTCGGCGTCATTGGCGAAGCGATGGGCGGCTTGCGCCACCTGAGCGGCGAGCCGGGCCGCACCCCGGTGCGCGTGGGGGTATCGATCGGCGACTCCCTGTCCGCCCTGCACGGTGTGATCGGCATCCTGCTGGCGTTGCGGCACCGGGAGCAGAACGGCGGCCAGGGCCAGGTCGTGGATGTGGCCTTGTACGAGTCGGTGTTCAGCATGATGGAGAGCCTGTTGCCGGAATACTCGGTGTTCGGCACCGTGCGGCAAGCGGCCGGCAGCAGTCTTCCCGGCATCGCGCCCACCAATGCGTACCGCTGTGCCGACGGCAAGTACGTGCTGATCGCCGGCAATGGCGATGGCATCTTCAGGCGGCTGATGGATATGATCGAGCGCCCCGACCTGCGCGACGACCCGGCCCTGGCCCACAACGACGGCCGGGTCAGCCAGGTTGCGATGCTCGACGCCGCCATTGGCGAATGGGCGGCACAGCGCAGCCTCGAAGCGGCCCTCGACGCCCTCAATGGCGCCCGCATCCCCGCGGGCAAGATCTACGACATCGCCGATATCGCCAGCGATCCGCACTACCGCGCGCGCGACATGATCCTGGACGCGCAATTGCCGGACGGCACACCCGTCCAGTTGCCCGGCATCGTACCGAAGCTGAGCGCCACCCCCGGCGCACTGCCCAACCCCGCCCCCGCGCTTGGCCAGCATACCGACGCGGTGCTGGAAGGCCTTGGCATCGGCGCGGCGCAGCGCGAGGCATGGCGCGCGGCAGGGATTATCTGACAAGGAGACCGGCATGACTGCCAGAAAGGTTTACATACATGAAGTCGCCACGCGAGACGGCTTCCAGAACGAGGCCCGCTTTGTCGAGACCGATGACAAGGTCGCCCTGATCGACGCCCTGAGCGCATGCGGCTATGCCAGGATCGAGGTGACTTCCTTCACCTCGCCTAGGGCGATTCCCGCGCTGCGCGACGCAGAAGCGGTGATGCATCGCATCGCGCGGCGCGAGGGTGTGGTCTACACGGTGCTGGTGCCGAATGTGCGCGGCGCCGAGCGCGCGCTTTCCTGCCAGGTGGACGAGGTCAACCTGGTGATGTCGGTCAGCGAAAGCCACAACCGCACCAACCTGCGCATGTCGCGCGAGCAATCGTTTGCCCAGCTTGCCGACGTCATCCGCGTGGTGAGGGAGACGCCGACCGCGATCAACATCTCGCTGTCGACCGCAATGGGTTGCCCGATGGAAGGCGACGTGCCGCTGGAAAACGTGCTGGGCTGGATGCAGCGCTTCGCTGACCTGGGGGCTCACGGCGTGACGCTGTGCGACACCACCGGCATGGCGTTTCCGTCCCAGGTCGCCAGGCTGTGCGAAGCCGCGCGGCGGCAGTTCCCCAGCCTGGCGCTGACCCTGCATTTCCACAATACCCGGGGCCTGGCGCTGGCCAACACGCTCGCCGCGCTGGACCAGGGCATCGACCGCTTCGACGCTTCGCTGGGCGGCCTCGGTGGCTGCCCGTATGCGCCGGGCGCGACCGGCAATGTCTGCACCGAAGAACTCGTCCATATGCTTGAACTGGACGGCTATGACACCGGCGTCGACCTGGCGGCCATCCTCGATGCCGCCGCGCGCTTGCCAGGCCTGATCGGCCATGACGTCCCAAGCCAGCTGCTGAAGGCCGGCCGCCGCCTCGACCTGCATCCGATGCCTGCCGCCGACGCGATCCCCGAACAGCGGGCTTTCCAACCCTGACACCTGCCTGGAAACCATCATGTCCCTGATCGATCATCTTGACCATCTGGTGCTCACCTGTGTTGACCTCGAAGCCACGCGGCACTTCTATACCGAAGTCATGCAGATGCAGCCTGAAACCTTCGGCAACGGTCGCCTGGCTTTCCGCTTCGGCAACCAGAAGATCAATCTCCACCAGCGCGGCGCCGAGTTCGAGCCCAAGGCACACCTGCCCGTTCCCGGCGCACTCGATCTCTGCTTTATCGCTTCGGTCCCGCTCGACGGCGTCATCGCCCATCTTCAGCGATGCCAGTGGCCCATTGTCGAAGGACCTGTGGCGCGCACCGGCGCCACGCAGAAGATCCGCTCGGTCTACGTGCGCGATCCGGACCTGAACCTGATCGAGATATCAGAACTGGTCGACTGAAGATCGGCCAACCCGACAAATCGATGGAGGAGACCCCCATGAAACGCATGACGATCGCCGCGGCCGCCCTGGCAGCCCTGGCTGCGGCCGCCCCGGCCCATAGCGCCAACGCCTACCCCAGCAAGCCGGTCACCCTGGTGGTGCCCAGCGCACCGGCCGGATCCACCGATATCGTGGCCCGCCTGGTTGGCGAACAACTGCAGGCCGCACTTGGCCAACCCGTGGTGGTGGACAACAAGCCCGGTGCCAGCGGCAATATCGGCACCGAAGCCGTGGCGCGGGCCGCGCCGGACGGCTATACGCTGCTGCTCCAGTATTCCGGCTACCACGTCGGCAATCCGGCGCTGTTCCCGCAGATCCGCTGGAAGCCGTCCAACTTCGTCCCGGTGGCGCTGGTCATGCGCGCGCCGCACGTCATCGCCGTCAGCGGCAAGCTGCCCGTGACATCGATAGCCGAACTGGTCGCCTACGGCAAAAGCAATGGCAAAGGCCTGTTCTATGCCTCGTCCGGCAATGGTTCGATCCAGCATATCGCCGGCGAGATGCTGGCGCGGCAGACCAGGGTGCCGATGACGCACGTACCGTACAAGGGCGCCGGGCCCGTGATCACCGACCTGATCAGCGGGCAGGTCGACATGTTCATCACGACCCCGCCCAGCGTGATCGGGCATGTGCAAGCGGGCAAGATCAAGGCGCTTGCCTATGCCGGACCGAAGCGCCATCCCTCCATGCCCAATGTGCCGACCACCGCGGAGGCTGGCCTGCCAGGGTATGAGGTGGAGTCCTGGTTTGCACTGTTTGCGCCGGCGAATACCCCGCCGGCCATCGTCGAGCGCTTGTCCCAGGAGGTGAAGAAGATCGTGGCCAGCGACACGTACAGGAAGAAGATCGAGGAACAAGGCGCCTTCGCTGCCTACATGGGGCCGCAGGAGCTGGGCAAGTTCATCGATCAGGAACTGGCATCCTGGTCGCGTGTGGTCAAGGCATCGAATATTCGCGCGGACTAAGTATCGTCGATGCGTGGAAGGTCTCCCCAGGTGGGGAGACTTTTTTGCTATACGCCCGGGCGGTTTTCCTGGCGGCTGGCCGCGAGGTAAAGGCGGGCAAGCTGGCACGCAGCATCCTCAAGCAATGCCGCCGCATGCTCCATCGCAAAGCGGATCGATACCGGCCCCTGCTGGATCGAGATGCACCCGTCGAAGGCGTCGGCCAGCCCGGCATCGGGCTCGACGGCCCCCGAGAGCAGCGTCACCGGCACACCCGCCTGGCGCGCCATGCGCGCGATCATGGCAGGACCTTTTCCCATCATGGTCTGCGCATCGGACCGTCCCTCGCCGGTAATGACCCAGTCGAAGGCGCCGAGTCCGGCATCGAGGCCGGCAGCTCCCAGCACAAAGTCCGCGCCGGGAACGATCTCGGCGCCGAGCAGGCGCAACGAAAAGCCGATGCCGCCGGCAGCGCCGCTGCCTTGCGCATCGGCAACATCCTGCCCGACGACGGCCGCACATCGCTTTGCAAACCGCTCCAGCCGGGCATCCGCAGCGGCCAGGTCTTGCACGCCCTTCTGCGGGCCGAAGACAAAGGTCGCACCGTTTGGCCCGCAGAGCGGATTGTTGACGTCGGACAGGCCCAGCAGCCGGACTCGGCCAAGCTGCGCAGGCTGCAGATACGTTGCGGCGCAGATCGCGTCCAGCGTATCCAGGGTTGGCCACAATGCGTTGCCCTGCGCATCGGTAAAGCAAAAACCGGTTTCCGCCAGCAGGCCGGCCCCTGCGTCATTGGTGGAAGATCCGCCCAGTCCGATCACGATGGTATCGACACCCTGCTCAGCGATCGCGCGGATGACATGACCGATTCCCCTGGTCGTGCGTTGCCCCGGCGCCACCAGGGCGTGCGGAAGGCCGACAATCTCAGCCACCTCGACGATCGCGAGCTCGCCAAACTCCTGCGTCCGGCCGCGGAAGTACCGCACCGGCTTTGGCACGCCATTGGCATCGGTGGCAACCACCTCCTGCCACACGCCCACAAGCGAGGCCGCCAGGACTTCGGCGGTCCCTTCGCCGCCATCGGCAATCGGTGCCACGGTGACATCCGCACCAGGCACCGCGCGCCGGATGCCGGCGCGGATGCAATCCGCCACCTCAGTCGCGCAGAGGCTGCCTTTGAACGAGTCAGGCGCAACCAGCACCTTGAGTCCTGCTGATTTCATTTTGGGCTCCATCCATCGTTGGCGGGGCACCTCATCCGCCCACCACGTTCCTGGGCGCTCCTTGCGCGAAGGCACAGATATTGTCGATAAGCTGGTCGGCCAGGCCTTGCACGGCCTCGTCGCTGGCCCATGCAACGTGCGGGGTCAGGATGAAGTTCGGCGCATCCTTCAACTGATGGAACGGGTGTTCCGCGCCGGGCGGCTCCTGCGTCGCAACGTCAAAGCCGGCCCCGGCCACCATTCCGGATTGCAGCGCTTCCACCAGCGCCGCTTCATTGACCAGCCCGCCTCGGGCGGTGTTGATCAGCAACGGACGCCGTTCCATCTTCGAGAACTCAGCGGCGTCGATCAGGTTGCGTGTCTGCGCCACCAGCGGGCAATGCAAGGTGATGATGTCGCTACGACGCAGCACCTCGTCGAAAGGCGTGTAGAGCGGGCCCATGCCCTCGCGTCCCTTGTGGGCCGCAAACAGCGGTCGCATGCCCAGCGCACTCGCCATCCTGGCCACCGATTGGCCGAGCACGCCGTCGCCGATGATGCCAAGCACCGACCCGTGCAAGTCCTTGATCGTGTAGTCAAAGAAGCAGAAGGATCCGGATTCCTGCCAGCGGCCGCGCCGGACCGCATCGTGGTAGGCGGCCAGGCTTCGCCGCAGCGCGAAGATCAGGGCAAAGGTATGTTCCGGCACCGTATGGACGGCATAGTTGCGGATGTTGGAGACGACGATGCCGCGGGCGGCACAGGCTTGCAGGTCGACGACATCGGTGCCGGTTGCCGCGATGGCGATGAGCTTCAGGTTCGGTGCCTGCTCAAGCTGCCGGGCATCCAGCTTCACCTTGTTGATGATGACCACGTCCGCGGCGGCAATGCGCGCGGCGACGTCCTCGTCAGCCGTTTCCCCGTAGAGTTCAAGCTCATGCGGGAACGGCAGCGCTCGCAGCGTGGTCTGCGGCGAGATGGTGGAACGGTCCAGGAATACGATCTTCATTGCATGGCTTCCAGGTTTGCGGGTCGGCCGCAGCGTGCCGATGTGAGGCACGGCTCATCGCACTGGCGCGTAAGGACGGGCTGCGGTCGAAGGGCGGCAGGCATCTGCCGCGCTATTGCGCCACAGACATGATGAGGGGAAGGCAGGCCGGGCTGGAATCGCGGCTTTCTCCACCGTCCTTTCTCAAATGGAAAGGGACAGGCAGCATCGGCCCTGCATGGCGCGGAACATTTCGGCCCGGGCTGACACGAACTACGAGAGGGCCGCGGAAATGTCGTAGCAGCGCGACGGCATCACATTTCCTGGCCATTCGCGGTAGCTATCCTGGCAGGGGGACCGAAATGAACACCACTGCAAAACTCATTCCCTCAACAGAGCTGGCGCAACAAAACCCCGTCCGGTTTCCCAATGAAAGCGCGGAGTACCGCAAGGCGCGCAATGCGTTGCTTGCGGAGGAGATCGAGCTGCGGCGCCACATCGAGCGCGTGGCCGAACAGCGCCGCGGCCTGCCCGCGGGCGGCGAGGTCGCAAAGCGCTATACCTTCCAGGGAGAACGCGGTCCGGTCACGCTGGCCGAACTGTTCGGCGACAAGGACACCCTGGTCATCTACAGCTATATGTTCGGACCGCAGCGGGAACAGCCTTGCCCCATGTGCACATCGGTGATGGCGTCGTGGGATCACAAGGTTCCGGACATCGAGCAGCGCGTGGCGCTGGCGATGATCGCCCGCTCACCCATCGATCGCCTTGTCGCCGCCAAGAAGGCACGAGGCTGGACCAAGCTGAAGGTCTATGCGGACGTGGATGGCGATTTCACCCGCGACTATGTCAGCGCCGAGGATGCCGACGTCCCCGCCTACTCGGTCTTTACGCGCCGGGACGGCAAGATCCGCCATTTCTGGAGCAGCGAGATGTACGCCCTCTCGGCCGACCCGGGTCAGGACCCGCGCGGCGCGCCGGACCTGGATCCGCTGTGGACCCTGCTGGACACCACGCCGGAAGGCCGGGGGGCGGACTGGTATCCGAAGCTGGGATACCCGGAAGGGAAATAATCGTCCCTCGATGGAAGGGTCAGGCTTCGGGTTGGTGGCAAACCACTTCGATGTTGTGCCCGTCCGGACCAATGACGAACGCTGCGTAGTAGTTGGCGTGGTAGTGCGGGCGCAGACCAGGCGCACCATTGTCTTTGGCACCCGCCTCCAGGGCCGCGCGATGGAAAGCTTCGACTTGCTGGCGATTCTCGGCCGTGAACGCCAGGTGTAGATGCGCCGGCTTCTCCTCGGTCTGGAACAAGCACAATGAAGCCTTCCCCTTTGGGCAAAGCTCGACACCATACGTTGGCGGCCCCTCCGAGGCAACAGCTACGCCGAGCGGTTCGAGTGCCTTGAGGAAGAACGCCTTGCTCGCTGCATAGTCGCTGACTCCGAATTTGACGTGGTCAAACATGAGTTCTCCTGAAGTATGTAGGCCTGCGCGCGGCCCGACGTTTGCGAGAGACTGCTCTTCCTCAAGGTCCGCGCCGCCACCCCGGAGTTTGGCGTTGAAATCGAGTAGGGTGAGGGGTCACCCCCTCAGCCCTCTCACACCACCGTACGTGCGGTTCCGCATACGGCGGTTCATG
>NZ_JBXAHL010000041.1:0-74241 GCF_058795055.1 Cupriavidus sp. GW823-FHT06D04 | reverse complement strand
AGCGGGATATCAAGCCCGACTCCCTCGGAACAATGGAACTTGTGCGCCGTCATCCTGCCCTCCGTTGTAATGTAGAAAGGAAGTCTTGCTCGGGCAAGCCGATACGGCGTTCCACCGGGGCAAGCTGCTAATTGAAGTGTGAGACGCAGGAGCGGCGCGCCGCGCAGTCAAATGGGAAGGGCGTCTCGCTAACTCCGGAGTATCAGCTCGGAGTAGCGAGAGTGTGCCACTCACTGGAGTGCAAATTGAGCCCCGAATCAGCGAATTACTTTTGAGGAAAAATCAACAATGGAACGGCGGTGCGCAGTCGGAGGCAAAAGTCATGTCACCCAAATTACGTCGCTTGCTCCCCGCCCAGAATGTCGTCCCCACTGCACAGACTCGTCGCAGCGTCGGTCACTAATTGCACACCGTGATGCCCAAGCACTCTCTGTGTGTCTGCGATGGGTCCGGCAAGAGCCAGTGCAGGGCAGGAGCACCTAGACCGGGTCGCACTTCGAGGTTGGATGAAGGGCCCCGAAACGTGCACCAAGGGGCGCCTGCGGAGCAGTCCAGCTAATTCGCGCTTCTTTTCACGTCAGTCCGGCAAATTCCGGTTCTGAGACGGCCGAGCCGCGACAGAATTAGCTGTTAACTCATTGATTTGTTGGGAGTCGCAGCCCGGCGAATTCCGGTTGCTCACAGTGTTGTGTACGGAACCGGAATTCGTGAGACTACGTGCTTTTCTGTGAGACTAGAAATTTGGAATTAGTGCGACTGCCGCGCGCTTGCCTTGAGACCAGGCGGGCTGCGCGCTAGGAGCGCGAAACCCGCTTCCCTACAGCCCCGTACTTGTGGGGAAGCACTGACCGGGGGGGGCGCATTTGACTGCTATCGGCCAAAAAGCGTCACTCGCCCGTCGCGTCACTCGAACGTTCAGACGTCGGCTCCGCCCAGCAAACGGCCGTTCGATTTGCGAAGACGAATGTTGCTTCATCGGCCATAGCGGACGGTTGCAGCCTTGGCAGCGTGTCTCCGCGCGACGCCAATGGGACTGCAGACCCCGTTCCAGGGGAGCCCGCGCTGGCGTAGTGGGCATGCGAGTGCGGCGGCGTCACGCCGTGGGTGCTGCGAGCGTTCGCACCACAACTAGAACAGAAGCCCTTGGGCGCATCCGATCTTGCACACAAGTCAGGCGGCACACGCCCTGTTGTGCCAGGGCGGAACCCAAACCTACGCCTCTGCGTGACGTGAAGGAATGGATTTCCCTGTCCAGCGTTGCAAAAACCGCTGGCTCTACAGACAGGGGCAAGTGGGACGGCGCAATGCGGACTGCGTGTAATTCCCACCCGCAATCGTCTCAGCGCGTTCTCATTCCGAGTTCGAGCAGGCTCCAGGCCGCGCCGATTAATGCCTCTGGACTCACGGATTCCGGCCGCATCGCATCTTTCCTCAATGCCAGGCAAAGAACCCCATCCATCATGGCCCAGAGGGCATTGGCGGTGTTTTCAGGGTTGAGGCGTGGATTGATGTAGCCGGCCGCTATGCCATCCCGAATGATGGCAGCGAGCTTGGAATTCTGGTCTCGGGTCATCGATGCGATTCGTGTAATGGCCTCCGGTTCTTCGGGGGGGTTAGCCAGGATGCGGAACTGCTCTGGACGCTCAAAGGCGAAGCGCACATAGGCGCCGAATATCCGCTGGGCACGCTCCTCTGGTGTGCCGGCACCGTCATAAGCCTCGTCTATGTATGCCCGGTTTTCCTCCATGGCCCGCTCAGCAATGGCCATCAGCAGCGCGGGCTTTCTGCCAACACGGTTGTAGACCGTTTGCAGAGAGACGTCTGCTCGTCGGGCAACCTCTTCGGCCGTGACTGCGGCGACGCCCCCCTCAATCAGGAGTTCCTCAGCGATATCAATCAGGTTCCGGCGCATATCGGCCGCCCGCCGTTGGGTGCGTGTCAGGGTTGGTGTATTCATGGAGGTTGACTTTACCACTTCCCATTATTAGAGTTTACTCCATAGTTGGATATAACTCCATGGAGACGATTATGCGGCGGCTTGATGTGATGTTCCCCTCCGAGGGGTTCGAATGCGTCGCATGGCTTTACCTGCCTGACGGCACCCGTCCAGCTCCGGTGGTTGTCATGGCCCATGGCCTGGGGGGGACCCGGGAAATGCGGCTGGACGCCTTTGCCCAGCGCTTCTGCGAGGCTGGATATGCCTGCCTGGTCTTCGACTACCGGCATTTTGGTGGCAGCGAGGGCGAGCCCCGGCAACTGCTGGACGTGACCAAGCAGTTGCAGGACTGGAAAGCGGCAATCGCCTTTGCCCGGATGCGCGCCGACGTGGATGGCAGCCGGCTGGTGATCTGGGGCACGTCATTTGGTGGCGGCCATGTGCTGACCACGGCCGCCGATAACCACCAGGTGACGGCAGTCATTTCGCAGTGCCCATTCACCGATGGCATGGCCTCCAGCTTTGCCGTGCCCCCGTGGACCTCCATCAAGGTAACCGCGAGGGCTATGCGTGACCAGATCGGTGCTTCGCTGGGGGCGGCCCCCATAACGGTAGCGCTGGTGGGCAAGCCCGGCGCTACGGCGCTCATGGCGGCGCCCGATGCCGAGCCGGGTTACATGCAACTAGTACCCAAGCACTCGGCCGCGACCTTTCCCAATTTCGTCGCCGCGCGCTTTGCGCTCCAAATCATCCGGTACTTCCCAGGCCATAAGACGCCGCGGATTACCTGTCCGGTGCTCTTTTGCATCTGCGATCCAGATACCGTCGCTCCGACCTACACCACCCTCCGCCACGCCATGCGGGCGCCGAAGGGCGAAATCAAGTTCTACCCCTACGGCCATTTCGATATCTATGTCGGCGAGGCCTTCGAGCGTGTCGTTCACGACCAGATCACCTTTCTGCGTCGCACTGTTCCCCTGAACTGAGGACTTGCCATGGCTAAATACAACTTTCACGGCCGTGTGGTCGCTATCACAGGCTCTACCGGTGGCTTGGGCGCTGCCGTTGCTACTGCCTTGGTCGCAAAGGGCGCCAACGTTGCCTTGTTCGACATCGATCGCGCTGCGCTTGAGGCCCAAGTAGGGGCACTGGGTGATCGAGCTTTTGCCCATGAAGTGGATGTGCGCTCGCTGGACAGTATCAACCGGGCGATGAGTGCGGCGGCGCAGCATTTCGGTGGCCTCGACATCATTGTGGCAAACGCTGGCATTGACTATGTAGAGCCGCTGATTTCCGCCACCCCTGGGAAATTCGAGCGTGCGATCGACATCAACCTGACGGGCGTATGGCGCACCTTCCATGCCGGTCTCCCGCATGTAATGCAGCGCGGGGGATACCTGATGGCCGTTTCCTCCATGGCGGCTTTCGTCCACTCTCCCCTGCAAGCTCACTACACGGCGAGCAAGGCGGGGGTCTGGGCGATGTGCAACAGCATCCGACTAGAGGTTCGTCATCTGGGCGTTGGTGTAGGCAGCGTGCATCCTACGTTCTTTCAGACTCCAATGATGGAAGCGATCCACGCTGATAAGGCGGGAGTGAAGCTTTGGAGCGGCAATCAGGGAGGTCTCTGGAAAATGATTTCTCTTGAAGACGTTGTCGCCGGGATTCTGCGCGGCATTGAACGTCGTAGCGACATGGTCGTGCTGCCGAAACAGAACACGCTGGTCGCGAAGGCTCCCGGATTCTTCCGGTCATTCGTGGAAGCGCTCGGTTTCAAGCAATCGGACATCAAGGAAGCCATCGCACTAACAGTGCGACGCTGAGGGCTTGTTCAAGCAAACACGTTCAACGGAGATCTGAATGGCATACGATCTGCACGACAAGGTAGTGCTGATTACAGGCGGCGCGGGCGGAATCGGAGCGGCAACTGCTCGAGCCCTTTATGAAGCGGGAGCGAGGCTGGTTCTAACCGATGTCACAAAGGAGAGTGTCGATCTGATCGCCGCCTCGTTCGACTCAAAGCGCGTTCTGGCCTTGGCGCTGGATGTGACGGACATGGCTGCAACAAAAGAGGTCATTCAACGCTCGATATCTCGGTTTGGCCGCCTAGACGTTGCATTTGCCAACGCTGGGATTTCGTGGCGAGGCAATCCGGCCACCGTTTATACATGCGATGAAGCCGAGTTCGAACGCATCATCGAGGTGGACTTCCTTGGCGTTTGGAGAACGATAAAGGCTGCGTTGCCCGAGGTTGTGCGCAACCAAGGACAGATCGTGGTGACTTCGTCGGTCTATTCCTTCGTGAATGGCATGGTCAACGCACCCTATGCGGCGTCCAAAGCCGCCGTCGAGATGCTGACCCGCTCACTCCGTGCCGAACTGGGCGGCACGGGAGCCACAGCTAGTGTCGTCTACCCTGGCTGGGTTGCCACCCCGATCGCCAAGGTGGCCTTTGGGGGGCACGACCTCGCTACGCAGATGAATGAGCAAGGCTTCCCTGCCTTCTTGAGGCATCCCGTGCAACCCGAAGAGATCGCACGGGGTGTCGTCCTGGGTCTAAAATGTCGCAAGCCGCGCATCATGATTCCGCGGCGATGGGTGCCACTTTCCTGGCTGCGGGGCCTGTTTGCTACTGTCACGGATTGGCATATCGGTCGTCATCGAAAGATGCAGTCTTTGATTCGCCGGCTGGAAGAGAGGGCGTTACGTGGATGACCGAGGACACGAACAGGCCGATTTGGCCAACTACTGCCCGGAAGTGTCAATGCCATAGAGCGGTCGTTTGCCACCGCTTTCGATCAGGCGCGAATGACCGCAATGGCCGACCAGCTGCCGGAGCGAATGTTAACGCGGATGACCGTTGGACCCGTATAGCCGCCATCGAGGTGACGAAGCCTCGAACGGCGCAAATGGGTCGAGGCTGTGTGAAAACGTCTCGATCACCTAGACTGGATCAACGCATTCAGATTGGGGGACCGGATGAAGCGATTCATAGAGGGTGAAGACCGCAAGCAAGCTACGCTGCTTCCAGAATGCCTCGATGATTTCATCGCCGAGGATAACCCCGCCAGGATTATCGACGCGTTTGTTGAAGAGTTGGATCTCGAGTCGCTCGGGTTCGAAGGAGCCAATCCTTCGACCACAGGTCGCCCCTCATATCATCCTGCCGTCCTGTTGAAGATATATATCTATGGCTACCTCAACCGGGTCCAGTCCAGCCGCCGTCTGGAACGCGAATGCCAACGCAATATAGAGCTGATGTGGCTGACCGGCCGACTGGCGCCGGACTTCAAGACGATTGCAGACTTCCGCAGGGATAACAGCACGGGCATTCGCAATGTCTGCCGTCCTTTCGTAGTTCTGTGCCGAGATTTAAAGTTGTTCTCGCAGGCCCTGGTCGCCATCGACGGTAGCAAGTTCAAGGCAGTCAATACTCGGGACCGCAATTTCACCGCCGGCAAGGTCGACAAGCGCCAGCAGCAAATCGAGGAAAGCATCCAGCGGTATCTGAGCGCGCTGGAGACTGCGGATCGCACGCAGCCGGCGGAGTTAGAACTCAAGACAACTCGACTGCGCGAGAAGATTGCGCAATTGCGTCAGCAGATGCATAGCCTTGACCAGATAAAGGAAGATCTCAAGACGCTGCCAGATGGTCAGATCTCGATGACCGATCCTGATGCGCGCTCGATGGCGACAAGTGGCAAGGGCTCTGGAATGGTCGGCTACAACGTACAGATGGCCGTAGATGCCAAGCACCATCTGATCGTCGCTCATGAGGTCACCAATATTGGCAATGATCGGGCGCAACTCAGCTCGATGGCTCGAGCCGCTCGCGATGCAATGGGTAAGACCAGGCTTAAAGCCATAGCTGATCGTGGCTACTTCAGTGCGCAGGAGATCAAGGCGTGCGCGGATACGGGCGTTGCTGCCATCTTGCCCAAGCCAACGACGTCTAGCGCGAAGGCGGGAGGTCGATTTGATCGGGCGGACTTCATCTACATTGCCCGAGACGACGAATATCAATGTCCCGCCGGCGAACGTGCGATATACCGCTTCACCAGAGAAGAGCATGGACTGCAGCTACGCCGCTATTGGAGTAGTGCTTGTCCTCAGTGCACCATGCGGTCTCAATGCACGCCGAGTCCGTACCGGCGCATCTCCAGATGGGAGCATGAGGAAGTGCTGGAGGCCGTCCAGCGCCGGCTCGACAAGACGCCGGATGCAATGACGATTCGCAGGCGAACCGTCGAGCATGTCTTCGGAACCTTCAAACATTGGATGGGCTACACGCACTTCTTGACGCGCACGCTACCGAATGTAGGAACTGAAATGAGCCTGCATGTTCTGGCGTACAACCTGAAGCGCGTCCTTCGAATTCTCGGATTCTCGAAAACAATGAAGGCCATGCGCCTGGTGGGTACGTAAGCACCCATTTGCGCCCAAAAAATGGGGCTGACGACCGCGCTCAGGGGCCCCTTACCGCTGTTCGCACCCGTTCCGACGCCGCCCACGACCGGATTGGCCGAAAATTCGATAAGGCAGGCTACGCCCCGGAGGGGATGCGCATTGGTGCGATTCGAGAGACGTTTCCACACGGCCTCGGTCGCAAAGAGACAGTGAGCGACCGGTGCGGGGCAGTCCAACGAATTCGCGCTTCAATTCAGGTCAGTCTCGCTATTTCCGGTTCTCATCCGAACGAGCGCGGACCGAATTGGACACTAAGTCCTTGATTTTTCGGAGAACGCAGTCTCGAGAATTCCGATTCCTCACAACTTTTTTGTAGGAAACCGGAATTAGTATGACTCCCCTGGCGTGGGGGCAAGAGGCTGGCCCGCCGCGAGGAATCAAACGCGGGTTAGCATGACTGCCAGAGCCGCACGGTGTGGACAGTGCCACACCCAGGCGATTTCCGGCGCGGAGGCCAGCATGGAACACGATAGCACGCTGTATGTCGGCTTGGACGTCCATGAGGACTCGATCACGGTCGCTTACGCACTCGGCGCGGGCGAGGTCGAACTGCTTGGCAAGATCGGTACCTCGAACGCCGATATCGATCGCCTGTGCAAGCGCCTGCAGTCTAAAGCGCGCCGGATCCGCATCGTCTACGAGGCGGGCCCTTGCGGATATGGCCTTTACCGGCAGCTTGCAGAGAAGGGATTCGAGTGCATGGTGTGCGCGCCGTCGCTGACCCCGAAGAGCGTGCAATGGACCTGACGGTCGGTACACAGTTCACCTCTGCTGACTAAAGCAGTGAGTGGGTCAAGAAATCGACGGGGCGGCCGTCAATACGGGCAACTCCATTTCCTGTCTGCGTCATGCGTTACATACCGATCCGAGACCAACACTTTGCTACCCTAGCCCGCGACCGCGCTGACTGGCGGGCACGAGCGGAACGAAGCTTTGATGTCGAAGATCTCATTCGGGCATGCGTTCCGCATGCCGCCACTTGCGATCCAAACATTGTGGCCGACGCGATCCGCGAGTGGTTCAATAGTTTCGACGATGGCATTCCGACATGGCGGCTGGCTTCGCAAGATCGATAAAAAGGCCCGCACGCGGCGTCTCGGCGGCTTGGGCCGTGGCCGAAACCGCTGTATGGACAGGCAGTCTAGGTTCGGCGCCGGGACAGCGCACGACCGCTGTCGGCCAGCGGTCGTTACGGTGTCTCGGTCCCGACGGTTCAGGGTCGGTAAAGTGCCAGTGAGCAACCGGTGAGGAGCACGGTAACTACTTCCGGGATGGAAAGCGAAGAGACGTGTGCGAAAAGGCGCTCGCACCGCAGTCGAGCTAATTGCGATTCTCGTCATGGCAGTCCAGCTATCGGGACACAGCAAGGTCGGGCTTCAGCCTGGGCTATGAAACCGGCCCCCTGGGTGTGGCGGCTGTCTATGATGAGGTAGCTGGCACGACCGTGGCCACCGAGGGGCAACAAGAGTCACAGGGCATCGTTTGCCAGCACTGATTTCGGCAGTATCACCACTTATCTTGGCTATTGCTACAGGTGCGTGATCGCGCAGCCGTCGGCCTCTACGGACAATCTCTACTGGTGAGGGGCTAACTGGAAGCTAAACTCTGCGTGGTCGCTTACAGGCGCCGCATACGATCAAGCTGTCCGGGACTCCCAGGCAGATCCCTGGCTGTTCATGGTATCGGCAGACTACTCGTTCTCGAAGCGCACCGATACGTAATCTGAACGTCGCGCACGCGCAACGAGGTCGGCTCCACACCTGGGATCAATGGCTTCAATACAGTGACCCAGTTCGGAGGCGTGCTCGGTTCGAGGCACAGGTTCTGAGTGCCGTCAGGAGACTGGTAAGGCAGTGCGGCTGCGACGAGATCGCACGACGTCGCCGCCTGCGAACACATTCGCACTAGGCGGGTCCGCGTCGGAGTCGGCTTGGCTTTAACCGGTCGCCCTTCCGGTTCTTCCAACCAGGAACCACGTATTCAGTTCACCCAGGCCCTTGGCCGCTATCGGGCCGCGCTGCTCGAGCGCAAACGGTTCGCCAAGCCGCCGCCGGGTCGCGTCGGTAACCTGCACGCGACCAGGTACGCCGTGGGATTCCATCCGGCTAGCGATATTGACGGCGTCGCCCCACAAGTCATAGATGAACTTGCGCCTGCCGATCACACCGGCTACCACGGCACCGCTATTGATGCCAACGCGCAACTGCAAGCGGTAGCCGGTTCGCTCATTGAAACGGCCCAGCGAATCAATCATGTCCAGCGCCATATGCGCCGCCCGATCAGCATGATCGGCCGCGGCCACAGGAAGTCCCGCGGCGGCCATGTAAGCGTCGCCGATCGTCTTGATTTTCTCGAGCCCGTGGCGGTCGGCGATGCTGTCGAAGTCGGCAAATATCTCGTTTAGCACCGCCACAAGCTGCTCGGGCGTCATGCCGGCAGAGAATTGGGTGAATTGCACGAGGTCTGCGAAAAGCACCGACACTTCCTGAAAGCTATCGGCGATGACTTCCGGGGGGCTGGAGCCGATGAGGTCGGAACGCGCTTTCAAACGCTCGGCAATTGGGAACGGCAGCAGGTTGAGCAACAATCGCTCTGATAGCTGTTGCTCGTGAACGAGGTTCTCATAGAGACACCTGAGTTCATCGCTCTGGCGAACGATCGTCTCTCGGCTGGCTTCCAGTTCGTCTACCTTTTGCTCAAGTACTTTGCCGTTTCTCAATGATTCCTTGTGTAGCAGGCGTACTTCCAGCATATTGCGCACGCGCATCAACACCTCGGCGAGCTCAAACGGCTTGCTGACGAAATCCTTCGCGCCGGCTCGCAGTGCGCGCAGCTTGTGGTCGGGATTGGCGGTAACCACAATCACGGGAAGGTAACTGTCCGCCTCCACTTCAGCAAGCGCCTCCATGACCTGGAAGCCGTCCATGCCCGGCATTTGCAGGTCCAGCAGGATCAGGTCATAGTGGTTCTGGCTGTGAAGCTCGCAAACTGCACGGGCATCGGTTGTTGAGGCGATGCACAAGTAGCCAGCCCCGCGCAGCATGTGTTCAAGCAACAGGACATCGGCCTCCAGATCGTCGACGACCAGGATCTTTGCCGCAAGAATCTCGTTAAGGCTGATCATATCGATCCACCCGCTTCATTGAGGCTGCCCAGTGCTCTTCCTTGTCTCTTCTAGGGCCTCGTCCAGTGCCTCCATAAGCTCATTGAGTTTGATCGGCTTGGTCAGGTAGCGAAAGAACCCTGCTTTGATACCTTTTTCGATATCGCGGGGCATCGCATTTGCGCTGAGGGCTATGACAGGAATGTGCGCTGTATTGGGATCTTCGCGGAGGATTTGCAGGGCTTCCACGCCGTTGATATCAGGCAGATGGATGTCCATCACGATCAGCTCCGGCAATGCGCTGCGCGCAAGCTCAATCCCAAGCATCCCGGTCATCGCGGTAAGCAAACGCATATCGGCGCGACGGGCGATGAGTTGTTCGAACAGCTTGAGGTTGGCGGGATTGTCTTCGACATACAGCACGGTCTGAACCGAAGCGTGGTTCCCTGGTTGTGGTTTCGCAGGTACCGCAGGCTCGCTGCTCTCATTTTTGATTTCCGGCGCGAGAGCGGCACCGAGTTCGACCCAGAATACGCTGCCCGCCCCAGCGGTGCTTTCGACGCCGATGGCGCCTCCCATTAGCTCGACCAGTCGTTTGGCCACTACGAGGCCAATGCCCGTGCCTTCTTCAGGCCCGGCTTCCTGGCCGAGGCGGTTGAACGGCTGAAATAGCTGCGCCAGCCGTTGTGGTACCAATCCCTCGCCGGTGTCGCGCACGCTGATGCGAACCCGATCCCCGCCGGCCGCGCAGCATTGCACCTCCACCGTTCCCTGGCGGCGGTTGTACTTGATGGCGTTGGAAAGAAGGTTGAGCAGAACCTGCTTCAGCCGGGTGTGATCCGCGCGGACAAAACAGGTGGGGTCGATCGATGGAAAGAGCAAGCGAACGTCTCGCTTCTGTGCCTGCTGGTCGAGCATGTCATGGCATTCGCGTAAGGCTTCGGCCACGGAGACCGCCTCGGGCGACAGCGACGCTTGCCCGGCCTCGATTTTTGCGAGATCGAGTACCTGATTTATCAGTTCCAGCAGATGCCATCCGGCTTTCAGGATCTGGTCAATACTAGTCTGCTGCGATGGATTCGGTGGCGGTGACTCGGAGGCCATCAGCTGCGCGAAACCCAGAATTGCATTGAGCGGGCTGCGCAACTCATGGCTCATGCTAGAGAGAAAATCCGATTTGGCCCGGTTGCCGCTTTCGGCCGCCGCCTGCGCCTGCTTCTGGTCGTCTATGTCCGTAGAGGTCCCGAACCACTTGATGATATTTCCGTTGCCGTCCTTGAAGGGTATCGAACGGCAAAGAAACCATCGATAGACACCATCGGCAGCTCTTTTTAGACGGAATTCTATTTCGAATTCGCAGCCGTTCTTTATGGCATTTCTGGCGCGATCGTTGGTGATCAGCAAATCGTCCGGATGGAGCGCCTGGCCCCAACCCCATCCCGACAACTGATCAAGGCCCATACCTGTATAGATGACTCCCGGCCGGTTTACATAGTCGACCCCACCATCAGGCATTGCCGTCCATACGATATGCGGCAAGGCATCCGCGAGCAATCTGAAATACTTCTCTCCCTCGTCAATAACGGACTCGGAAGTTGGCAACCTTGCCGATGGATGTGCATGCTCTTTTCGCATGGCCTGGCCCGGACCCTGGAGGCAACTATGTTCTCTCGACCGGAGGGGAGACCTGCCGTATCAACCGTTCGGCGGTCCTGGCGGCAACTGGGGGAATTCGCGATTATCGGGCGTCACGGATCCTCCGCCCGATAGCAGGCTGCTGGGGGTCACCCCGAACGCCTGCTTGAAGGTTCGGCTGAAGTGAGCTGCATTGTTAAAGCCCCACCGATACGCGACGTCCGTCACCGTCTGCGTGCTCGCACGAGAGAGTTCGCGGAAGCAGACCCTTAGCCGGCGGTCGCGGATCCATCGGCTGACGGTCCTGCCCGTGCCTGCAAACGCGACATGCAGCGTGCGCACCGAGATGTCGTGTGCGGCCGCAATCGACGAGGCGCTCAGTTCGGGATCGTCCAGATTATCCTCAATGTACTGCTCGATACTCATCATCAGCGACGCCCGGGGCGACTGCCGCCCGGACGAGACCGTAAGCGCCGAGTCAAGCATGTCGAAGAACGACTGGCAAGCCGTCGCCAGGGCGGTGTCGGTGAGATAGTCGAGTTCCCGGGCGATGGCCTGAAGCTGGTCGCCGGCGACCGCGCAGAGGCCGGAGCCGACGCGTACCGGCACTGCTGCACCAGGCCGCGCCGCTGCGCTGGCTACTCCATAAGGCACGCGCTCGCGAGGCAAAAGCAGGTAGACCTCGCGATGTGGTTCCACGGCTTCGAAGTCGTATGCCAGCTCACTGTCCCAGATCAGCAGGTGTTGGGGTTCGAGCACGACCTTGCTGCGGTCCGCGTATCGGCACACCAGTCGTCCGCCCAGATTCATCAGCACTCCCACCATGGGCTCAGCGGTGGTATCTGGACGTTGGCCGATGATGCGGCCACTGCGCAACTCTCCGACCGTCAGTCTGTCCAGCTTGCGGTACCGCGCTGACACGTTGAAACGGCGGGGCTCCGGAAGCGAAAGTGTCCACGTCATGTGCAGCTCGGGGAGCATGGCACTGCACGCGTCCGTAATGTGCTCTTGAGCCAACCCGTGGGTCGACCACGTCGCTGTTGCTGCCATGGCAGTCCCTCCGTCGGCGAATGGTCTGGCAATACAAACATCCATGTTGAAACCGCCCTGACGCCATGTCAAGCGCATGCGCGTGCAGGGTAAACCTGATCCTTTCCTGCGCAAATCGGCAAATTGCGCGCGCTCACAGGCAAGCGAAGGTCCTTGGCTGGCCGCTACATTGCAGCCCTAAGAACAGTCGTGAAACCACTACAAAGGAGGAGACAGTGAGCGCACTGCATCCAGTCGTCATCTACGGCGCCAGCGGCTACACCGGCCGGCTGGTGGCCGAGTATCTGCGTGAGTACAGTATTCCATTCGTGGCTGCGGGGCGAAACCGGGCCAAGCTGCAGGAGGTCATGAACACTGTCCCCGGGATCGAAACCGCGGACTACGAGATTGCCGAAGTCGATGGCTCTGTCGAGTCACTAACTGCGCTCTTCAAAGGCAGAAAGGTCGTCTGCAATATGGTCGGCCCATTCCTGCGCTATGCGCCGCCGGTTCTGGAAGCCGCGCTGCAAGCCGGATGCCATTATCTCGATACCGCCGGCGAGCAGGAGCACCATCTGCAGCTGCTTGACGAGTGGGGCCCGAAGTTTGCGGCGGCCGGGCTGGTGGTGTCCACCGCGGTGTCGATGCAGTACGCCATTCCGGACATCGCCGCCCGCATCGTGTTGGAGACGCCCGGCATCGACACACTGGAGTTGGGCGAGTACGTCAGCGCGGTGCCAACTGTCGGTTCCACCCAGTCGATCTTCGACGTGATCCGCACGGACTCCTACTATCTTGAGGACAACGTCCTGAAGAAGTACAAGGGCATTGTCCAGCAGGACATGGTTGTGCCTGGCACCGGGCATGTTGTTCCTGGCCTCCAATGGGGCGGTACCGCACTGCCGGTGTTCTTCCGGGACGACCGTCGGGTGCGCAACTGTCGCATGTTCGTGGCCATGCGCAACGACAAGGGTGACATTCCACAACAAGTGCGCGCCGCGGAACGCATGTTCAAGGTTGTGTTCCAGTGGCTGCCAGAGGACAAGCTTTACCCCGTGCTCGACCGGGTAGCTGCCAGTATGACGCCGCGCACGCCGCCCCGCGAGAACCGGCAAGTTCATCGCTCTATCGACTGGTGTACGGGCCGCGGCAACAACACCACGGCACGGGCGGTCATCCACAGCACATCCGGCTATCAGATTACCGGTCTGGTCCAGGCCTACGCCGCAATGCGGCTGATCGGCAACACGTACAACGGCGTCGGGTTCCGTTCACCCGCGCAACTGCTGGGCCATCGCGAACTCATGGGTGCCCTGGAGGCCTATGGGCTCGCGCACGTGACCGAGGAGACGGGGTCGTGAACGAGATGCCGGTTTGGATTGTCGGCGTCGGCATGACCGCTTTCGGGGTTCGGACGCAGGCTTCGGTCAAGGATCTGACGAGGGAGGCGGTGACGGAAGCGCTTTCTGATGCCGGTGCTGACATTGGCGCCATCGAGGCTGCCTATTTCGGTAACACCTGCCAGGACGTGCTGGAGGGCCAGGTCGTCGTGGCCGGCCAGATGGCGCTGCGCTCGATGGGTTTCGAACGCATACCGATGGTGAATGTCGAGAACGCGTGCGCCACCGGTGCCACGGCACTGCACCAGGCGGTCATGCACGTACGCGCCGGCGCTGGCGACATCGTGCTTGCGGTGGGCGCGGAGAAGCTCAACATCGGCGACAAGCAGAAGTCCCTCGGCGTATTCGACGGCGGTGTTGACGTTCACGACCGGAAAGGCGTTCGTGCAGTGCTGGCCGAACTCGGTGGCACAGCCCCAGACGATGCGCAGCCGCGCAGTCTGTTCATGGATGTCTATGCTGCGCTCGCCCAAGCCCACATGGATGCGTTCGGGACGACTAAGCAGCAGCTCGCACTGATTGCCGAAAAGAACCACGCACACGCGGTGCACAACAACCTTGCGCACTTCCGCGTGCCGATGTCGATGGAGGAAATCCTTTCGGCACGCCCGGTATCCGGGCCACTGACGGTTCCGATGTGCGCGCCGCTCACCGACGGTGCCGCGGCGGTGGTGGTGTGCAACGCTGCCGGCTTAAGGCGTCTCGGTGCCCGCAACCCGGTGCGGATACTGGCCACGGTATTGCAGACCGGCACGGTGCGCTCGCTGTCAGCCTGGGACCGTTCGGTCAGCCGGCTCGCAGCGCTGGCGGCTTACGAGCAGGCTGGAGTGGGGCCAGGCGATGTGTCCGTGGCGGAAGTCCATGACGCGTCAGCGTTCGGTGAGCTCTTGCAGACGGAACTGCTTGGCTTTTGTGAGATCGGCGCTGGCGGCAAGTTCGCCGAGTCCGGTGCTACCAGGCTGGGGGGCCGGCTGCCCGTCAACCCGTCGGGCGGCCTGGAATCCAAAGGCCATCCTATGGGAGCTTCCGGCATAGCGCAGATCTACGAGCTCGTGCATCAGCTTCGTGGCAATTGCGCAGCCCGCCAGGTTCCCGGCGCTCGCATTGCGCTCGCGGAAAACGGCGGCGGCCTGTACGCCGGCGAGGAAGCCGTTGCGGCGATCACCATCCTCGGCGCTTGACCATCAGCATGGAGAAAACAATGACCTACGAGACACTTAACGTCCGGCGCGACGGCCGGATTCTGCACGTCGACTTCAACAACCCGCCACTGAACCTGATGAACATCCAGATGGTTGGCGAGTTATTCGATCTCTCCGCGTCGCTGGCGTTCGACCAGGACACTGCGGTGGTGGTCTTTGGCAGCGCCAACCCTGAATTCTTCATTGCGCATTTCGACCTGAGCGACCTGCTCCGTTCCATGAGCGACCCGGCCGTGCCGCAGAGCCGCTATGACGACATCAATGTGTTGCAGGCGCTCACGACGGCGTGGCAGATCCTGCCTCAGGTGAAGATCGGAGTGGTCGACGGGATCTGTCGCGGGGGCGGCCTGGAGTTCTTGCTCGCGATGGACATGCGCTTTGCCACCCCAGAAAGCCGGTTCTGCTTTCCCGAGGTCAGTGGCGGGATTTTGCCAGCCGGGGGCGGCACCACGCGGCTGGCGATGCAAATCGGCCCGGCTCGTGCGCGCGAGGTGATCCTGTCATCCCGCGACTTCACGGGTGAGGAGGCTGCTGCCTACGGCATTGTCAACAGTGTCCTTTCGCGCGAAGAGCTGAAGACCTACACGAACACACTGGCACGCGACGTCGCCAGGCGTCCGGCAGGCACGATCGCGGCGATTGCCGAAGTGTTCAAGGGCATGTCTGGTGCTGCAGTTGAAGCGCAGTTCGCGGGATTCACAGGCGAAAACGCGGCACTGAGGAAGCTCCTTGAAGCGCCTGCCGCACGCGAGTTCCTGGTGAAGATGGCTGCCATGCAGAACGTCGAGCACGAACGCGATCTTCCGGCAACGATCGCCGCTGTTCAAGAGAGGCAGTAGCCAGAGAACGCAAAAAGGAGACACTGAAATGACACAGAAACTTGACCGCGATGGGTCCGTGCGGCCCGGGCTGCCTCACGTTGAGCTGACCGGCTTCGAGATCCTGAGCGATGACGAGCGTGTGGTCCAGGATGCGACCCACAAGTTCGCGCGGGACGTGATGCGCCCCATGGGAATCGCAATCGACAAGCTCAGCGCGGAAGAGTCCATCGCGCCCGGCTCACCGTATTGGGACTTCATGCGAATCGCCGTGGAGTCTGGAATCGGATTTGATGCCGATCCGGGCGATGTGCCGCCGCAACTGCTGGCCCGTCTGCAGGCGATCGTCATCGAGGAGCTCGGATGGGGCGACATGGGGCTCACGGTGTCGTTGGCCGCCGCCGCATTCGCGAACATGATGGCCAAGCGAGTCGGCAACCAGGAACTGATCGAGCTGACCGAGGGCAAGCTTGGATGCTGGATCGCGACGCAGCCCGACCGCGGCTCGGATGGCACGATGCTATACCCGGACGAGCGGCACCCCAGCGCAACCCAGGGAAACAAGGGAAATCTGACGGCGAAGGTGAGCGGTGGCGACATCGTCATCAACGGTCAAAGCTCAGCCTGGGTCTCCAACGGTCCGGTTGCCCAGGTCGCAATCATGTCGATCGCCGCCGATTATGGTGATGGGTTCTTCGACGACGGCGGCCACCCGCGCGGAGTCGAGGTCATCGTTCCCCTCGACCTGCCCGGGGTGAGCCGTGGCAAGCCGTTGGAGAAGCTCGGCCAGCGGGCCTTGCCCCAGGGTGAGGTGTACTTCGATAACGTGAAGGTGCCGGTGCGCTATGCGGTGTCGCTTGGCGATGATTACTGGCGCGGGCACGCAAGCACATGGTCAACAGCGGGCGTGGGGATGGGGCAGATGGCGACGGGCTTGGCACGTGCGGCTTTCGAGCTTGCCATGCAGTACGCCCATGAGCGGCGCCAGGGTGGTGCACTGCTCGCCGAGCATCAAATGGTGCAATACCGGCTCGGCACCATGGCTCGCAACGTGGAGACCATGCGTGCGGTGGCCCGCCGTGCGACGGAGTACACGGTGCTCTCGCCCGCCAAGCATCCGTACTACACCGGCGGGTCCAAGGTGACCTGCACAGACCTTGCCTTTGAGGTGGCAGACGAGGCGCTGCAGATCTTTGGCGGATACGGCCTCACTCGCGAGTATCCGTTGGAGAAGCTCTTCCGGGATGCCCGCGCCGCGCGGATTGAAGATGGCGAAAACCATCTTCTGAACATGAAGTTTGGTTACCTGAACGCGCTGCTGTACCGCGCCAGCTTGTAAGAGAGAAAGTTGTATGGCTATTACCGATTTTTTTGATCGCGGCTGGCGGGCTGCCCCTGACCGGGCAGCCTTTATCGCCGAAGAGCGGACCTTCACCTACAAGGAGATTGGCGAGCTGTCGTGCCGCGTCGGCAATGCGCTGCTGAGGCAAGGCATCGATCGCGAAGCCAAAGGCGCGGTACTCGCGAGTAACGACCCGACCGCATGGGCTTGTGTGCTCGGACTGTGGCGCGCAGGGTTGGTGTGGGTTCCGGTGAACCCTGTCAATCCGCCTGAGGAGATCAAGCGCCTATTGGACGGCTTCGACTGCGAAGTATTGTTCTGCCACGAGCACTACCTGCCGTTAGTGAAGTCGCTGCGCAGCCATCTGAAGAAGCTGCACACCTTGATTTCGCTTGGAGAGGATCGCGAAGCGGCATCGGCTGTTGGCGGGATCACGCTTGCGACGCTGTTGGATGGAGCGTCAAGCGCGGTCCCTGACCACATTCCGGAGCCGGACTCCCTGGCTGGGGTCATGCCGACCGGGGGCACGACTGGCGCACCGAAAGGTGCGATGAACACGCATCGGAGCTTGTCGGTTAGCGCGCTGCACCAGATGTTTGCCGCTCCGTACTCGTCCGACGAGCAGATCGTGAACCTGGTTGCGGCACCAATGACGCATGCCGCGGGTACCCTTACGCTACCGTGCACCGCTCGGGCAGGCACGATTGTCGTGATGAACCGGATGGATCTGAACCAACTGGTCGACCTGATCGAGAAGCATCGCGTCACCGAGTTATATCTGCCTCCCACGGTGATCTACCGACTGCTGGAGATGCCCGGCATCGAGAAGCGGGATTTCTCCTCGCTGAAGTACTTCATCTACGGTGCAGCGCCTATGTCCACAGAGAAGCTGCGGCGCGCGATTGAAGTCTTTGGGCCAGTGATGTTCCAGGGATACGGGCAGGCCGAGGCGCCTTCTGCGATCGCCTTTATGCGGCCTGAGGAGCATTTCCGCGATGGCAAGATCGCTGAGGACGCAAGGCTGTCGGCGGCGGGTCGGCCGGCGCCGCTGGTCCGCGTCGAGATCCTCGACGAGAACGGCAAGATCCTCCCTACTGGAGAAATCGGCGAAATCTGCGTGCGTGGCGACCTGTTGATGGCGGGGTATTACAAGGCTCCGGACAAGACCGCCGAGACGATCGTTGACGGATGGCTGCACACCGGCGACGTAGGCTACCTCGACGCAGAAGGCTTCCTGCACATCACCGACCGCAAGAAGGACATGATCATCACCGGCGGGTTCAACGTTTACCCGAGCGAGGTGGAGCAGGTCGTCTGGACCCATCCGGCAGTGCAGGACTGTGCCGTCATCGGTATCCCGCACGCGGACTGGGGTGAGGCGGTGACCGCGGTGATCGAGCTGAACCAGGGGGCTCAAGCGACAGAGGAGGAAATCCTTGCGTACTGTCGGCCCAAGCTCGGCGGAATCAAGACACCGAAGAAAGTCGTGTTCGTCGACGCGCTGCCTCGCAGTGCCAACGGAAAGGTATTGAAGAAAGACGTGCGCGAACCGTACTGGCGGGACCACGAGCGCAGGATTTGAATAGCAAGCGGCAGGCCACGATCCGACGTCTTCCAACGTGGATCGTGGCGCAGCGTGCCGAATTTCTGCGGAATGACCAAAGACAACAATGACTGCCGTCTCGGCCCTCTGGCTGAGTGCGGAAGGAGAGGAGGAGCAACATGACCAGACCGGTGGCAGTCATCACGGGGGCGGCCAGCGGAATCGGCCTCGCAGTGGCCGGGCGGCTTGCGAAGACGCATTGCCTCGCACTGCTGGACATCAATGGCGAAGCCGCTGAGAAGGCCGCGGCGGCTCTCGATCAACCAGCCATCGGCCTGCGCTGCGACATCACCGATTCCGCGTCGGTGGTTAACGCTGTGAACCGTGTGGTCGAGCACTTCGGGGCGATCGATGTCGCTGTATCCAACGCAGGAATAGGCACAGTCGGTGCAGCGCGGCACCTGGATCCGGACGTTCTTGCTGCAGTGCTGGATGTGAACGTGACGGGAAACTGGCGGTTCATGCACGCGTGCCTGCCACATTTGATCAGGAGTCGTGGCTACCTGCTTGGGATAGCCTCGGCTGCGGCGATTTTCGCACCGCCTGGCGAATCGATGTATGCGGCGAGCAAGGCGGGCCTGGAAGCACTGCTTAATGCAATCCGCGTGGAGGTCGCCCACCTCGGCGTTGACGTGGGTGTGGCTTATCTGATGTTCATCGACACGCCGATGGTGCGCGACGCCGATCGGGAACATGCTGAGTTCGCCCGGATGCGGGCAATGTTGCGCGGTCCGGCCGGCAAAACTTACCCGGTGTCACTGGCGGCCGACCGTCTGGTCCAAGGCATCCACAGGCGCAAGCGCCGCGTGTTCGTGCCGGCGTCGCTGCTGGTCCAGCACGTTCTGCGTGGCGCTATCTCGAGGCTTCTCGACTCTGAGTTCCGGCGCATGGCAATCGAAGTCGATCGGCTTACCGAGGATAAGGTGAATGAGCGCGGAAGGTTTGCGGCAGCACTGAGCGAGTCGGTGCTGACGGCACGCGACGGCCGATCCGGAATGGGCTGATCCCGGAACCTTCACGCCCAGCACGCGCTCACGAACGCGCGGCGCATCCCGGTGGACGGGCTTCCCGTTCAAGCGCTGCAAACTGAGCGGGCCCATGTGCCCCCTCAGGAGCGCATTGAATGCCCCTAATACCCAGCGTTTGAAATTCCTGGACGAACCCGCCGCCCGGCGGGTTCGCGCAAGCTGTTTTTTGCGTGCAGAAGACACGCGAGATCTTAATAACTAAATGGAGACGGAGACAACCATGGAGCGGTGGCGATATGCCGGGACAATGAGCCTGGTCAGCGCGGTACTTATTGCAGCAATGGGTAGCAGTGCGCACGCGCAGAGCGCAGGGGATAACGTCGTGAGTGTGGGATGGGCTCACATCGCCCCCCAGACAGGAAGCGACCCTGTCAAGGTGACCAGCATCGGAGGGGTTCCGATGAATAGCGAGGTGCCTGGCTCCTCAGTCGGTGCGCGCAGCCTCGAAACGGTGGGCATTCTCGCCGAGCATTACTTTACAGACCATATTGGTGTGGCGCTTCTTGGAGGGTTTCCAATGAGGACCCAGCTAGAGGGGCGCGGCACGTTCGGGGGGTATGGTGTGCTGGGAGATGCGCGCACGTGGTCACCTGAGCTGTTGCTCCGCTACCACTTCGGTCAGCCGGAAAGCCGTTTTCGCCCATTCGCTGGCGTTGGTGTCTCCTATACATGGTTCACCAATGCGCGGGTCACCAATGATGCGTTTATCACGCAGAAATTCGGGCCTGGCGGGTCGGCAACTGCCGAAGCCTCGAGTTCATGGAGTCCGGTCGTTCAAGTGGGACTCGACTATCGGATCAGCAAACATTGGTCGGTGGGCGCGCTGGTTGGCTACATGCCCAGCGACACTAACGTTACCCTGAAAGGACGTACAGCACAGGGCGTGGAGGTGGTCAGTCAGACGAAGGTGAGGCTGCGCCCCATCATCACGTTCCTCAGCGTCTCATACACGTTCTAGCGTGTCGTCGGAGTCTTATGCGGGCCATTTGAAGAAACGGCCTGCTCTGGCTTTCCATATCGAGAATATGGGTAGCCGGAGTTATTCAGGCTGGAGTTAACAAAAGCTTTTCCATAAAAGCCTTTCGCTCAGCCTTTTGCTCATCTGTTCCCTGATGCGACAGCAACGCCTCTGACAGTTCATAGCTGTATAGCATGAATGCTCGTGCACGCGCTTCCGAGATACCGAATCCCAGGGCGCTGAAACACTGAGCAACATAGGATAGCCGCTTGGCATCCACTTCATCCAGGATCTGGCGTGCGCGCTCGTCGCGACGTGCCCAGGCGCGTATGGCCAGTTCGGTGGACGCAGCTTCCTGTGCCGAAGCGCCGCGGAAGGGCAGCGAGAGCAGGTCCTTGATCAGTTCGCGCGGGGGAAGGTTGCGCCGCTCAAATCGATAGATGATCTGCTCGGTGGCCTCATCGCGCCATGACTCAAGCATGCGGCGCAACAGATCTTCCCGATCCTTGAAATGCCAGTAAAAACTGCCGCGCGTCACCGCCAGCTCCTTCGACAGCACCTCAACGCGCACGGCGTCCACGCTGCGGCTCACCAACAGGTCGCGGGCGGCTTTGATCCAGTCTTCCGGTGTCAGGCGCGCGGAGGCTGCTGCGCCCGGTGTGGCTTTGGTCATATGTTCTCCGTAGGCAACGGCCAAAATTTTACTACCGAGCCACAATTCACTATTGTACGGTGCGGAAATCGCTTTGTCTCGGGTAAACCCCATGGTTTTCGCGGAAATATGGCCTTGACTCGATTGGCTTCACTTCCTACCATACACATACGTATGTGTATGGAGACGAAAGCGATGAGCAAGTTTGACGGGGTCGGTTCCACCCTGGTGGCCGCCGGGCACCAGACCAACTATTTCGATGTGGGCGCCGGCAAGCCGCTCTTCCTGCTGCACGGCTCGGGGCCTGGCGTTTCGGGCTGGAGTAACTGGAAGGGCGTGATGAGCGAGCTGGCGCAGTCGTTCCGCGTGATCGTGCCGGACATTGCCGGCTTCGGTTTCACCGAGTTCAAGAACGGCACCAAGTACGACATTAAGCTGTGGGTCAGCCACCTGGTCGGGATCATGGACGCGCTGGAGATCGAGCGCGCCTCGTTCGTCGGCAATTCGTTCGGCGGAGCGCTGTCGCTGGGGCTGGCCGTGTTCGATCCCAAGCGCGTGGAGAAGCTGGTGCTGTTGGGCACGCCCGCCGGCGAGTTCGAGCAGACCCCGGGGCTGCGCTCGGCCTGGGAATATGAGCCGTCGCCGGAAAACATGGAGAAGACCATGCGTCTGTTCCCATATGACCAGTCGATCATCACGCCGGAAATGGTGCAGTCGCGTTATGAAGCCAGCGCCCGTCCCGGCGCCCAGGAGGCGCTGCGCAAGTTGATCCCGCAGCCGAACGCCGAGGGCCCGACCCTGGTCAAGGGCTTCCCGGAACATGTGGTGGCCAAAATCGAGGCCCCGACGCTGGTGCTGCATGGCCGCGAAGACCGCGTCGTGCCACCGGCCTGCGGCCAGCTGCTGGCGCGCGCCATCCCGAATGCCGACCTGCACCTGTTCGGCCGCTGCGGCCACTGGGTGCAAACCGAGCGCCGCGCCGACTTCCTCAAGCTGGTCTCCCATTTCATCGCCTGACGCCATGAGCCGTAACGTACTCGAGCGGGTGCTGCATCAGCTGACCGTGGATCGGTCCGCCAAGCAGCGCTTCCGCGATGATCCGCAGGCCTTCCTGCTGCGCTTTGCACTGAGCGAGGGCGAGCGCGCGATGCTGACTGCCTTTGATGTGCTGGGGCTGCAGCAGGCCGGCGTGAACCCGATGCTGACCATGGGGTTCTGGCAAGAGCTCTCGCCCGAGCGCGACATGCGCGCCTACATGAAGAAGCTGCGCCTGGTGGGCGCGAATGAGGCGCTGCACAGCGCTGCCCTGAAGCAATAGGTAAGCAGAGATCAGAGATGGGACAAATCGTAGGCGGCTTCCTGGTGCCGCATGACCCGGTGATGTTCGTGGCGCCGCAGGCGCCGGCAGCGACCGTGCAGGCCCGTATGTGGGGGGCGTTTGCCACCTGCGCCCGGCGCCTGGCTGATTTGGAGCCGACCAGCGTCATCGTGGTAGGCGCCGACCACTACATGCTGTTTGGCACGACCTGCCTGCCCAGCTACCTGATCGGCACCGGCGATGTCGACGGTCCGCTGGACGCCATGCCGGGCCTGAAGCGCGGGGTCATCCCGAACAGCGAAGGCCTGGCGACGCATATTGTCGCGGACGGGCAAGCACGCGGCTATGACTGGGCGGTCGCCCGTGCCCTGACGGTGGACCACGCCATCGCCATCCCGAACCAGCTGATGGTCGAGCCGATGCGCGAGGCCGGCCGCGAGGTCGGCACGGTGCCTGTGTACCTGGCCGCGGGCGTGGACCCGTACATCCGGATCGCGCGGGCCATCGAAGTGGGGCGGCAGATTCGCGAAGCGGTGGAGTCGTTCGACGCCGGCGAGCGCGTGGCCGTGATCGGCAGCGGCGGCATCAGCCACTGGGTGGGCACCGCCGAGATGGGCCGCGTCAACCCGGCGTTCGACCGCGAAATCCTAGACTACGCCGAGCGGGGCGACCTGGCCGCGCTGGCCGCGCTGAGCGACGAGTACATCCTCGCCAACGGCGGCAACGGCGGCATGGAGATCCGCAACTGGGCCTGCGCCATGGGCGCCCTCGAGGGCGCTCGCGGCGAGGTGATCGCCTATGAGGCCGTGCCGGAATGGGTGACCGGCCTTGGTTTCGTGCAGCTGCATCTGCAGTAATGCACGCAGACGGAACGCAGAGATGAGCAAGAAAGTATTCCTCCTGAAGCGCGATGCGCTCGAGCCCGGCCAGGTGTGCAAGGTCGAAACCAACGGCTGCCCGCTGGCGGTCTACAACGTCGACGGCACCTTTTATGCCACCAGCGATATCTGCACGCATGCGACCGCTTCGCTGTCCGACGGCGAGATTGTCGACGGCGACCTGATCGCTTGCCCGCTGCATGACGGGCAGTTCCATATCCCCACCGGCCAGGCCATGGCATTTCCCTGCACGGTGGACCTGCGCACCTACAAGGTGATCGAGGACGGCGACGAAATCTACGCCGACCTCGAGCGGGAGTCCGAATCCGCTACGTCGGCCATTTGAGGTAATTGACATGACACACGACTGCACAGGCAACTGCGAACGCCTGCGGAAGGATCCGGTCAGCGAACCGCTGAGCGGCCTGGATCGCCTGATCGATCTGGACGTCGGCCGGCTGTCGCGCCGGGTTTATTGGGACCGCCGCATCTACGAACAAGAGCTGGAGAAGATCTTCGCGCGCAGCTGGCTGTTCTTGGCGCATGAATCCCAGATCCCCAAGGCAGGCGACTATGTCACCACCTACATGGCGGAAGACAACGTCATCGTCGTGCGCCAGAAGGATGGGTCGGTCAAGGCATTCCTCAATACCTGCCCGCATCGCGGCAACAAGCTGAACTTCACCGACGCCGGCAATGCACGGACCTTCGTCTGCAACTATCACGGCTGGGCCTTCGGGATCGACGGCGCGCTGCGTGGCATGGCCGGACAGGAACTGTTCGAGGACAGCGGCATGAACCGCGCCGAGCACGGCCTGCACCCGGTGGCACAGGTGGCGACCTACAAGGGCCTGGTGTTCGGCAACATGGACCCGGATGCGCCTTCGCTCGAGTCTTACCTGGGCGACTTCCGCTACTACCTCGATGTGATGCTCGACATGGACGGGCAGGGCACGGAGTTCGTCGGCGGCTGCGTGAAGTCGGTGATCAACTGCAATTGGAAAGTCCCGGTCGAGAATTTCATCGGCGATATCTACCACGCGCTGTGGACGCACGACTCGGCAGCCCACGCGATGCTGGGTGGACCAGTTGCCGAGGTCTACAAGGATCCGGATTCCTATCACGTCAACTACAACGGCCACGGCTGGGAGTTCAACCTGGACGTGGTCGGCAACGCGGCGACGCTGGGCGACAAAGAAATCCGAAAGTACCTGTACAGCATCCAGCCAAAGGTGGCCGAACGCCTGGGCGAGTTCCGCTCCAAGATGATCGGTTCGATCTCCTCGGTCAGCGTGTTCCCGAACCTGTCTTTCCTGCCGGGGCAGAACACCTTCCGGGTATGGCATCCGCGCGGCCCGGGCAAGATCGAGCTGCACACCTGGACCATCGTCAACAAGAGCGCGCCGCAGGACATCAAGGACCGCTGGCTGAAGGGAACCATGATGACCTTCTCGCCGTCGGGCGTGTTCGAGATGGATGACGGCGAGAACTTCGAGTTCTCGACGCGCACCAACGCGGGCTTCGTCACGCGGCAGCAAGACCTGTACATGGGCCTGGGCCGCGGCACGCGCCTGGACGACAGCGGGCTGCCGGGCAACGTCTACCGCAACCAGGTGAACGAGGCCAACCACCGCGCGTTCTACCAGCGCTGGCTGGACCTGATGCGCGCGCGCAGCTGGAATGAAGTGCCGGCGCGCGACCAGCCCAGCCTGGAAGACAGCGCATTCACCTACCAGAACAGCGCCAAGGAGGTCGCATGAGCGCGGTGCCGCAATCCCTGCCTGAAGTGAAGGGCGAACAAAAGGTCAATCGCGAGACCGCCCACCGCATCGAGCAGTTCCTGTTCCGGGAAGCGCGCCTGCTGGACAGCGAAGCCTGGGAGCAATGGCTGGCGCTGCTGACCGACGACATCCACTACTGGATGCCGGCGATCGAGAACCGCCGCCGCGCGGACAAGCTGGGCGCCTATGCGCCGGGTCGGGGTGCCTTCTTCGACGACGACCACCTCGACCTGGAACGGCGGGTGGCGCGTTTCAAGCAGCCCTCAGCGTGGGCCGAGGATCCGCCGACCCGGCACGTGCATGTGATCAGCAACGTCGAAGCGCTGCATGGCGCAGCGCAGGACGAGTTCATCGTGCATTCGGTCTTCGTCAACTACCGCAGCCGCGGCGAAGCCGACAACGACCTGCTGCTGGGCCGCCGAGAAGACCTGCTGCGCCTGCTGGATGGCGACTTCCGGATTGCGCGTCGCAAGATCGTGATCACGCAGTCGCTGTTTATGTCCAAGAACCTCAACACCTTCCTCTGATCATGGGCTGGCTGGATAACGATGTGGCGCTGGTCACCGGTGCGAACTCCGGCATCGGGCTGGCGGTGGTGCGGCGCTTCCTGGACGAAGGCGCGAAGGGGATCGGCGCGCTGGTGCGCAGTGCGAGCGGCGCCGACAGCCTGCGCAAAGAGTTTGGCGACCGCGTGGCTGTCACGGTTGGCGACGTGCGTTCGCCGGACGCCAACGCCGAGGCGGTGGCCACCACGCTCAAGGCATTCGGCAAGCTCGATACGCTGGTCGGCAATGCGGGGGTGTGGGACTACTTCGCGCCGCTGCGCAAGTTTGCCGACGGGCAGCAAGTGGCCGATACCTTCCGCGAAGTCTTCGACATCAACGTCCTCGGCTACCTGCTGGCCGCCTATGCGGCAGCGCCGGCGCTGCGCGAAAGCCACGGCAGCATGATCTTCACGCTGTCCAACGCGGCCTTCTATGCCGGCGGCGGTGGGCCGGCGTACGTGGCCTCGAAGCACGCCGGCGTCGGGCTGATCAAACAGCTCGCATACGAGCTCGCCCCGGATGTGCGTGTCAACGGCGTGGCCCCGGGCGGCACCGTGACCCCGCTGAAGGGACCGGAATCGCTGGGCAAGCAAGGCTCGAAGCTCTCGGAGATTCCCGGCTTCGGCGATGCCGCGGCGGACGCGGTGCCGCTCGGCTTCATCGCGCAGCCGGAGGACCACGCCGGACACTACGTGCTGCTGGCTTCCCGTACCAACTCGCCGGCCACCACGGCTGCCATCCTGCAGAGCGATGGCGGTTGGGAGGTACGCGGCCGCTCGGCGCGGCGCCCGCGCGACTGATCACTGACAAAACGATGAACGCCCCCATCTCGCATTCCGCTTCCGCGCACGCCGCGCTGCGCGCGACCTTCGCCGGCGCCCGCCTGCCGGTGATGGCAGCACCGATGTTCCTGGTTTCCGGCCCGGAGCTGGTCTGCGCCAGCCTGAGCGCCGGCATCGTCGGCACCTTTGCCGCCCCCAATGCGCGCAATATCGAGGCGCTCGACCACGCGCTGGAACGGGTTGCCGACCATGCACAGGATTGCCCGACGGTGCCGTGGGCGCTCAACATGATCGTGCACAGCAGCTACGACCGCTTCGAGGCCGAGATGGCGCTGGTTGAGCGCTACCGCCCTGGCATCGTCACCACCGCGCTCGGCAGCCCGCGCCGGGTGCTGGACCGCGTGCATGCCTACGGCGGCCTGGTGATGGCCGACGTCATCTCGCCGGCGCTGGCGCGCAAGGCCATCGAAGCCGGCGTGGACGGACTGGTGCTGGTGACCAGCGGTGCCGGCGGCCATACCGGCCAGTACCACCCGTTTTCGTTCCTCGCCGAGGTGCGCGAGTTCTGGGACGGCCCGATCGGGCTGGCCGGCGCCATCTCCAGCGGCGCGCATATCCGTGCCGCCCAGTTGCTCGGCGCCGACTTCGCGGTGATCGGAACGCGGCTGATCGCCACCCCGGAAAGCATGGTGCCGCAGCAATACCGCGACCTGCTGGTGGCAAGCCGCATGGAGGATCTTGCGCTGTCCAGCGCGGTCTCGGGCGTGCCGGCCAACTGGCTGAAGCCGACGCTCGCAGCTGCCGGTTTTACGCCAAATCAGATCAAGGCGGAAGGCAAGATTGATTTCTCCGGCGACATCGTGGCCGCGCCCAAGGCCTGGAAGGACGTCTGGTCCGCCGGACATGGCGTGGGTGCGGTGCGCTCGGTGGCCACCGTGGCAGAGGTGGTGGCGGAGCTCGAGACGGACTATGTCGCCTGCCTGCGCGCCGAGCAGGCCGCCACGGCGGCGCTGATGCACCGCTATGCGCAGAACCGGGCGCCGGCCTGACTTTCCGTGAAGTGCAGAAACGGGACGGACAGACGCGAGCACGCGCGGCGTCCCTGGATTCAAACCACAAGGTAGACAAGGATGACAGCCCCTCATATCCAGCAGGCAGCCGACGCGCTGCACCAGGCCCGCCAAGACCGCGCGCCAATCCCGCGCATTTCCGAGTCGTATGGCATCACCGGTCTTGACGACGCCTATGCCGTTGCCGAGGTCAACACGCAGCGTGATCTGGCGTCTGGCCGCCTCATCAGCGGCAAGAAGATCGGCCTGACCTCGGTTGCCGTGCAGAAGCAGCTCGGCGTCGACCAGCCGGACTTCGGCGTCCTCTTCGAGGATATGGAGTACATCAGCGGCATGGGAGTGCCCGTCTCCACGCTGATCCAGCCGAAGGCTGAAGGGGAGGTGGCCTTCGTGATGGGCAAGGATCTCGAAGGCGACCTGACCTGGGGCCGCTTCCTGAACGCGATCGAATACGCACTGCCCGCCATCGAGATCGTCGACAGCGCGATCCACGACTGGCGCATCACGCTGGTCGATACCGTCGCGGACAACGCCTCTTGCGGCCTCTACGTGCTGGGGGCGGACCCGAAGCGCCTGACCGACGTGAGGCTGCCCGAGTGCAGCATGCGCTTCCTGCGCGATGGTGAGCTCAGCTCCGAGGGCAACGGTGCCGCTTGCCTTGGTCACCCCCTGAACGCGGCGTGGTGGCTGGCAAGGACCATGCTGCGGGTGGGCGCGCCTTTGCGCGCAGGCGACGTGGTGCTTTCCGGCGCCCTTGGGCCAATGTTCCCGATCAAGCCTGGAGAAGCGTTGCAACTTGACGTAGAGGGCCTCGGCCGGGTGACCTGCCAGACCGAGTAAATCGCCCATCGTTCCCGCCGAGGAAAGCGGGACGCAGGAGACAACATGAGACAGGCTTTCTTCAAGGCGGCAGCCATCGTGCTGACTACCTCGGTAGTGCTCGCCCAATTTTTTGGCGCAGGGCAGGCTCAGGCAGCTGAGATCTCCATTGGGGCGACGCTGTCCGGTTTCGGTCGAGACGAGTCACTGAGCATCTCAGAGCGCGTAAGCAAGACTGAGCACTCCATCTATGACAACGCGAGCCGCGCGCTGGTCAGGATCAAGGATGGCGGCTGGAGGACCGTCAAATGAATGCCGTAGCTTCCCGCCTGCTGGGCGACGGTCCGGCTGAAGCCACTCCGGTTGCGCTGGCCACCCCCGATATCGTGATCGACCGGCGCGACGACGGCAGCTTCGTGCTGCGATCGACCCAGCCGCTGCACCCCTACGTGCGCTGCATCGGCGACTGGCTGCAGTACTGGGCGCAGGAGGACGGCAGCCGCATCTTCCTGGCGGAGCGGCAGGGCGAAGGTTGGCGCCGCGTCAGCTACAGCGATGCCCTGGCCGCGGTGCGCCGTATCGGCCAGGCCATCCTGGACCTCGGAGTCGCGGAGGATGCGCCCGTGGTGGCACTGTCGGACAACAGCGTCAACCTGGCATTGCTGTCGCTGGGTGCCATGCACGTCGGCCGCCGCATCGCAGTGGTGTCGTCGGCCTATACCCTGGTGGCCAAGGATCACGGAAAGCTGCACGCCATCCTGGACCGGCTGCAGCCGGGCCTGCTCTATGCGGAGAATGCCACGCAGTATGGCGCAGCGATCTCGGCGTGGCGGCCGGCGTGCCCGGTGGTCTTCACCCACGGTGCGGAGGGCGATGCCCTGTCTTTCGCCAGGCTGCTCGACGCCACGCCGGGCGCGGCCGTCGATGCCGCCTTCGCAGCGGTCGGCGGGGATACCGTCGCCCGCATCCTGCTGACCTCCGGTTCGACCGGCGTGCCCAAGCTGGTGCCGAACACGCATCGCATGCTGTGTGCCAACCAGCAGATGATCGCGCAGTGCTGGCCCTTTATCGACAAGGCGCAGCCGGTGGTGCTCGATTGGCTGCCCTGGAGCCATACCTTCGGCGCCAACCACAACTTCAACCTGGTGCTGCGCAACGGCGGCACGCTGTATCTCGACAACGGACGTCCGGCACCGGGAGCGATCGAGTCTACCCTCAAGGGGATCCGTGAAGTCCGGCCCACGCTGTTCTTCAATGTCCCGCGCGGCTACGACGTGCTGCTGCCGTACCTGGAGGCCGACGAATCGCTGGCCCGCGCGCTGTTCGAGCGCCTGGACATGCTGTTCTTCGCCGCCGCCGCACTGCCGCAGCAATGCGCGGAACGCCTTCGCAAGGTCGCGGCAAGGGTCCGTGAAGTGCCGCTGTTCTTCACCACCGAGTGGGGCTCGACCGAGACTTCGCCGGTGGTCACCAGCGCCCACTTCGAGACCCGCGAGACGCGCAATATCGGCGTGCCGGTCCCTGGCGTGGAACTGAAATTCGCACCCTGCCAGGACAAGTATGAGTTGCGCGTGCGCGGCCCCTCGATCTTCCCGGGCTATATCGGCGACGACGAGAAGACGCGCGAGGCCTTCGACGAGGAGGGCTTCTACTGCATGGGCGACGCCGGCAAGCTTGCCAACGCGTCAGACCCGAACGGCGGCGTCATCTTCGACGGGCGCGTCTCCGAAGATTTCAAGCTCACCACGGGGACCTGGGTCTCGGTCGGCACGCTGCGTATCGCGGCGGTGTCGGCGATGACGCCCTATGCCCAGGATGCGGTGGTAACCGGCCATGACCGGGGAGAGGTCGGCCTGCTGATCTTCCCCACGCCTGCTCTGCATGCCCTGTCGGGAGACGCCGAAGGCGCCCGGTGCGGCAAGTCACTTGGGCAGCACCCGGCTGTGCGGCAGGCGCTAGGCGAGATGCTGGCGGAACTCGGCAAAGGGGGCGGCAGCTCGCAGCGCCCGGCCCGTGCGGTGCTGCTGTCCACTCCACCGTCGATCGAGCATGGCGAGATCACTGACAAGGGCTACATCAACCAGCGCGCCGTGCTGACGCTGCGCGCCGATGACGTCGAGCGGCTGTACTCCGGCTGCACCTCGGTCATCTATCCAATCTGAACCGTCCGGACAGGAACACATAAGGAAGCAGTCATGACTCGAAAACTGAAAGCCGCCATCATCGGCTCGGGCAACATCGGCACTGACCTGATGATCAAGATTCTGCGCCATGGGCGCCATATTGAGATGGGAGTCATGGTCGGCATCGATCCCGCTTCAGATGGCCTGGCGCGCGCCGCGCGCATGGGCGTGGCCACGTGTGCCACGGGCGCCGCAGGGCTGAAGGCGATCCCAGAGTTCGCCGATATCGACATCGTGTTCGATGCCACCTCGGCCGGCGCGCATGTGCAGAACGACAAGCTGCTGCGCGAGGCCAAGCCTGGCATCCGCATGATCGACCTGACGCCGGCCGCCATCGGCCCGTACTGCGTGCCGGTGGTCAACCTGGAGACCCATCTGGACGCGACCAACGTCAATATGGTCACCTGCGGCGGCCAGGCCACCATTCCCATGGTGGCGGCCATCGCTGCCGTCACCAAGGTGCACTACGCCGAGATCGTGGCCTCGATTTCGAGCAAGTCGGCCGGCCCGGGAACGCGCGCCAACATTGACGAGTTCACCGAGACGACCTCGCGTGCGCTCGAGGTGGTCGGTGGCGCGACCAAGGGCAAGGCCATCATCGTGCTGAATCCCGCCGAGCCCCCGCTGCTGATGCGCGATACGGTCTATACGCTGTCGGATTCCGCCGATACCGACAAGGTTGAACTCGCCGTGGAGGCAATGGTGGCCGCGGTCAACCGTTACGTGCCCGGCTACCGCCTGAAGCAGCGCGTGCAGTTCGAGACCTACGACACCGGCCGACCGCTGAATATCCCTGGCGTCGGCAAGATGCCGGGCCTCAAGACCTCCGTCTTCCTGGAGGTAGAAGGCGCCGCGCACTACCTGCCGGCCTACGCGGGCAACCTTGACATCATGACGTCCGCCGCGCTTGCCACCGCCGAAAAGCTGGCCGAGCGCCAGATCGCTGCCCCCGCCGGGGCTTGACCTTCCAGAGAGGAAACCAAGATGGCAACCAAGCTTTATATCTCCGACGTGACGCTGCGCGACGGCTCGCACGCAATTCGTCACCAGTACAGCGTTCCGCAGGTTCGCGCGATCGCGAAGGCCCTGGACGACGCCCGCGTCGATTCGATCGAGGTGGCGCACGGCGATGGCCTGCAGGGTTCGTCGTTCAACTACGGCTTCGGCGCGCATACCGACCTGGAATGGATCGCCGCCGCGGCGGAGACCGTCACCCACGCCAAGGTGGCCACGCTGCTGCTGCCCGGTATCGGCACCATCCACGACCTGCGGGCCGCGTATGACGCCGGCGCCCGCATCGTGCGCGTCGCCACGCATTGCACCGAGGCCGATATCTCGCGCCAGCATATCGAGTACGCACGCGAGCTCGGCATGGACACGGTCGGCTTCCTGATGATGAGCCACATGACCACGCCGCAGGTGCTGGCGCAGCAGGCCAAGCTGATGGAGAGCTACGGCGCCACCTGCATCTACGTCGTCGACTCCGGTGGCGCTTTGACCATGGACGGCGTGCGCGACCGCTTCCGGGCTTTCAAGGACGTGCTCGATCCCGCCACGCACACGGGCATGCACGCCCACCACAACCTGAGCCTGGGCGTGGCCAACTCCATGGTAGCCGTGGAGGAGGGCTGCAACCGCATCGATGCCAGCCTGGCTGGCATGGGCGCCGGGGCCGGCAACGCGCCGCTGGAAGTCTTTGTCGCCGCGGCCGAACGCATGGGCTGGAACCACGGCACCGACCTGTACAAGCTGATGGACGCCGCCGACGGCCTGGTGCGCCCGCTGCAGGACCGTCCGGTGCGCGTGGACCGCGAGACGCTGGCGCTCGGTTACGCCGGGGTGTACTCGAGCTTCCTGCGCCATTCAGAAGTAGCCGCGGAGCGCTACGGGCTGAAAACCGTCGACATCCTGGTCGAGCTTGGCCGACGCCGCATGGTCGGCGGCCAGGAAGACATGATCGTGGACGTGGCCCTCGACCTGAAGTCGCAACAGAACGCAGCTGGATAATCCTATGTCGCAGGAACAGACCCTTGAGCGTTCCGGCGTGGCGGCCGCAGAAACGGCTCCCACCGAACACCGCATCACGTTTGCACCGGCCGGGGTCACGCTCGACTGCGCGCCAGGCCAGTCCGTGCTGGAAACGGCCCTGGGCGCGGGCTTCTTCCCGAAGCACAGCTGCCGGCGTGGCGAATGCCATGCTTGCTGCGCGCCGATCCGGAGCGGGTCCGTGTCCTATCCCGAAGGCTTCGAGCCTGAAGGCGTGCCGGAAGGGCACTGCCTGACGTGCATGGCGCGGCCCGAGGGCGACGTGGTGATCGAGGCGGCGGAAGTGTCGGCGGTGCCCGGGCGGCGCGTGGTGCTGGCCGGTGCCCGCGTGCTGTCGGCGGACCGGATCAGCCATGACGTGACCGTGGTGCGGTTGCAGGTGCCGCCTAATGCGGGTTTCGATTTCAAAGCGGGGCAGTACTGCGACGTGCTGCTGCGCGACGGCACCCGCCGCAGCTACTCCATGGCCAACGCGCCGGACGGCAGCGGGATGATGGAATGGCATGTCAGGGCGCTGCCCAACGGGCGGTTCTCGACCCATGTCTACCAGGCGCTGAAGCCCCGCGACACGCTGCGGGTGGAGGGGCCGTTCGGCTCCTTCGTGCTGTCTGAAACCGACAAGCCCGTCATCCTGCTGGCGTCCGGCACCGGCTACGCGCCGATCGCTTCCCTGATGAAGACCCACGCCCAGGCGCTGCAGGCACGTGGCGCCGTGTTGTATTGGGGCGGCCGCAGACGCGAGGATTTGTATGCGATCGACGAGGCGCAGGAGTGGGAGGCGCTAGCGGCGCGGCTCCGCTTTGTTCCGGTGTTGTCCGAGCCGGATGCCGACTGGCAAGGGCGTAGCGGGTTCGTGCATGAAGCGGTCGCGCATGACTTCCCGGACATGACCGGCATGGAGGTCTATGCCTGCGGCAACCCGCTGATGGTGGACGCCGCCCGTGCAACCTTCACGCGGGAGCATGCGTTGCCGGACGGGGCCTTCATCAGCGATGCCTTTATAACCGCAGTGACCGACCCCAGGCCCGCCACATAACCCCCGACGCGGAGGGCACCCAAGAAGTACCAGCAGAAGTCCAGGCGCCCGGACGGCGCCGAAGGACTCAGATTTCGATTGCAGCGCGCCTGTGCGGAGCGCCTGACCGAGGTACGAGGAGACAACACGGATATCACAACAGCCGCACTGCTGGCGCAGGACGGCATCACTTCAGGCACGGTGTACGGCCTCCTCGCGGTGGCACTGGTGCGGGTGTTTTCCGTTACGCGGGTCCTTCCTGCCGCAGGGCGAGTTCGTCGCCTATGGCGGCCTGACGCTGGGCGCGATGCAGACGGGACACGCACCGCAGCCCAGTCTGCTGCTGGTCGGCATGGGCGTGCTGACCTTTATCATCGATGTCGTGGCCGGCGCTACAGTCGAGCACGATATGGATCCTGCTGCGCTCAGAATGCCTCGTCACCCATCGTCATTGCGCATTCACTGTGCATGGCGATCGACGACAGCCCCTCTGCTTGGGGCAGCACGTGGGCCGCGTAGAAGCGCGCGCTCAAGAGCTTACGACGAAGGAAGGCGGCATGACCGTGGCCCTGTTCGAGATGGCGTTGCGCCGCCAGCGCCGCACGTGCCATCTGCCAGCCGCCGGCGACGATACCGCAGAGCCGCAGGAGCGGCACCGAGCCGGCAAGGACTTCGAGCGGCCTTTCCGGGTAGTTCGCGATTGCCCAATTGGAGGCCTCCTGTAGTGCCGCTACTGCCTCGCGCAAGTTGAACCCGATATCCCGGAGCTCGCCATTCGCAGCGTCGTCCAATCGGTGTAGGACGAGGTGAATCTGCGACAGCCATGCCCGCAGCGCCGCACCCCCATCGCGCGCGAGCTTGCGTTCAACCAGGTCGTGCGCCTGGACCGAAGTGGTACCTTCATAGATCGCCGCCACCCGCACATCGCGTAGCGGCTGCGAAGCGCCACTCTCTTCAATGTAGCCGAGGCCACCGTGCACCTGGATCGAGGTCGAGGTCACCTCGATTGCGGTCTCCGACGCCCAACCCTTGAAGACCGGAATCATGAGGTCGACGAAGGCCTGGCGCTCGAGACGCACCTCCGGGTCGGAATGACGCTCGGCGAGATCCCGGGCACCAGCAAGCGCGTAGGCCACCGCACGCATGGCTTCAGTTTGGCTGCGCATCATCAGCAACATTCGGCGTACATCGGGATGGCGGATGATGGGGACAGATTCCGTCCCGCCGCCGGCCAGCTTGCCTTGCACACGCTCACGAGCATAGGCGAGGGCTTGCTGGTAGGCACGTTCGCTCATCGCTGTGCTTTCCTGGCCCACCGTGAAGCGGGCCGAATTCACCATGAAGAACATGGTTTGCAGACCCTTGTTCTCGGCGCCGAGGAGCCAGCCTACCGCGCCTTCGCCGCTACCCCCGTAGACCATCGTGCAAGTCGGGCTGGCGTGATTCCCCAACTTGTGCTCAATGCCTGTGCATTTGACGTCGTTGTGCCGGCCCAGTCGGCCGTCCGCCTCCGGCAAGAATTTTGGGACCAGGAACAGCGAGATTCCTTTGGACCCCTCCGGCGCCCCAGGGATTCTGGCAAGGACCAAGTGGATGATGTTCTCGGTCAGATCATGCTCACCGTAGCTGATGAAGATCTTTTGTCCGAACAGCCTGTAAGTGCCGTCCGCCTGGGGCTCCGCGCGGGTTCGTAATGCGCCGACGTCGGAGCCGGATTGCGGCTCCGTAAGGTTCATCGTGGCGGCCCACTGTCCAGTGACGAGCCTAGGGATGTACAGCGACTTCAGTGATTCGCTCGCGCCGGCGATCAAAGCCTTGACGGCGAATTCCGTGAGGTCTGGGCAATAGGAGAAGGCCTTGTTGGACGAGGTGAACATCTCGTGCACCGCCGTACAAAGCAAGGTTGGCAGGCCCTGACCGCCATACTCGGAAGGCATCGAGACGTTGTTCCAGCCTGCCTCCACGAATTGCTGGTATGCCGCGGCGAAGCCAGGGGCGGTGGTGACACCTTGCTCGCTCCAGCGCACGCCCTCGCGGTCGCCGACCGCGTCCAGCGGAGCCAAGACTTCCTTCGCGAAGCGGGCGGCCTGGTCGAGGATGGCGTCCGTCAATTCTGGATCGGAAAGCGCTTCGGCGTCACTCAACTGGGCGACGCGTTCGATATCAGCTAACTCCCGCAGCACGAAACGCATCTCCTCCAAAGGCGCGATGTACGGGTTCACGAATTTCTCCTCAAGCGGTGATCACTGCGGTTATTTGCGAGTGAGTCGCCCGGCCCGCAGGTCGAAGACTTCCTCGCGATGATGCTGAGCGGAGCGCGACGGGTTAGTACCTCGGTTCGTTGACCTCGGCGCAAATTTAGGGACTTCCGCGCTCGAGCGCTTTCGCGTGCTTGAACTATCGCCGATCCCAGGCCGGGTGCGGGCCACCCTTGAAGGGGGGTTCGATTCCGGCCGGCGGTTCGTAGACTGCGCCGGATCGCCTTTGCACCCGTGCGAAGCGGGTGGAAAAAGTCTTGGGATTGTGGAGAGTAGGAGGCCTTATGAAGGCATTAGTCGCCGCAAAACGGGTCGTGGATTTCAACATCAAGGTCCGGGTCAAGTCGGATGGCACCGGCGTCGACCTTGCCACGGTGAAGATGAGTATGAACCCCTTCGACGAGATAGCCGTCGAAGAGGCTGTGCGGATGAAGGAAAAAGGTGTAGTGAGCGAGATCGTCGCCGTGTCTTGCGGCGTGGCGCAATGTCAGGAGACGCTGCGTACCGCGCTGGCGATGGGGGCCGACCGCGCCGTCCACGTCCAAACCGACGTCGAACTGCAGCCGCTCGCGGTGGCCAAGCTCCTGAAGGCGCTGGTGGACCGTGAACAGCCGCGATTACTGATCCTCGGCAAGCAGGCGATCGACGACGATTGCAACCAGGTGGGTCAGATGTTGGCCTCGCTGGCAGACTTCCCGCAGGCGACCTTCGCCTCGAAGGTCGACATTGCTGACGGCCACGCCGTGGTGAACCGCGAGGTGGACGGCGGCCTTGAGACTGTAAAGCTCTCGCTGCCCGCCGTAATCACCACGGATCTACGGCTGAACGAGCCGCGCTACGTCACGCTGCCTAACATCATGAAGGCGAAGAAGAAGCCACTCGATACGGTGACGCCTTCTGACTTGGGAGTAGATGTGACGCCACGAGTGAAAACGCTGAAGGTGGCTGAGCCGCCAATGCGCAAGGCCGGTGTCAGGGTGCCCGATGTGGCCACCCTGGTGGAGAAACTGAAGAACGAAGCGAAGGTGATCTGACCATGCCCATTCTCGTCATTGCCGAGCACGACAACGCCTCGATCCAAGGGCCGACGTTGAATACGGTTACTGCCGGCGGCCGGATTGACAGCGATGTGCACGTGCTGGTCGTCGGTCAGAGTGCCGGCCAGGCAGCCCGGGCCGCGGCGCAGATTACAGGCGTCGCCAAGGTGCTCCATGCCGACGCAGCCGGCCTCGGTGTGAGCCTGGCCGAGAACGTTGCCGCGCAGGTGCTAGCGGTCGCTGCCGGCTACAGCCATATTCTGTTCCCGGCGACGGCCTACGGCAAGAACGTCGCGCCGCGGGTGGCCGCGAAGCTCGATGTTGCACAGATCAGCGACATCACCAAGGTGATCGACGTGGAGACATTCGAGCGCCCAATCTACGCCGGCAATGCGATTGCGACGGTGCAGACCAGCGATTCAGTGAAGGTACTTACGGTGCGTACCACCGCCTTCGACGCTGCGCCGGAGACTGGCGGTGGCGCAGTGGTGGAAATGGTGGCCGCCGTGGCACCGAGCCCAAGGTGTAGCTTCGTCAGTTGCGAGATGACCAAGAGCGATCGCCCGGAGCTTACGGCAGCGAAGATCGTTGTTTCGGGCGGTCGGGCGTTGAGTTCGAAGGAGAAGTTCGACGCAGTGCTGACCCCGCTCGCAGACATTCTTGGCGCTGCAATGGGAGCTAGCCGCGCGGCCGTCGATGCCGGCTATGCACCGAACGACTGGCAGGTGGGGCAGACGGGCAAGATCGTCGCTCCACAGCTGTACATCGCGGTGGGAATTAGCGGTGCAATTCAGCATCTGGCGGGGATGAAGGATGCGAGAGTCATCGTGGCGATCAACAAGGACCCGGAGGCGCCGATCTTCCAGATCGCCGACTACAGCCTCCAAGCGGACTTGTTCGCCGCGGTTCCCGAACTGGTGAATGCACTGTGAAGGCCCCGATCTCCTCCCAAGCGAGGAAGAGCGCGCTCCTGGGGACTTTACATATGAGGTTGCCGTGTCACATTACCAAGTAAACGACGGTGTGGCGGTGATCACACTGGACAATCCGCCGATCAACGCTATGGCGCTCGCGCTGCGCCGTCGGCTGGCCGATGCAATTCATGCGGTGCAGGCGGACCCCGCAGTGCGGGCCATCGTCATCACTGGCGCTGGCCGCGGCTTCAGCGGTGGCGGCGACATTACGGAGTTCGATCTTCCGGCGATTTCCCAAGTGCCGCTGCCGGCGGAGCTTCTCACCTTGATCGAGAGCGGATCAAAGCCTGTTGTGGCGGCCTCGCACGGGATGGCCTTGGGCGGCGGCCTCGAGCTCGCGCTGGCATGCCATGCGCGTGTCGCCCACGCCCAGACAAAAGTGGGATTGCCCGAAGTACAGCTTGGGCTCGTGCCTGGGGCCGGCGGCACGCAGCGCCTGCCGCGTCTGGTAGGCCCTGAGCTGGCGCTGAACATGATCGCCTATGGCAAGACACGGGAAGCGCATTCGTTGCGCGACAGCGGTTTGTTCGACTTGCTGACCGATGAACCGCCGTTGGGGGCAGCAGTGACGCTGGCGCGTGATCTCGCCGCGCGGTGTGCAGAAGGAGGAGCGCTTCGGCGAACGAGTAAATTGTTGCTGCAGATGCCAAATGCACAAGCCTTCTTCGCCTTTGCGCGAGCCACCGTGAAGGCACAGTCTCAAGGAATGCCGGCTCCGTCTGCCTGCGTCGATGCTGTCGAGAATTCCGTTACGCAACCCTTCAAGGAAGGCCTGCGACGCGAGATGGAGTCCTTCACGCGGCTGCGAGTGACGCCGGAATTCGCTGGCCTGCGCCACGCCTTCCTGGCTGAGCGAAAGGCAGCGGAGATTCGCGGCCTCCCGAGTGACGTGATGCCTCGCACGGTTGAACGGGTGGTAGTCATCGGTGCCGGCACGATGGGTACAGGCATTGCAATGAGCCTGGCGAATGCGGGCCTTCCGGTGACCTTGCTCGAACGCGAGCAGCCCGCACTTGCCCGTGGCCTCGCGACAGTACGTGAACATTACGAAGCGGACCTGAAAAAGGGCCGGCTCACAAGGCAGCAGTTCGAACAGCGGCTCGGACTGATCCATGGCGCGCTCGGTTTCGATGCGGTGCGCGACGCCGATCTGGTGATCGAGGCCGTGTTTGAAGACCTGGAGGTCAAGCGCCAAGTCTTCGAGCAGATCGACGCCATTGCGCGACCGGGAACGGTGCTCGCTACCAACACCTCGATGCTTGACGTTGACCGCATCGCCGCCTTCACGCGACGCCCCCAGGATGTCCTGGGATTGCATTTTTTCAGTCCGGCGCACGTCATGAAGCTGCTCGAGATCGTGCGTGGAGCGTGCACCTCGGCCGACGTCCTCGCAACCGCGATGGCGCTCGCGTGGCGAATCGGGAAGATCGCCGTGGTGTCCGGCGTTTGCGAGGGCTTTATCGGCAACCGGATGTTCGAGTCCTATTTGATGCAGGCTGGGCTGCTGCTTGACGAAGGCGCGTTGCCGCAGCAGGTGGACCGCGCAATCGAGAAGTGGGGCATGTCCATGGGCCCGTTCCGCGTGTGCGACCTGGCTGGCAATGATCTGAGCGCTAAGATTCGCCAACAGCGCCTCGCGCGTACCCCGGAACTCGTCTACTCGCGTACCTTCGATGCAGTGGTGGAATTGGGGCGTTACGGACAGAAAGTCGGGCGCGGATGGTACGACTACATGCCGGGCCAACGGCCCCCCCTGCCCAGTGACGAGGTGAATGCCGCCATCGTCGCCGAATCGCAGCGCCTGGGGCTGCAGCGTCGAGCGATCAGTGACGAGGAGATCGCCGACCGACTGGTGCTGGCCCTCGTGAACGAGGGGGCGAAAATTCTTGAGGAAGGCATCGCTCATCAAGCCTCCGACATTGACGTGGTATACACCGCCGGCTACGGATTTCCTCGCTGGCGCGGCGGCCCGATGTTCGCAGCCGACCGACGGGGCCTGGCTGACGTGATCACAACGATGCGACGCGTCTCGCGCCGGCCCGACTACCAGCGCGGCGCGGACTTCTGGCAACCTGCTGAGTTGCTTTGCCGCTTGGCCGAGCGCGGCGATTCCTTCGGCACCCTCAACCATTCGGAGCATCTATGACCGACGCCGTCATCGTCTCAACCGCCCGTACCGGCCTGGCCAAGTCCTACAAGGGCGGATTTAACATGACTCATCCCGTGACCATGGGCGGTCACGTAGTCGAGCACGCGATTGCACGGGCTGGCATCGAGGCGGCCGAAGTGGAGGATGTCATTCTCGGCAGCTCCTTCCTGGAAGGGGCTGCCGGCGTGAACATGGCCCGCGTTGTCGCAGTGCGGGCTGGATGCCCGGTGACTACCGGCGGACTTACGATTAATCGCTTCTGCTCCACGGGCCTGCAGACGATCGTGCTCGCCGCGCAGCGCGTCATCTCTGGCGAGGGAGACATTTACGTAGCCGGCGGCATTGAGTCGATCACCATGGTGCAGACACATGCCAATACCTTCAATCAGCGGGAGGCTTGGATCGATGAACACAAGCCGGAGCTCTACTGGGGCATGCTGGATACCGCCGAGGTCGTAGCCAAGCGCTATGGGATTTCGCGCGAGAAGCAGGATGAATACGGAGTTCGAAGCCAGCAACGCGCGGCGCAGGCGCAGGCGGCGGGTCGCTTCGACGCGGAGATCGTACCGCTGGACACCACGATGGCCGTGGTCCACAAGGATGGCCGCATTGCCACTCAAGCCGTGACAGTCGCACGGGACGAAGGCATCCGTGCGGATACCACGCTTGAAGCAGTCGCAAAGATTCGTCCGGCTGTGCCCGGTGGTGTGATCACGGCGGGCAATGCCAGCCAGCTTTCCGATGGAGCCTCGGCCTGCGTTGTGATGAGCGCGCGCGTGGCCGAGCAGCGTGGGATCGAGCCTCTGGGCGTGTTCCGCGGGTTCCAGGTGGCCGGATGCGAGCCGGATGAAATGGGTATCGGACCGGTATTTGCGGTGCCGAAGCTCTTGGCCAAGGCCGGACTTGATGTCGGTGACATCGGATTGTGGGAACTCAATGAGGCCTTCGCTGTGCAGGTCCTGTACTGCCGAGATCGCCTCGGGATCCCCGATGAACGTCTGAACGTGAACGGCGGGGCCATTGCCGTGGGGCATCCCTATGGGCTCACCGGATCGCGTCTGGTTGGCCACGCATTGATCGAGGGGAGGCGACGTGGCGTGCGCTACGTCGTCGTCACGATGTGCATCGGCGGCGGCATGGGCGCGGCTGGCTTGTTCGAAGTGGTGCCCTGAGATTTGCATGGCAGCGAGCGTATCGGCGCGACCTGCCCCTGCCATGCACTGTGCAAATGATGCCGCTAAGGCCGTTTCAGGCCGAAGGTCCTGCCCTGCTCGATTGCCAAAACGCGAATTCGGTAGATCTGCAGGTCAGGAATGAAGTTCCGAGGGCGACGCAACAGCGGTCTTGCAAGACGTCAAGCCGTGGAGCACGAGATCGACGTGCTGCTGAAAAAAATCCGGTGGATCAAGCAGAGGATCGACCGTGATACATGCTCCGATGGTATGGCGGTGCACGCACACCATGATCATGGGCAGCACCAGTGACTGCACGACGACGTCTGGATCCACACGGCGGAACTCACCGCAACCCATTCCTTTCCGCACAACCTCACCGATCAACCGACGACTTGGCTCAACAATCTCGTTAAGCCAAAAATCTACAAGGTCTGGGAAATTTCGAACTTCGGAGATCACAAGCTTGATGATGCCGCCGATCTGGTCGTCGGCGATACGTGACCACCATGTGGCCAGCAACTGCCGAAGCAGGTCGGCATGAGTGCCCCCATATGCGGCGGCCCTTTGGGCGGCCGCGGCAATCTCCGTTGAAAGCCGCCGTGCAATCAGGGTCTTAAGAAGCTCTTCCTTGCTGGCGAAATACAAGTACAGCGTTCCCTTGGACATGCCTGCGCGTTCGGCGATCTCTTCCACACGAGCGGCTGCGAAGCCCTTCTCCACGAACAATGCGAGCGCCGCGTCCAAGATTTCCTTGGGACGGGCTTGCTTTCGTCTGCGGTGAGTCTGTGTCACGTAAGGCCTTTCCCTGAGCGGTTCATTTGTGCCTGGAGTCGAGCGACCCATGCCTGGCATCTACCCGAATTTCGGCGAGCCGAGGTATAGCCCTCGCACGATGCCAGGGGATGCTAGTGTCCTGTCCAATTGATACGTTAGCAAAGTCGATGCAACTTCCCGAGAATCGATTCGGTGGTGGCGGTCCAGCGAAACGGCTGGCAGTTCGCGTTGTACGAGGCTACGAAGTGGTCGATGCGCTGGACCAACTGCTTGACGCTGTTGAACGAGCCATGAGCCCGAGCCATTTCTGGGCCACATCGCTCAGGGACACTCTGCTGCTCATCTCATGCTGCCTTTCGAGGAGTGCTTCCTCTCCTGAGCCTCGTGTTGGCCTCGCCGTGCCCCGGGCTCTTGCTTTAGCCTGGGCTCCATCTCGTAAAGCGATTCTCGAACGCCAGGGAACCGTTCAAGCAGCCGCGCCAGTTTTTCGCGAGCCTCAATGAGTTGCCTATTGAGATACCAACTGCGAGCAAGCGAAAAGACGGCTGCCGCACCAAGAATGACTCGCCCAAGATCGCTTTCAAACAATCGCCACTCCCAATGAGGTTTCAGACCAGGCGATACGCGACTTTGCTCACGTATCAGCGGGACAGAACACTAGCAAGGGGGCTTGCTGGTGGCCCCACCCTGTAGGGGTAGTGAGTAGACAGGGCGGAGGAGGTGCCAGCTTCAATGGCGTGGCTAAGCTCGCGCGCTGGCATCCAATCTGCCGCGCTGCTGTCGGCATCAATGCGAACTTGTTGCAAGCCGTTAGGGGCTTTCACTTCTGGCTTCAGATCATAGTGGCGCGGCGTGGTTGGCTGGCGCCAGCGGCTCAGAACATTGAAAATCGTTGTCAATCTTCGAACAGCCCAAGCTGTCGCGCGCGCGCAAGTGCATGTTTGCGGCTACCGGCGTTGAGCTTGCTGAGCAAGTTCTTCATGTGCCACTTGATCGTGTCTTCGCTCAAATCCATCGCTAGTGCGATTTCCTTATTGCTCAGGTTGCCGCTGAGCAACGACAGAATTTCCCTTTCCTTGGCCGTCAACAAGGCTGTAGCGCGGACCTGCTGCTGTTTCGCAGTGAGCGCAGGGGACGGTTCACTTCGGTCCGGTGCTACTGACGAGCGCACACCGACGACTTCAGCTCGTTCCCCCGCTTCACGCAGTAGCTGTAACATGCCGCCAGCCAGGGCCAGACTCATCCCTTCGGCCCGCACAGCAGATGCGTCTCCAGAGCCTTGGCGCCGTAGCGCTTCAGCGCGAAGGAGGCGAGACTCTACGGCATCCCGCCCGCGCTTCATGCTTGCCGCCAGTGCTGCTGCAGATTCGGCGGCCTCGAGCGCTCCGGCGATGGATGGAGTATTGTCCTTGGCCAGCAAGGCATATGCACGGCCGAGATCGGCGAGCAGGTCTGCCCAGGGTATGAGCGACGTCTCACGGATTTGAGCGCAGTGGTCGCGAAGCAAGGTATCAAGTTGCGCGTTCAGTTCCAATACGGTCTCGGTTCGGCCGCGTCTTGCGTGCAGACGCACCAGCTCAAGCTGCGCAGTCGCTTGAAGACGTGGCATAGCCTGCGCTTGGCCGATGGCGTAAAGCGATTCGAGGAAATCCAGCGCTTGGTCTTGGCGGCCCTCCTGGTCAGCGATGCGTGCCAGTACCGTATAGGCCGAAATCACTGCATCGGGCAGGCCATGCCTTTTCAGCACGGCCAACCGCCCCGCCAACAGCCCAGCGATATCAGCGCTCCGTCCACATTCCCAATTGGCGTGCGCCAGGAGCGCCGCCAATAGGCACGTTACCGGATGGCAACGGCCCAAGCGCTCCTCCGCCCGGATCAGCGCGGGTCGGAGCTCTTGGTGGGCTAAAGCGCATCGGCCTTCCCACAAGTAGCTCAAACCTGTGATGTAGTCGGCGAATGCATAGGATACTGGCGAATACGCCTGCGTCCGATCCAGATTGGCAATGCGGCTCGATTCCAGTCGCGCCTGGTCTGGTTGTCCGCGATACAAAGCGAGAAAGGCCTTGAGGTTGCAATGGACCGGCGTCTCGTCGGGCCGCGCTTCCGGCGGCGGTTCTGGCCACTTCTCAAGAATTGCCGCCAGACGGTCGGTGCGATCCGCAAATATCGCGGCAACGCCAGCGATCAGATTTGCTTCGAACCGCGCCCCGATCGCAAGTTCAGGTTGCGCAAGGATGAGATCGATAAGCGGTTGCGCCTCGGCATGTCGATCGCTCATGGCCAAGGCCCAGGCAACTGGAGCCCAGAATCCGGGGCGTTGCTGGAGTTCATCCGGGCGCAGGCGCTGATACCACGCCAGCACTGCGGCGCTCCTTCCCTGTGCGGTCATTTGATGACTGCTACGTTCGACGAGGGAAATGGCGGTCTCGACATCCCCGGCAATAAAGGCGTGATGCGCTGCTTCCTCGTATAGTCCGTGACCGACATACCAGGCACACGCTCGTTGCGACATCGCAAGTCGCTCCTCCTTAGGCAAATGGTTCAGGCGCTCGCGGAGGATCTCGCGGGCGAGCGGATGCATGCGCATCCAGTCGCTGTCTTCGGCTTGCAGCAATAGCGGCGTCTCGTCTCGTAGTCGTAGCAGTTCCTGCGCAAGGTCGCTGCGCTCGAGCACTGCCGGACACAGGTCGACATGAATCACATCGAAATCCGCCAGCCGTATCAACATATTGATGGCATCGGCTGGTTGTCGGTCGATCACGGCATCTACGAAATAGCGGCGGATGTCGGCCGTCGCAGCCCCGAGCAGTCCTTCAAGATCGCCACCGCGCTTGAGTGCAGCGACCGCCAACTGGACGCCCAAGGGCCAACCTTCAATCAACTCGTGAAGATGCACTCCAGCTTCCACGTCGCCCCCGCTCCCCATCGCGGCAGAAAGCACCGTCAGAGTTTCGTCTGGCCGGAAGCGCAAATCAGAGGCAGTCACATGTGTGACCTTGGCCGTGCTCAGCGTGCCGCTGGCCACCAGTGCGCCCGTTGGCCGCGCGGCCAGTGCAATGTGCAAGTTAGCTGGTGCATTGCCCAGCAGATAGCTCAGGACTTCCCGGCGGGCGGGTGTGGGCAGGAGGTGGGTATCGTCCAGCAGCAATAGCACCTCGACCGATAGTTCCGCTATTTCGGCCAGCCATCCGGTCATGGCTTCCTGAGCGTCATCGCGCGCTTCGATCCACTCCACGACTGGATCTGCAAAACCTAGCTTTCCGCATGTTGACTGGGCCGAACGCGTAAGCCCGCTTACCAGGCGCAGGGGGTCATCGCGACTGTCGAGCGTATACCAGAAGGCGAGGCCTCCCCGTGCCAGCACTTCGCGACGCCATTGATTGAGTTGCGAGGTCTTGCCGAACCCTGCGGGTGCAAGCAGGACCGTCACGTGGGCCCCATCGACTTCGAGGCGACTGAGTTGCAGACGCTCTCGATCCAAAAAGCCACGAACCACGCGCGGCGCAGTGGCCTTGAGCAACAGTGCGGGATCTCGGCTCAACGTGCGGATCGCAGTCTCCTCCAAATCAGATCTTGGTTACCCCGAGACGCGCGCACGCCAAAGTTGCGCGGGGGGGCAGCGAGTGCGCCGCTCTGCAATGGGTCGTCGGGGGGCTCGCAGACCATTAATTGTTTTTTCCGTCCGGCCGGTTGCGACACCGGACATCCCGTTTCCGGCCGGGAGCGACCGAGGGCCTTTATCAGATCTGCGTTAAGAAAAGTATATCTTAGGGCGCGGAAACATAGAAGGGTTGGCCGCCTCCATTCCCACGTGGTCCGGACGCCACTCACTCTTCAAGTTCTTCAACGGGTGATGTCTCAACTCTGGATTGAAGCCACGTACCGCATTCCCTAAGCCGGGATTCCACCATCTGCCGGTCGGCACGCGCGCCAGGCTCGCTGGCAGAAGTGCAGCCCCGCAGTACCTTGTTCCATGGGCGTCCATGCAGCCCCGCGCCGCAGCGCGGACTCGCCCATAGGCTGTCCAAGCCGGTCTGCATAAATGACGTGTTCCGCTCGACGCAAGCAGCCCCGTCGCGCCCCACGCACGCTTTGGAGGAAATTTGGTGCCTCCGTCCGGAACATTGCTGGGGCATTAATCCTCATCCGCCATTGCCGCACCTTCTGCCGCCCACCGAGGACTCTGCCCGCTTTGTGTGCGTGCCAAAGAAGTGTGCCGCTCCCCGCGATTGAAACGTGCCGAACGCGCCAGAGCGCGCTGGTCGCCCCCTTACCACTCTTCTGGGGTGGGGTGTGACAGCCGCGTAAATCGTACCTTTTACTCAGCGTGCCGGATCGGGGCGTCACGGGCTGCGAGCCCTGCCGACTTCTGGAACTCGTCGCCTTGCAGAAAGACGACACCGGTGCGCGAAGGATCGCGCACGGCGTTCGACGGTGAGGTTCTCCTCATAGCCAATCCGTTGACTACGTGACGAAAGCGCGACCAAAAAAAATTGGAGACATATGACCATGCGCCATGAAGTGCCGCTGCCTAAGGTCGGGCTTTCTCGATTCACTTCGACGAAGCCTGTGGCCGCAGTGCAGGCCATCGGCACGGCCAGCCTCCTGGCCACTTTTCCCGCAGTGCACGCTGCGGACGTGTCACCGCCGGAAGAGGCGTCGGACACGCGCGTGACGTGGAACAACACTGCGCGCTATAGCGCCGCGTTTCGAACGCACTCGCAGAATCCAGCGCTCCTGGGAAATGTGAACGCAGATGACGGCGATCGCAACTTCAATCGTGGTCTGATCCCGAACTGCGTCGATTTGCTGAGCGAACTGGATGTGGTCACGTCCAGCGTAGGCTTCCGCCTGAGAGCGCTGGGCCGGTATGACAGTGTCTACAACGAGCGCAACGACAACCCCGGGTTCGTCGGCGGCGCCGTGCCCAACCGGGTGTCCGTCGCGCCCGTTCGGTTCACGGTCACGGCGAAGCGGCTGGACAGATCCGGGCGCTCAGCGCCGAAACCACGGCCAGCGTCGACCAGGGGGCGCTCAGCATCGCCGCGGCGGGAGCATGACCTTGCCGCGCTATCACGGCTGGTCAACCAGTCTCGCGATCGCCTCTTTTCGGCCCAGGGGCTCGCGCACGACCCCTTCCGCACCGACATGCCGCTACATGGCCGCTTCAACCCCCTGGACGCTTTTCCGCGTGTCGATCTGTGACCCGCCGCATGCGGCCTTCAACACCCGTTTCATGGAGAACAAAGCATGAGCAGCAACTACCCTGTGGTCATCTACGGTGCCAGCGGCTACACCGGCCGCCAGGTGGCCGAGTACCTGCGCGACTACCGCGTTCCCTTCATCGCGGCCGGGCGTAACCGCGCCAGGATCGAGGAAGCGATGCGGTTGGTGCCCGGCATCGAGGATTGCAAGTACGAGATCGCCGAGGTCGACCATGATGTGGAGTCGCTGGCCAAGCTGTTCCGCGGCCACCGCGTGGTCTGCAACACGGTGGGGCCGTTCGCACGCCGCGCCAACACCGTCATCGAGGCGGCCCTGAAGGCCGGCATCCACTACCTCGACACGGCGGGCGAGCAGACCCACGTGGCGAAGGTGCGCGAGCGCTGGGACGCCGACTTCCGCAAGGCCGGCCTGCTGGTCGTGCCGTCGATGGCGTACATGTACTCCGTCAGCGAGATCTCGGCGCGCTTCGTCTTGGAGACCGAGGGGATCGACTCGCTCGACATGTTCGAGTATGGCGTGGCGGTGCCGACGCAGAATTCTGCCGAGAGCATCTTCGATTCGCTGATGCGAGACAAGGTGCGCTACCTCGCCGACAACGAGCTGGTCGAGTACGAGGACCTGGACGTGCAGAACGTTCTGCTGCCCTCCGGCGCAGTGGTGACGGGCACCCATTGGGGCGGCACGTCGAACCCGATCTGGTTCCATGGGGATCCGAGGGTGCGCAACTGCAAGATGACCGTCGCGATGTCCAACCCGCAGCTGTACAAGCGGCTCCAGGAGCTGGAGCGAGGCTACAAGGTGCAGCTGCAATGGATTCCGGAAGAACAGCTCGTGCCCTTGATGGACAAGCTGGCCGCGAACATGACGCCCGCGATGCCGCCGCGCGAGTCGCGCCATGTGCATCGGACGCTGGACTGGACGCATGGCCGCGGCACCAACGTGGCCGCCAAGTGCACGATCTACGGGGTCGGGGGCTACTTGCAGACGGCCTGCCTGCAGGCCTATGCCGCGACGCGGCTGGCGCGCGGCCAGAACGACATCGTCGGATTCCGCTCGCCCTGCCAGGCGTTCGGCCATCGCGAGCTGCACGCTGCGTTGCGCACCCACGGACTCTCGAACCTGAAGGTCGAGCGCATCGTCTGAACGCCGCAGCCATCCGAAACACAAGGAGATGAACATGAGTGACCCATTGCTTGCCACCCGTGTCGATGGCGCGGTGATGCGCGTGTCGATCAAGAACCCCCCGGTGAACCTGCTGAACGTCAGCATGGTCAAGGAACTGTTTGGCCTGGTCGGCCGCCTGACGGTCGACCCGTCGATCAAGGTGGTGGTGTTCGATAGCGCGGTGGCCGATTTCTTTATCGCGCACTTCGATGCCGTCGAGTTCGCGACCGCATCGACCGACCCGGCGGCGAAGGGCCGCTACGACGAGATCAACATCCTGCAGTCGCTGACCACCTGCATTGGCAACCTGCCGCAGATCACCATCGCCGAGGTCAACGGAGTGTGCCGCGGCGGCGGTCTCGAGATGATCCTGGGCATGACGATGCGCTTCGCCAGCCAGTCGGCGCGCTTCTGCATTCCCGAGACCAGCCTGGGGTTCCTGCCCTGCGGCGGCGGCATGACGCGGTTGGCGATGATGTGCGGTCCAGCGCGCGCGCTGGAGGTGACACTGAGCGGCCGCGACTTCAGCGGCGAAGAGGCGCAGCAGTACGGCATCGTCAACCGCGCGCTGGCGGACGACGAGCTGCGCGGCTATGTCGACACACTCGCGCGCCGCATCGCGCTGCGCCCGGCGCACGCGATCGCGTTCAACCGCGACGTCATCAAGCGCACGTTCGCGTCAATGGCCGATTCGCTGTTCGAAGGCTTCGCGGCCGAGAACGACGCGATGCGCGCCGCAAGCCAGCAGGATTACCTGCACCGCGCCAATGAAGCCTTGATCAAGCAAGGCCAGACGCGCGAGAGCGAGATCGACTTGCCCGCCACGATCGACCGCATTCTCGCCTCGATGCAGACCCAGTGAACTCGTACCTCGTACCCCTTGAGGAATCGCGCTTCGTGCTGCGCGAACTGGCGGACCTCTTCACTAGCCGGGACGTGCTGGATCGCCGCCTCACTCGGTTCGACCAGGGCATCCCCGCTGGTGCACCGAACACCAGAACGAAGGAACCATCATGCTGATCCTGAAGAAAGACGTGACGCTCCCGGCTGTCAGCCTCACCGGCTTCGAGACCCCGCTGTCCGAAGAGGAGAGCGCCATCCAGCAGACGATGCATCGTTTCGCGAAGGACGTCTTGCGTCCGCTGGGCACCGAGCTCGACAAGATGACGGCCGAACCGGTGGTGGCGCCCGGCTCGCCGTATTACTCGCTGTGGCCGGAGTTCGCCAAGCTGGGCCTCGATCCGGCCGCGATGGCGTCGCTGCCGGCGGAGATGGCGTTGCGCATCGAGTCGATGATCAGCGAGGAGCTCGGCTGGGGCGACAGCGGCCTGGCCGTCTCGATCGGGGCCGGGAGCATGGCCCTTGAGGTGGCGTCCGCCTTGGGCAACCAGGAGTTGCTCGATCTGACCATCGGTCGCATCGGGTGCTGGATCGGCACCAAGCCCGACTTCGGCAGCGACTTCCAGATCTTCGACATGCAGCGTGACTGGCCGGCAGGCGTGCCGGGCAACACGGGCAATCTGTGGGGCCAGGTCGGCAAGGACGAGATCGTCATCAACGGCCAAAGCTCCGCCTGGGTGTCCAACGGCGCGGTGGCGCAGGTGGCCGTCGCCTACATGAGCGCTGACTATGGCGACGGGCGGCATGACAAGCAAGGCCGGCCGTACGGCGTGGCAGCGATCGTTCCGCTCGACCTGCCCGGCGTGTCGCGCGGCAAGCCCCTGGAGAAGATCGGCCAGCGCGCGCTGCCGCAGGGCGAGATCTACTTCGACAACGTGCGCATCCCCAAGCGCTTCGCGATCGCGCTGAAGGACGACTACGACGGCAACTTTGCGTCGGCCTGGTCGAATGCCGGCACGCACATGGCGCACATCTTCACCGGCGTCGCGCGCGCGGCGTTCGAGCATGCGCTGCAGTACTGCCACGAACGCCGGCAAGGGGGGCGGCTGCTGATCGACCACCAGCTGACCCGCTATCGCCTGGGCGACATGCTGCGCCGCATCGAGATGGCGCGCGCCACGGCGCGACGGGTGCAGGCGTTCGCGCGGCTGTCGCCGCAGACTCATCCCTACATCACGGCCTCCGGCAAGGTGACGGCCACCGAAGAAGCGATGAAGGTGGTGCACGAGGCCTTCCAGCTTTTCGGCGGCGTCGGCACCACGCGCGAGTACCCGATCGAGAAGCTGTTCCGCGACGCGCGATCGGCGCTCATCGAGGACGGCGAGAACTACACCTTGACCATGCGCCTGGGCCTGCTGGCCCAGCAGCTGTACGCCGAGGGCTGGTCCAACCCCTGACCCCCGATTTCCGAACTCGCACGACAACATCATGGCAATCATCGACTTCTTCGACCGTGGCTGGCGCTTGAACCCGGCCGGCGCCGCCTACATCCAGGACGAGCGGGCCTACACGTACAACGAGGTGGGCGCGCTGTCCTGCCGCATCGCCAACAAGCTCCTGGCACTCGGCCTGCCGAAGCAAGCCAAGGGCGCGGTCTGGTCGGGCAACGACGTCACCGCGTGGACTTGCACGCTGGGCCTGTGGCGCGCCAACAAGGTGTGGATCCCGGTGAATCCCCGCAGCTCGGCGGAGGACAACCGCTACATCATCGACACCTTCGACTGCGAGATCCTGTTCTTTCAGAACGCCTATGCGCCCGTGGTGGACTCGTTGCGCGGCACCCTGACGAAGGTCAAGCACTGGGTTTGCATCGACGCCGATCTCCCTTGGGCGCCGTCATTGGATTCCTGGCTCGCGGACGCCTCGGCGGCCATGCCGCTCGTCCCCTACGAGATGGACGACGTGGTCATGCTGACGCCGACGGGCGGCACGACCGGCACGCCCAAGGGCGTGATGAACACGCACCGCAGTCTGCAGACCTTCGTCGGCTTCTCGCTGATGATGTGCCCCTACCGGGACGGCGCGCGGCCGGTGAACCTGACGATGGCGCCGATGACGCATGCGGCCGGCATGTTGTCGGTGCCCTGCACTGCGCAAGGCGGCACGGTGGTGGTGCTCACCAAGCCCGATCCCGCCGCGCTGATCGAGAACGTGGCCCGGCACCGGGTGACAGAGTTCTTCCTGCCACCCACGGTGATCTACCGGCTGCTGGAGATGCCCGGCATCGCCGAAGCCGACTTCTCGTCGATGAAGTACCTGATGTATGGCGCGGCGCCGATGTCGGTGGAGAAACTCAAGAAGGCCATCGAGATCTTCGGGCCGATCATGATGGGCGGCTACGGCCAGACCGAAGCGCCGGCTGGCATCTCCATCCTGCGGCCAGACGATCACGTGGTGGGCGGGGAGTTGGCGTCCGACGAGCGCCTGTCGTCGGTGGGGCACACCAACCCCCTGGTGCGGGTCGAGATCATGGACGACGACGGGCGGATCCTGCCTGACGGCGAGACCGGCGAGATCTGCGTGCGCGGCGACATCGTGATGAAGGGTTATTACAAGGATCCCGAGAAGACCGCCGAGACCATCGTCGACGGCTGGTTGCACACCGGCGACATCGGCCACTTCGATGGCGAGCACCGGCTGCACATCACCGACCGCAAGAAGGACATGATCATCACGGGCGGCTTCAACGTCTACCCGAGCCAGGTCGAGCAGGTGCTGTGGTCGCACCCCGCGGTGCAGGACTGCGCCGTGATCGGCGTGCCCGACGAGAAGTGGGGCGAGGCCGTCAAGGCGGTCGTCGAGCTGAACCCCGGCCAGAGCGTCGGTGCCGACGAACTGATCGCGCTCTGCAAAGAGCGCCTGGGCAGCGTGATGGCGCCGAAGTCGGTGGACTTCATCGCATCGTTGCCCCGCAGTCTTGCCGGCAAGGTGCTCAAGAAGAACCTGCGCCAGCAGTTCTGGCAGCAGGCCCAACGCAAGATCTGAATCCAAAGGAACTCTCGACATGAGTGACATCCACATTGCCGGTATTTCGTATAGCGGAGGGTGCGCCTGCGAGGCGATTCGCTACGAGTGCTCGGCCGAGCCGTTTTTCTCGTTGAACTGCCATTGCAGCGTCTGTCAGCGCTACACCGGCACCGCGTATTCGTCGGTGCGCATCGTGCCCGCCGCGGCGTTCCGCTTGGTGCGTGGCGAGCTGCGCTATCACACCTCCACCAGCAACGCCGGCCATGCCGTGTCGCGCGGCTTCTGCACTAACTGCGGCTCGCAGGTGCTCGGCAGGATCGCCGAGAAGCCCGAGGTCGTGCTGATCTCGGCCGGCACGCTGGATGACGCCAGCCTGTATCCGCCCACCATGGACCTCTTCACCAGCCGTGCCCAGCCGTGGGACGTGATGGACCCCCGTCTTGCGAAGTTCGAACAAGGCATCCCCGCTGGTGCACCGAACACCTGAACGAAGGAACCATCATGCTGATCCTGAAGAAAGACCTGACGCTCCCGGCTGTCAGTCTCACCGGCTTCGAGACCCCGCTGTCCGAAGAGGAGAGCGCCATCCAGAAGACGATGCATCGTTTCGCGAAGGACGTCTTGCGTCCGCTGGGCACCGAGCTCGACAAGATGACGGCCGAACAGGTCGTCGCCCCTGGATCACCCTTTTACTCCATGTTTTCGGAGTTCGCGAAGCTCGGCGTGGATCCCGCGCTGTTCGCGTCGCTGCCCCCGGAGACGGGCTTGCGCATGGAGTCAATGATCGCCGAGGAGCTTGGATGGGGCGACAGCGGACTGGCTCTGTCGCTGGGCATCGCCAGTTTTCCCATGCAAGTGGCACTTGCGGTGGGAAAGCAGGAACTCGCCGAACTGTGCGCCGGTCGCATCGGCTGCTGGATCGGAACGCAGCCCGACCGTGGCAGTGACTTCCAGGTCTTCGACATGGAGCGGGACTGGCCACAAGGAATGCCGGGCAATCAGGGCAGCCTGTGGGCCAAGGTAGGCGACGACGAAATCGTAATCAACGGGCAAAGCTCGGCGTGGGTGTCCAACGGCGCTGTTGCGCAAGTGGCGATCGCCTATATGGGCGCGGACTATGGCGATGGACGGCTCGATGAGAACGGCCGGCCGCACGGTGTCGGGGTCATCATCCCTCTCGACCTTCCCGGGGTCTCGCGCGGCAAGCCGCTCGAAAAAATCGGCCTGCGCGCGCTTCCTCAAGGGGAAATCTACTTTGACAACGTTCGTGTGCCGAAACGCTTCGCCGTCGCGTTGAAAGACGAGTACTACGGCAACTTTGCTTCGGTGTGGACTTACGCCGGAGCGCACACGTCGCCGATATTCGTAGGCCTCGCCCGCGCGGCCTTCGAGATGGCGCTGCAGTACTGCCATGAACGTAAACAGGGCGGAAGGCTGCTGATCGATCATCAGCTGACCCGTTATCGTCTCGGCGACATGCTGCGCCGGATTGAACTGGCCCGCGCGACGTCTCGGCGCTCCCTCGCGTTTGCACGCCTTTCGGAGCGGGCCCACCCCTATGTCACCGCATCCAACAAAGTGACGGTGACCGAAGAAGCGATGAAAGTGGCGCATGAGGCGTTCCAGCTTTTCGGGGGGGTAGGGACTACACGCGAATATCCGATAGAGAAGCTGTTCCGCGACGCCCGCCCCTCGCTTATCGGCGATGGCGAAAGCTACACGGTGATCATGCGGCTTGGGCTTCTTTGTCAGCAGCTCTATGCGGAGGGTTGGTCCAATCCCTGATCCGGGGTGCTCAAGAAGGACCTGCGCCAGCAGTTCTGGCAGCAGGCCTAACGCAAGATCTGAATCCAAAGGAACTCTCGACATGAGTGACATCTACGTTGCCGGCATTGCGATGACCGTCTTCGGGCGACACTTGGAGCGCTCGCTGGACAACCTAGCCAAGGAGGCGCTGGATAGCGCCCTGAAGGACGCGGGCTGCCAGGCCAGCGACATCGGCACCGCCTTCTACGCGGGTGCGACCAACGGTTATCTGCAGGGTCAGATCCTGGTGCCCGGGCAGGTCGTGTTCGGCAAGATCGGCATCACGGGGATCCCGACCTTCAACGTCGAGGCTGCCTGTGCTTCCGGCAGCATGGCCTTCCACTTGGCGATCCAATCGCTGCGCGCCGGCAGCACCGACGTGGCGCTGGCGCTCGGCGTCGAGAAGCTGAACATCCCTGACAAGGCCAAGATGTTCACCGTCTTCCAGGGCGGCTGGGACGTGAGCCGCGCCGAGCAGAACCTGGCCGACATGCTGTCGCTGGGCGCCGGCGTAGAAGTGCCGCCGGGCTCCGAGTCGGACAAGCCGTACAGCGAAGTGATGCAGGTCTATGCATCGATGTGCCGCTACTACATGAAGACCTACGGCATCACGCAGCGCCAGGTGGCCGCCGTCTGCGCGAAGAACCACAACCACTCGGTACACAACCCGTTCTCGCAGATCCGCAAGCCCTACACGATCGACGAGGTGCTGGCCGCGCCGCCGATCACCTACCCGCTGACGCTGCCGATGTGCGCGCCAGTGTCCGATGGCGCTGCGGCGGCCATCCTCTGCACGGAGGAGGGCCTCAAGCGCATCGGAGCAGACCCCCGCCGCTGCATCAAGGTGGCCGCCAGCGTGATGCGCAGCTTCACGCACCGCCGCATTGACCAGATCGAACTGGCCGCGGGCCGCCTGGCAGCGCAGCAGGCCTATGAGATCGCCGGCGTCGGCCCTGACGATATCGACGTGGCCGAAGTGCACGACGCCTCGGCGATGGGCGAAATCATCCAGGTCGAAAACCTGCAGTTCGTGGCCCCCGGTGAAGGCGGCCCGGCGGCCGAGCGCGGCGAGTTCACGCTCGGCGGCCGACTGCCGGTCAACCCGTCGGGCGGCCTCGAGTCCAAGGGCCACCCGCTCAGCGCCACCGGCATCGGCCAGCTCTTTGAACTGGTGACGCAGCTGCGCGGCGAGGCCGGCGCACGCCAGGTGGAAGGCGCCCGCATCGCGCTGCAGGAAAACGGCGGCGGCCTGGCGGGGGTGGAAGAAGCCGTCGTGGCCGTCAACATCCTGAGCAAGGCGTCATGAGCTCCGCCTCCATTTCACGCCGATCGCTGCAGGGCTGTTCGAAGTCTGCTGATCAGGCAGATCGACGTCCTCTCAGGAACGTGTGAAGGCGATGTCAATGACAGACAGAAAGGAGACAAGCGTGAAGTTGAATAACAAGGTAGCTCTGGTCACCGGAGCCGGCTCGGGCATCGGCCGCGCCACGGCATTGCGTTTGGCGGCCGAAGGCGCAAGCGTCGTCGTCGCCGACGTGCAACGCGCCAGCGCCGAGCAGACCGCGGCGCTGCTGCGCGAGCAGGGCGGGCGCGCCAGCGTCGAGGCGTTCGACGTGGCCGACGACGCCGGCTGGGCCGCCGCGATCGCGCGTTCGGAGCAGGCCTTCGGTGCTATCCACATCGTCTGCAACATCGCCGGCATCACGACGCCGGTCGACTTCGAGGAGCTGTCGCTGGAGAAGTGGAACCGCGAGATGTCGGTGAACCTCACCGGCGTGTTCCTCGGCTGCCAGCACGGCGTGCGTGCCATCCGACGCAGTGGGCAGGCGGGCGCCATCGTCAACCTGGGCTCGGTGGCGGGGCTGCGCGGCGTGCCGAGCACGGTGGGCTACTGCGCAAGCAAGGGCGGCGTCAGGACACTGACGCAGGCCGTGGCCATGCACTGCGCCGAGAAGGGCTACCCGATCCGCTGCAACGCCGTCCATCCGTCGTATGTCGACACCGCGATGTTCGACCCGCACATGCCGCTGTTCGGCGATCGCGAGACCATGCTCAACGCGTTCGCGCAGCAGATCCCGCTGGGACGCGTGGCGACGCCCGATGACATCGCTCGCGCCGTCGTGTTCCTCGCGAGCGACGACAGCGCAATGGTCACCGGCACCGAGCTGATCGTCGATGGCGGGCACACCGCCCGACTTCCCACTCACTTTTGATCACGGTATGAGCATGGGCACGACCGCAGAAGATACAGGCCGCGTGGCCGGCAAGACGGTACTCATCACGGGCGTTTCCACCGGCATCGGCTTTGCCATCGCCGAAGACCTGATGCAGCGCGGCTACCTCGTCTGCGGGGCCGTGCGCCGGCTCGCCGATGCCGACGGGCTGGTGACGCGCTGGGGCCAGGCCTTCGTGCCGCTGGTGTTCGACGTGACCGACCGGACTGCGCTGAACCAGGCGGTGACTCAGGTCGACGAGGTGCTGGGCGGCCGCTACCTGGCGGCGCTAATCAACAACGCCGGCATCGGCCCGTCCGCCCCGTTGCTGATGCAGCAGGAGGAAGAGATTCGCAAGATCTTCGACGTCAACGTCTTCGGGCTGCTGGCGGTGACCCGCGCCTTCCTGCCAGTACTGGGCGCGCGTGGCGGCGGCACCGGGCCGAAGGGGCGAGTCATCAACATGGGGTCGGTGTCCGGCGTGATGACGCTGCCGTTCATGGGGGCGTACTCGTCCTCCAAGCATGCGGTCGAGGCGGTGGGCCAGGCCTTGCGGCGGGAGCTCAAGTTCATGGGCATCGACGTCACCACCATCGAGCCCGGCTTCATCCGCACCGCGATGTTCGAGAAGACCCGCACCGAGCTGAAGAACGACCGTTATGCGAACAGCGACTACGGGCCGATGTGGCAGCGCTTCACCGCGATGCTGATGCAGCAGGAGAGTAAGGCTGCGCCGATGTCCGTCGTTCTGGAGGCCGTGCGGCACGCCCTTGAGTCGACACGGCCGCGCATCCGCTATCCGCTCGACAAGGCGTGGCACATCGGGCGCTGGATGCCCGATCGCGCCTTCGACAAGGCCCTTTTCAGGATGCTCGGCGTGAACGCCAAGTGACGGCGAGCAGATACTGACAACTACAAAGGAGATAGACATGACCCAGCCCATCAACCGCCAATGGCTCATGGGCCGACGCCCCGTCGGTGACCTGACCCCGAAGGACTTTCAGTACAACGAAGGCCCGGTGCCCGAACCGGGCGACGGCGAAGTGCTGCTGCGCACGCTGTACTTCGGCTTCGACTCGACCCAGCGGCTCTGGATGACCGAGGACGGCGGCTACCTGCCGCCGCAGGCCCCCGGCACGCCGGTGCGCACGATGGGCATCGGCCAGGTCGTCAATTCGCGCCACCCCGACTACAAGGCCGGCGACCTGGTCGACGGCTTCATGAGCTGGGAGGACTACGTGGTGGTGCGGCCGGGCGGCCCGATGCCGCTGCGAGTGCTGCCCAAGGCGAACTATCCGTTGTCGTGGAACCTGGGCATGTTTGGCGTGGGTGGCCTGACGGCCTACTTCGGCACGGTGGATCAGCTGCGCGTGCAGCCGGGTGACACGGTGGTGGTCTCGGCCGCCACCGGGGCCACCGGCCACGTGGTCGGCGGCATTGCCAAGGCCCTGGGCGCGAAGAAGGTGATCGGCTTTGCCGGTGACGACGATAAGTGCCGCTGGATCGTCGAGAGCGGTCACTACGACGCGGCGATCAACTACAAGACGGACGACATCCCCGCGCGGCTGCGCGAACTGTGCCCGGACGGCGTCGATGCGTACTACGACAATGCCGGTGGCGACATCCTCGACGAGATGTTCCTGCACATGAAGCAGCGCGGGCGCATAGTCATCTGCGGCGCGATGTCGCAGGGCTACGCGGACCTGAATTTCCAGGGGCCGAAGAACTACGGCAAGATCGTCACGCAGCTGCTGCGTGTCGAAGGCGTGCACCTGTTCTACTTCGCTGACCGGCTGGACCAGGGCGCAAAGCAGCTCGCCGAGTGGGTGCAGCAGGGCAAGCTGCGCGTCGAGGAGGACGTGCACGAAGGCTTCGAGAAAGCCCCTGCCCTCCTGATGTCGGTCTTCACGGGCAAGGAGCCGGGCAAGCTCATCCTGAAGGTGGGCGACCCGGTATGAAGCACGAGGGCGTCGGGGAGCGAGTCTGTATGGTGCTGCTGATCCTGGTTATCTCAGCCGGAGTGTTCGTTTTCGCCTCCATCGTCGGCCGCATGCCTTGGTCGCTTCTCGGCCGCACGATGTGAATCAGCAATGAAAGAAGTCATTCACACGATAAAGGTGGAGTTCGCAGACTGCGACCGGAGCGGACGACAGGTGTCATCGGCACCCCTCTGGTCGACACCCGCGCCAGGTTCTTGAATGCCGCCCTGAATTACGCACGCGATATTCAGCCTGCCTCGTGCTGGGCTGTTCCGCCCCTAGCGAATGTATGCCGCTGTCCCTGCGAGATTGCCGAAGTCGACGGCTCGGCCTGATTTGAACGGCTAGCCCCAGAAATGGAAACGACCCTGCTTTGATCATGAAGCATCAAAAAACAACTACTACATGGAGACAGGAGACAACGATGGAGCGGTGGAGACATGTCCAGGCAGCGAGCCTGGGCAATTCGATTTTGATTACGACAGCCGGAATCGTGCACATGAACCTGCGACCGCAGGCCGCCACGAAGAAGGCTAATCAGAATAGGAAGAGACGCGCGATGGAAGTACCGCTGAAGAACGGCAAGTCAGGGCGTCGGAGCAGCCCGGCCAGCAATGTGCGGCTGATGGCCGGCGCGCTTGGGATGGTGGGGACGCTTTCGGCCGCCCACGCGTTCGAGATCGACACCAGCAACCCGGAGCTCAAGCTGCGTTGGGATAACACGGTGAAGTACAGCACCGCCTTCCGCGTGAACGGCCTGGATACGGAAGTGTCCGGCCCCAGCGTTTCCAACCCAAATCCGAACCTGGACGATGGGGACCGGAATTTCCATCGAGGCATGATCTCCAACCGCCTTGACCTGCTCTCTGAGTTCGACCTCAAGTATCAAGACTTCGGTGCCCGTGTCAGCGCGGCGGCGTGGTACGACTCGATCTACAACCGTTCCAACGCCAACAACTCTCCGGCGACGGCGAATTCATTCTCGGTGCCGAACGACCACTTCACCAGCGGCACTGAAAAACTGCACGGGCGCAAGGCCGAGCTTCTCGACAGCTTCGTGTTCGGCAAGTTCACGCCGGGCGACACGGCGCTCAATCTGCGCGCCGGACGTTTCACGCAACTGTACGGCGAGAGCGTGTTTTTCGGCGGCAACGGGATCGCGGCGGCGCAGGCCTCGCCGGACATCGTCAAGCTGCTGTCCGTGCCGAATTCGCAGTTCAAGGAAATCCTCCTGCCGACGGGGCAGGTCTCGGCGAATTGGCAGTTCACGCCCCAGCTCTCCGCTGGTGCCTATTACCAATATCAGTGGCGCAAGGCCCGCCTGCCGGGCGCCGGCAGTTACTTCAGTTTCGCGGACTTCGCCGATGCCGGCGGCGAGCGCGTCCTAGCGGGCCCGCCTCTGATGCCGGGCGGTGGCCCGGCGGCGTTTTTCCGAGGCGATGATCTGAGCGCGCGCAATTCCGGCCAGGGTGGAGGAGAAGTCAAGTTCAAGGTGGGTGACACGGAATACGGGGTGTACGCTGCGCGCTTTCACGACCGGTTCCCGCAGTTCTACCTCCGGCCTGGCGTGGGCGGCTTCAATCCCGTGACAGGGCGCATCGGCGACTACGCGCTCGTCTACGGGCAGGATATCAAGACCTATGGCGCGAGCTTCAGCACCGTCGTCGGCGATACCAATGTGGCGGGTGAAGTCTCGATTCGGCGCAATATGCCGTTGGCGGCCACCGGCAACGTGGTCATCGACCCGACCGGCACCGGAGACGGGCGGAGCAACCCGCTGTACCCGGTCGGCAACACGTTGCACGCCCAGTTGTCAGCCATTGCCTTGTTTCCAGCCAGCCCTCTGTGGCAAACCGCCTCGCTCGTGAGCGAACTCGCCTTCAACCGGCGGCTGAGCATCACCAAGAACGCGACGCAGCTCGACCCCAATGTCACGCGCGACGCCAGCGCATTGCGTTTCATCCTCGAGCCCGAGTACTTCCAGGTATTGCCGGGGCTCGACCTCAAAGTGCCGGTCGGCGTCGGCTACGGCCTCTCCGGCATCTCCTCGGTCAATGGCGCCGGATTGCCTGCTCGCCGCACAGGCGACATCAACATCGGGCTCAAAGGCGAGTATCAGCACGTCTGGAATGCGTCGCTCACCTACACGCACTTCTACGGCAAGGGCGGAGGGGTGATCAATGGATTGGGGCAGCTCTCGGGAAACCAGGTCTACAAGGACCGCGACTTCGTAGCCCTTTCGGTGCAACGCACTTTCTGATCGGCGGATTCCAGATTCGAATCAAGGAGACACACATGGCTGTGAACCATCTTAACTATCGGGCGTTGTTGTGCACGGCGATTGCCGTGGCAGTGGTGGGAACTCGCTTGGCCAGCGCGGCTGTGAGCGCTGACGAAGCCGGCAACCTCAAGACGACGCTGACCCCGCTCGGCGCGGAAAAGGCGGGCAACAAAGACGGCACGATTCCAGCGTGGGATGGCGGCATCACCAGCGCGGTTTCGGGGCCCAAAGTCGGCGACGTTCCGGCGGCTCTGTTCGCCAACGAAAAGCCAGTGCTGCAGATCTCGGCGAAAAACATGGCCCAATATGCCGACAAACTTAGCGACGGCACGCAGGCATTGATGAAGAAGTACCCGGACACGTTCCGCATTGATGTGTATCCGACGCATCGCACTGCTGCCGCGCCTGCCTGGGTCTACGAGAACACGCTCAAGAACGCAAGTCGCTGTGAATTGACCGCCAACGGCAATGCCATCAAGAACTGCTATGGCGGCGTCCCGTTCCCGATCCCGAAAGACGGCGCAGAGCTGATCTGGAATCATCTGTTGCGTGTAGCGCCGGAGGCGGCCGAGTACGGCCTCAAGTGCATCGTCGGCGCGTCGGACGGCTCGCGCACCTTGGCATGCCGCGGTGTCAACAATTGGAATTACCCCTATTACTACAAGAATGGCACCGCGGAAAAATGGACGGGCCAATATTACCTGCAGCGGTACACGAATACCGAACCGCCCTACAAGTCGGGCGAGACGCTGGTGAGCCATCACCGGATCGATCCGAGCGAACCGACGCAGAGCTGGCAGTACCTGGTCGGGCAGCGGCGCGTGCGGCGCGCGCCGACCGTGGGTTATGACACGCCTAACTTCATCTCATCGGGGGTCGATTATTTCGACGAAACCGACGGCTTCATGGGCGGTACCGACCGCTATCAGTGGAAGCTCATTGGCAAAAAGGAGATGTACATCCCCTATAACGACAACGGATTCGTGACGGCCAGCGTGGACGATGCGTTTGCCAAGCATCACCTAAATCCCGACAAGTTGCGTTGGGAGCTGCACCGGGTATGGGTGGTCGAGGCCACGGTCGCTCCCGGCAAGCGCCACGCCGTGCCTAAACGCCTGTTCTACTTCGACGAGGACTCCTGGGCCGCCGTGCTGATCGACGGGTACGACTCCCAGGGCAAGCTGTGGCGCACATTGCAGGTCGCCCCGTTCGTGGTGCCGACGGTTCCAGCGGTGGTCACTGTACCCGCGGCCGTCTTTAACCTTCAGGCCGGGACCCTGGTTGGTGTGCAGTTCCTGAACGGCGAGACGTACAGGGTCGTAGCGCGCAAGCCGGACAATTTCTACACCGGCGAGGCTGCGGCGGCCGACGCCGCTCGTTAAAGGTCGCAACAACGAAGGGCGGCGCGCCACCGTGCGGTGGCGGACCGCCTGGCCGCCAGGCGGCATGTCGCGCTTTACCTCAACGATTTCCAGAGTTCTTTATGTCAAAAGCAGTAAGCACCCCCTTGCGGACGTGGGGAGCACGCGTCATGGCGGCGTCGGCTGTCGCAGCAACGCTTGCCTTCACTCCCGCTGCCTGGGCGCGGCTGGACTTGCTGGACCAGCCCGCCCGGCTTACCCCCCGGGCCAGTCAGTCCGTTCTTCTCGCAGTGACGCATGCTGGTCCGCGTTTAGTGGCCGTCGGCGAGGCCGGCATCGTGCTGCTCTCGGATGACAATGGCCGCACTTGGCGGCAAACGGGCGTGCCGGTCAGCGTGACGCTCACCCACGTCTTTTTCATCTCGGCCAAGGACGGCTGGGCTGTCGGCCACAGCGGCGTCGTGCTGCACACGAGCGACGGCGGCCAGACCTGGGTCAAGCAACTCGACGGCCGGCAAGCCGCGCAACTGGAACTGGCCTCGGCCCAGGCTGAGGGCGACCCTAGGCGTGTAGTCAACGCGCAGCGGCTGGTGGCTGATGGCCCCGACAAGCCCTTTTTTGACGTGTACTTTTCCGATGAGAACAATGGGTTTGCCGTCGGTGCCTACGGTTTCATTGTTGGCACCCGCGACGGCGGCAAGACCTGGCTGTCGCTCATGGGTCGCCTCGACAACCCGAAGGGCAAGCATCTTTACAAGATTTTTGCGACCGCAAGCGGGCTCTACCTCGCAGGCGAGCAGGGTGCGCTGTATCGCTCTGGCGACGCCGGTCAACACTTCGTGGAAGTCACGACGCCGTACGCGGGCACCTATTTCGATCTTGTCGTCTCCCCGAAAGAGGAGCTCGTCGCGTTGGGGCTGCGTGGCAATGCATATCGGACCGGCGATGGCGGCGCGACTTGGAGCAAGGTCGACACGGGCACAAGTGCCACGCTGACTGCGGGCGCACGCTTGTCGGACGGATCGCTCGTGATGGTTGATGAGACCGGCCGCCTCTTGCGCAGCGTCGACGGCGGGCGTGCCTTCACGCCGGTCGCCATTCCACGGCCGTCGTCGTTTACGGGCATCGCGCAGGCCGCTGACGGCGCGGTCATTCTGTCTGGGGCCGGTGGCATCACCCGGGTGCCTGCACACGCCATTGGCGCGGAGTCAAACAAATGAGTCACCTCAACGCTTTCACGGAGCATCCCGTCGTTCGCGATCTGAAGGATTTCGATCAAAGCTCCGGATCGACGACCGAGCGGATCTTCTTCAACCACCGGATGTGGGTGGTTGTGTTGTGCGTCATCGCCACACTCGTTCTGGGTTACCAGGCGCTTGGGCTGCGGCCTAATGCGGCCTTCGAGAAGATGATCCCAACACGGCATCCATTCATCGTCAACTATCATGAGAACAAGGGCCAACTGGCAGGGTTGGGCAACACATTGCGCATTGCAGTGGAAACCCGGCGCGGCACCATCTTTGACGGCGCCTACCTGGACACGGTGCGCAAGATCAATGATGAGCTGTTTCTCTTTCCGGGCGTCGACCGGCCCTACATGAAGTCGCTGTGGACGCCGGCCACGCGCTGGATCGCCGTGACCGAGGACGGGCTGGACGGTGGTCCGGTGATTCCCGACGACTATGACGGCTCTGCGAAGAGCATCGGTCAGGTGCGGCTCAACGTCGAGCGCTCCGGCGAGCTCGGACGTCTGGTGGCGGGTGACTATAAGTCGAGCATCGTCCTGCTGCCGCTGCAGGATACGGTGGCAGAAACCGGCCAGCGCACCGATTACCGCGACCTATCGCAGCGGCTCGAGCAACTTCGGCATAAGTACGAATCCGATTCGATCAAGATCCATATCACGGGCTTCGCCAAGGTGGCGGGTGACCTGATCGACGGCCTGCAAGAAGTGCTGCTGTTTTTTGTCGCGGCCATCGCGATCTGCACCACGGTGCTGTATTGGTACACCCGCTGCGTCAGGAGCACGTTGCTGGTAGTGCTGTGTTCGCTCATCGCGGTGATTTGGCTGCTTGGGTTGCTGCGCACGCTCGGCTTCGAACTGGACCCATATTCCGTGCTGGTGCCGTTCCTCGTGTTTGCGATCGGCATGAGCCACGGCGCGCAGAAGATGAACGGCATCATGCAGGACATCGGCCGCGGCACGCATAAGCTGGTGGCTGCGCGCTACACGTTCCGGCGTCTCTTCCTCGCGGGGCTTACCGCGCTGCTTGCCGATGCGGTCGGTTTTGCGGTGCTGATGGTCATCAACATCAAAGTGATCCAAGATCTGGCCATCACGGCGAGCCTCGGCGTGGCAGTGTTGATCTTCACCAACCTGGTGCTGCTGCCGGTCCTCTTGTCATACACCGGGGTGAGCGCAGCCGCTGCGGCGCGTAGTCTGAAGGCCCATCCGCAAGCAGACGCTGCACCGCATACCAAGCATCCGTTCTGGGCGTTCCTCGACCTGTTTACGACACGCAAGTGGGCGAGCGGGGCACTGCTCGTAGCGGTCGCGCTCGGCGCGGCAGGCTTTGCCGTCAGCACGCACCTGAAGATTGGTGACATCGACCCAGGCGCGCCGGAGCTGCGACCCGATTCCCGCTATAACCGCGACAATGCTTTCATGGTGAGCCACTACGGGGCGAGCAGCGACACCTATGTGGTGATGGTGAAAACGCCGCGCTATGAATGCGCGCATTACGACACGTTGTCGGATGTCGACGCCCTGGAAGGAGAACTTCAGCGCCTGCCCGGGGTGGTGTCGACCAACTCGCTCGCGTCCCTCGCCAAGCAGGCCGCGGCGGGCATGAACGAGGGCAGTCTGAAGTGGTACGGCATTCCGCGCAATCAGGACTTGCTGAACACCATCGTCACGCACGCGCCGCGGGAGATGTTCAATCAGAACTGCGACCTCTTGACGATCTATGCCTACCTGAGGGATCACAAGGCAGACACCCTCACGAGCGTGGTGGGCACCATCGAGAACTTCGCGGCGACTCACAACAGCAACGAAATCCGGTTCCTGTCCGCTGCGGGCAACGCTGGAATCGAGGCGGCTACCAACATCGTCGTGACGCGGGCCAATCTGCAAATGCTGCTGCTTGTCTACACGGCGGTGATCGTGCTCGCCTTCATCACCTTCCGCTCCTGGCGCGCCGTGCTTTGCGCGGTGCTGCCGCTCATGCTCACCTCCGTCCTGTGCGAAGCGCTCATGGTGTTCCTGGGGATAGGCGTAAAGGTGGCCACCCTGCCCGTAATTGCGCTGGGCGTCGGCATCGGCGTGGATTATGCGCTCTATGTGCTCACGGTGACCCTGACTCATCTGCGCCAGGGGCAAAGCCTGTCCCAGGCGTATTACAAGGCGCTGCTCTTTACCGGCCGGGTTGTGGTCCTTACCGGCATCACGCTGGGGGTTGCGGTGGCGACGTGGACGTTCTCTCCGATCAAGTTTCAGGCCGATATGGGCGTGCTGCTCACCTTCATGTTCGTGTGGAACATGGTTGGGGCGCTGATCTTATTGCCGACGCTGGGGCATTTTCTGCTGTCGCCAGCGAAGCCGGCTAGCGCACCCACGGCGCGAATAGACGCTGACCAATGTTCATGTTGACGGTTGGTTGGGCCAGCTTCTCGATCAATAAGGATCCTGAAGCACCAATTTTTGGTATTGCCGACTACGGCCTTGTCGGGACTTGTTTGAGCTTGTGCCTGAACTGACTGTCGCCCTGTAAGCAGGGTAGATCGGTTTGAGCGGGGGCCAGAACTTCAACTTACCAGAGGAAACGATGGAAAAAGCAATGGAAAGTTTGTCGGGGAAGGCGGCATTGGTGACAGGTGCTGCTGGCGGGATCGGTGCGGCAATTGCTTCGACGCTTGCCGACTATGGAGTGAAAGTGTTGCTCACCGACGTGCAGGAGGAGAAGGTCGCTGCAACAGCAAGCAGCATTAAAGGAGCAGCCTTTTCCCGGCAGGATGTTACAAGCGAGGCGGACTGGGAGCGGGTGATGGCACATGCAGCGAACGTGCTCGGCGGCCTCGATATTGTCGTGAACAATGCCGGAATCGTTGTCTTTTCGCTGCTTGAGAACTTGACGTTAGAGCAGTTTCAGAAGGTCCAGCGCGTTTGTCTGGAGGGTGCTTTCCTTGGGACAAAATGGGGAATTCGTGCGATGCGCAACCGGGGTGGGAGCATCGTTAATATCTCGTCGCTGTCGGGTATCGTCGGCAGCGTGGGCATGAGTGCGTACTGCGCTGCGAAAGGAGGGGTCCGGCTCTTGACGAAAGCGGCTGCGCTTGAATGTGCTTACCTTCGTAACGGCATTCGCGTGAACTCGATTCACCCTGCAGTTGTGAAGGGAGGTTTTGGGGATACGGTGCTGAGCGACCTGGTGTCGGCGGGACTTGCGCCAGACGAGAATGCCGCCCACCACGCCTTGGCGGGTCTTCATCCCATGGGTTTTGGAGATCCTCAAGACGTCGCCGATGCCGTGTGTTACGTAGCGTCGACAAAGTGGATGAACGGCGCCGAATTGGTTTTGGATGGTGGGGCCTCAGCTCAATAGGAGCGAATCCAGACGGAGGGAGTTGGGGGCGGCCATGCGCAATGTGGAAGTGCTTCGCATGGTCGATAGTAGTTCTCGTACCAATGGGGCAGCGCTCGATAACGCTCCAATGGTGGGTTGTCTCCTGATTCATGGATGCCGCTGCATGAAGGCAAACGGTCTCGGCGATCAGCGGCGGGCTGGTCGCGGTGCGGTGAATTTCGGGTCACATGGCAGAACATGAAGAAGATAAACATCAAGTTAAAGATCATCCTCGTCTCGGTCGCATTCCTAGTTTTTTTGACTGTAATGGGGCTTCTGGGAATATTCGGTCTTTCAAAGCTGAATGCGTGTGCCCAAGCCCTCTATTCCGGTAGTACGATACCCATTGCAGAGCTATCGGATATCCGAGTCGGTGAGGCCAGAATCCGCCTGCAATTGCGGCGAGCCCAAGTCTTTCGCGATCCCGCTGAAACGAAGGCGGCGATCGCAATGATTCGTGACGATCAGGTGCGTATCAGCAAAGCCTGGGATCAATACTACCGGATCGAGGTCTTCTCCGATAAGGAGCGCGAAGTCGCGCAGCGGATCAAGAATCTCTTGCCACAGTTCAAGTCCATCACGGACGAGGTGATTGCAGTTCTGGAGACTGGTGACTACGAAAAGGCCGTCGTCATTATCAGGAAGCTGGGAGTTTTAGCGACGCAGCTAGACGACGCGCTTGAACAGGACGCAGCCTTAAATGCCGCTCAGGCCAGCCGGTTCGCCGATGCCAGCGAGGCTTCCTTCCAGGCCAATCTTCGGATCATCATTGCTCTGATCGGTGGAGGGGTCGTGATCGCGATCAGCATGGTGATTTACTTTTTGCGCATCATCCTGCATCCGCTCAGCAAGGCTGTGGATGTGGCAAATGCAATCGCCCACGGTAAGCTGGAAAATCATTTCGCCGTGGATTCGCGCGACGAATTCGGCCAGTTGCTGGAGGCGCTCAAGAAGATGGACCAGCAACTCAGCAATACGGTGCGCGGCATCAGGGTAAGTGCGGAATCGGTCGAAGTGGCTTCGCAGGAGATCGCCACTGGCAATACCGATCTGTCGGCGCGCACGGAAGAACAGGCTGCGTCTCTTGAGGAAACCGCCTCCAGCATGACGCAGTTGACCGAGACCGTCAGGCAAAACGCGGACAACGCGCAGCAGGCAAACGCACTGGCCGCGCGTGCGACCGATATGGCGGATGCGGGCAACGATGCGATGCAAAGCATGGTCGGCACGATCGAAAAGATCAGCGGCAGTTCGACCCAGATCTCCGAGATCACGGGCGTCATCGAGGGCATCGCGTTCCAGACGAACATTCTAGCGCTGAACGCCGCTGTCGAAGCAGCTCGTGCTGGCGAGCAGGGTCGCGGATTTGCCGTGGTGGCGAGCGAGGTTCGCAGTCTCGCGCAACGCTCAGCCGCCGCTGCGAAGGAAATCAAAGAACTGATCGGCTCGTCGGTGGCGACGATTCAGGATGGGGCCACACAGGCTGCGGAGGTTGGCACGACCATCGGCCAAGTGAAGGAGGCGATCAAACGAGTTTCCGATATCGTCGGCGAAATCGCGGCGGCCTCCGAAGAGCAACGTCGTGGCATCGAGCAGGTCAATCAGGCGGTGGTTCAGATGGATGCGGTCACACAGCAGAACGCGGCGCTGGTCGAGGAGGCAGCTGCTGCAGCGCAGTCCCTCGAAGAGCAGGCGCAGAACCTGACCGCGGCTGTATCCGTGTTCAAGCTGACCGATGCCAGCCCTTCAGCGCGCACGGTCGTTGCAGAAAGCAGGCCGCACGTTCCCGTTCGGAAGGTATCGGTCACTCCCTTGGTCCGGAAAGCGGCCGGTGCCACGGCAGGTGCCGCGGCTTGGCCAGGCGCGTGATGCTGCTGGCGGAGCGCCTCGACGCCGACGCCATGCGCATTGGCTATCTCGATGGCCTCGAAGCGAGCGTCGACATGCTACGCTCGCGTGTGCGGGAAGTCAGCAACATGTTGGCCGGCATGGCACCGCTGGCACTGCTCGGCATGAAGAAGCACATGAACCGCATCGGGCGCGGCATGCTCGATGTTGACGAGTTGGCGAGCGACATCGCCCGCGCGGACGCCTCGGACGACCTGCGCGATGGCGCCTTGGCATGGCGCGAGAAGCGGGCGCCGCGCTTTACCGGACACTGAAACCGATATGACCCCCGACAACTACTTCACCCGCATGCGCTGCGGCGAGGCGCCCCCACCGGCCGTCTGTGGCCTGCTTGGCGGCGAGGTACGCTCCGTCGACACGGAAGCGGGCACGCTGGAAGCAGCCTACGTGGCGAAGGACACCTTCCTGAACCCTGCCGGACAGGTGCAGGGCGGCATGCTCGGCGCGATGCTCGACGATGTGACCGCCATGCTTGTCACCGCCACGCTGGCCGACGGTGAGTTCTGTTCTACGCTGAGCCTCAATCTGTCCTTCCTCCGGCCGGGCAAGCCGGGGCCGCTGCAAGGGCACGCGCGGCTGGAGCGGCGCGGCCGCAACGTCTGCAACGTGGTCGGACAGCTTTGGCAGGACGGTCAGTTGCTAGCGACCGCCACGGCCACCTGCTTGGTGGTGCGGCGCGCCTGAGCGCCAATCCCAAACCGAACACCGAACAGGAATACCCATGAAAGTGGTCAGCTTCGTCCATCAGGGACGGCAGAGCTTTGGCGCCACGACGGCCGGCGGAGTGATCGACCTCGGCGCGCGCCTGCGCACCGCCGACATCGGTGCGGCGCTGCGCAGGCAGCACGTGGAGGTGTTGATGGACATGGCCACCCGCCACACGGCCGACCTGCCCGAAGCCGACAAACTCGACGCCTACCGCCCGGTGGTGGCCGATCCGCGCAAGATCCTCTGCGCCGGCCTGAACTACGCCGGGCACGTCCGCGAAACGCGCAGGGAGGTGACCGTGCGGCCGACCATCTTTTTTCGCGTCGCCGCCTCGCAGGTCGCCCACGGGCAGCCGATCCCGCTGCCGCCGGAATCTACGCGGCTCGACTATGAGCGAATTCCTCTTCGAGCGGTGTTAGCCTTTCCCGCTGTGAGCATATCCGGCAGCGCCTGACTACGGGGCCAGGAGATCGCTCATGCCACCACCTCCAGCTTTGCCGGTTTCAGCGCGGCAACCGCACGCGCGATGCGGTGCAGCGCGTCCTCCAGCACCGTGTCGGCCACAGCAAAGGAGAGCCTGAAGTAGGGCGACAGGCCATAGGCAGCACCGTCGACGACAGCCACGCCTTCGGCCTCCAGCAGCCAGTCGACCACATCGGCGTCGCTCTCAACGGGGCCGCCCATCGGGCCGCAGGCGTCCGATCAGGCCGCCGCAGTTGACGTATGCAAAAAACGCGCCCTGCGGCAGCAGCAGTTGCAGGCCCGGAATAGACGGAATGGTCTTGGTCACGAGTTCGGCGCGGCGCGCGTAGGGCTCCCGCGCGTGTTGCACGAACGTCTGGTCGGCTGCATCGAGCGCCGCCGCCACGGCGGCCTGGCCGATCGCGCTGGCGCCCGAAGATACCTGCGACTGGATTGCCGTCATTGCGTGCACCAGTTCCACGGGGGCGATGCCCCAGCCGGTGCGCCAGCCGGTCATGGCATAGGTCTTCGATGCGCCATTGACCAGCAGTGTGCGCCCGCGCATGTCCGGCGCCACGTTCATCCAGTGCGGTGGTGCCGCGCCAAAGCGAATCTGCTCGTAGATCTCATCGACGAGCACGAGAACGTGCGGGTGGCGGCGCAGCACCTCGGCGAGGGCCGCAAGGTCGTCTGCACTGTAGACCGCGCCGGTCGGGTTGGCCGGGGTGTTCAGCACCAGCCAGCGCGAGCGCGGTGTAATTGCGGCTTCCAGTCGGGCGGCGTCAAGCTTGAAGCCGCTGCGCTCGTCGCAGGGCAGAAACACCGGGGTGCCGTCATTGACGCGCACGATGTCCGGAAAGGAAGGCCAATATGGCGCCGGCAGCAGGACCTCGTCGCCGCTGTCGAATGTGGCCGAGAAAGTCTCGAAGATGACCTGCTTGCCGACATTGGCGACAAAGACGTCAGCAGGGGTGACCGGGAACCCGTGGTCGCGTTGGTACCGGGCGGCAATTGCCTGGCGCAGCGCGACCGTGCCCGCGGTGGGCGTGTACTTCGTTTCGCCGCGCGCGAGCGCGGCTATGGCGGCCCGCTCGATGGCCTCGGGGGTATCGAACTCAGGCTCGCCGGCCGTCAGAGCCAGGATGTCACGCCCCTGGCGGGCCAGCGCGGTGGCGCGCTGGCCCGCAGCGGCGATTGGCGAGAGGCGCACCCGGCGGGCGCGCTGGGACAGGAAAATGCTCATGGAGAAATCTCGGTAGAGGTGTCGGGCAGGACCTTGCCGGGGTCGAGCAGGCCAAGTGGATCGAAGGCCCGTTTCAGGCGCCGCATCAACGCGAGTTCGACCGCGCTCTTGTAGGAGACCGCGCCAAAGCGGGGGCAGACGACCGAGCCGCTGCCGAGCGGCCAATGAGGCACCTACAATGCGCGCATGGCTTCCAATCCTGGGCCGGCGATCTCGGTTCTTCAACTTCGAATTGCTCTGCGTGGCCTGAGCCCGCCGGTCTGGCGGCGCGTCCTCGTTCCCGAGCACTTGACGCTCGGACAGTTGCACCATGTCATCCAGGTCGTCATGGGCTGGGCCGACAAACATCTGCACACGTTCAGCATTCGGGGCAGGCGTTACGGCGAAGCTCATGAAGGCGTCTTGCAGTTCTGCACCGTGGCGAATGAACTGCCGCTGACCGCGTTTCATCTCCGCGAACACGAAGGCTTTGTCTACGTGTATGACTTCAACGCGTGGTGGCGCCACGAGATACGCATGGAGCGGCGTATGCTGCGGCAACGGCCTGGCCAGTTGCCCCGTTGCGTGGCGGGTTGCGGGCCTTGCCCGCCCGAGGACATTGGCGGGATCGAGCGGTATCTGGAGGCCAGGGACGAACACAGTGAATATGAGTTCCTCGATTGGATCGAGTCGCTGCGCGAGCGGCCTGTCGTGCTGGAAGACCTAAGCGACGAGGTCGACGGGTGGCTGAACTGGCTGGATCGTCGATTTGATCGCCAGATCGTCAACGATCGGTTGCGAGAGCTCGAGGGGTAGACTGGTCGCCGCAGCTTCCACGGGAGGAGGGCGGCCATGCGTATCAGCTTGCAACTCGTAGTGCAGGACGGGGGAGGGGCGCCAGCCACCGTCACCGAAATCGCCCAGTTCCAGAGAGAGGGCCTTGATGTGGGCTCGCTGGGGCTGCATCTGGAGGAGGCGAAATCATTGCTGGGTCGGCTGCAGCGCACGATGGTCGCGGCACAGGTTGCCGAGGCAGTTGCCCGGACCAGCATGTGTCCCACGTGCGGAGCGCAATTGGCTTGCAAGGGCCACCATCACTTGGTCTTCCGTAGCGCGTTCGGGCGATTGTCGATTGACAGTCCCAGGCTGTACCGCTGTCGGCGGTGCCAAGGCGACGCCCCCACCTTCAGTCCGATCGCCAACTGCTTGCCTGAGCGGGTCAGCCCAGAACTGCAGTATCTCGAGGTCAAATTCGCAGCGTTGATGTCGTATGGTCTGACCGTCAACGTTCTGCAAGAGGTATTGCCGCTCGATCATGTGCTGGCAGCGAGCTCGATCCGGCGCCAGGTCACCACGCTCGGTCGCCGATTGGAAGCGGAACAGGCCACCGACGCCCGGCAGCAGGCGGAGGTGGCCGCGAGCATCCGCTCGCCTGAGATCCCCGAGCCCAGTCCAGTCCGCGCGGTCGGCATTGACGGCGGCTACCTTCGGCGGGCCGGCCACCGGCGCCGCCAGGATGGCTGGTTTGAAGTGATCGTCGGGAAGTCCCTGCGGGATCAGGATGGCGGCCATAGCTTTGCCTACGTGCACAAACTGGAGCGCCGACCGGCCGATCGTATGTGGAACTTCCTGCTACGAGAAGGTGTGCAACCCAGTCAGCCGGTCACCTTCTTGTCGGACGGCGGGGATACCGTACGGTTTGCCCAGCTCGGCTTTGGTGACCGCGGTGAGTACGTTCTCGATTGGTTCCACATCGCCATGCGGGTACAGAATCTCGAACAGATGATCAAGGGCCGGCCGGCACACAGCGATGGCCCCAGCAATACCGCATTGATCAAGACGCTGCATGGCGCCAAGTGGCACGTGTGGCACGGCTGCCCCTTTCCAGCGTTGCGCTGCCTGGAAAGCCTGAGCTGGGATCTGGACCCTGAGGCCAGCCCCGAGGAGGGCAAACTTCTCGGCAAGCTCGAGGAGTTCATTGTCTACCTGGACAACAACCGGCACTTCATCGTGAACTACGGTGATCGCTATCGGCATGGGGAGCCCATTGCATCAGGTTTTGTCGAGTCAGCCGTCAACCAGGTGGTCAGCAAGCGGTTCGTCAAACGGCAGCAGATGGCCTGGCGACCGCGACACGCGCACAACTTGCTGCAAATCCGAACCGCCGTGCTCAATAACCAGTTCCGGTCGTACGTTGAGCGGTGGTATCCCTCCATTGCCGGAGAAGACGATCGCCGCCGTGCCGCATAGTCAGCCCCCGATTTGGCGCGGTCTCGGCACGAGACCGCGCCAAATCGGGGGCGACTTCCCTAACTCCTGCCGTGAGGTCAATGAGCCACCTAGAATGGGCGGATGGCTTCCGATCCTGAGATATCAGTCCTTCAACTCCGAATCACGCTGCGCGGCTTGAGCCCGCCGGTCTGGCGACGTGTGTTCATCCCTGAGCAAATCACGCTGGGCCAGCTTCACGAGGTCATCCAGGCGGCGATGGGTTGGACCGACGATCATCTGCACCAGTTCATGATTCGTGGCCAGCGCTACGGCGAATCCCGTGAGGGCGCTCTGCAATTTTCCACCGCGGCAACCGCGTTTACGCTGAGCGCATTCGCGTTGCGCGAGCACGAAGCTTTCTTTTACGTGTACGACTTCAATGCGTGGTGGCGCCACGATATCCGCGTCGAGCGACGCGCGCTGAGGCAGAATGCAGAGCTGATGCCACGTTGTGTGGCTGGGAGCGGGGCTTGTCCGCCGGAGGACATCGGCGGGGTGGAAAGATACCTGGAGGTCAGGGAAACTTGGAGCGAATGGGAATTCATTGAATGGCTCGAATCCCTACGCGAGCGCCCCATCGAACGGGACGAGCTACGTGATGAGGTCGACCAGTGGCTGACTTGGCTGGACCGTCGCTTCGACCGCCAAATTGTCAATGATCGGTTGCGGCAGCTCCAGGCGTAGACTGGTCGCCGCAGTTTGTCCAAGCGAGGAGGGCGGCCATGCGTATCAGCTTGCAAGTCGTAGTGCAGGACGAAGGGCCCGCGCCGGCCACCGTCACGGAGATCGCTCAGTTCGAACGAACAGCCTTTGATGCTGGCTCGTTGGGGCTGCATCTGGCGGAAGCGAAAGCACTGTTAGGCGGGCTGCAGCGCACGATGGTTGCGGCGCAGGTTGCCGAGGCCGTTGCCAAGACGAGCGTTTGCCCCACGTGCGGAGCGCCGCTAGTCTGCAAGGGGCACCATCGGCTGGTCTTCCGCTCGCCATTTGGACGGATGTCGATTAACAGTCCCAGGCTGTATCCTTGCCGGCAATGCGCGGGTACCGCCCCCACTTTCAGTCCGGTCGCCCGGTGTCTGCCGGAGCGGATCAGTCCGGAACTGCAGTATCTCGAGGTCAAGTTTGCTGCGCTGATGTCGTATGGTCTGACCGTCAACGTTCTGCAAGAGGTATT
>NZ_JBXAHL010000040.1:0-75897 GCF_058795055.1 Cupriavidus sp. GW823-FHT06D04 | reverse complement strand
ATTGTGAAAAATAGCGAGCCCCTCAGGCTTGTAGAGGGAAGCTTCGCTTTTTACGCGGCTAGTACTTCAGCAGCCTGCTAGACAGTGCTGCGGCATTAATCCAAGAAAGCAGACTGGGTTTCCCGTACTTGCAGAATCATGAAGACAATTCGAGGCTGGGTTCGTTAAACATCGAGGAAACACCCCGCGGCTAACAACATCATTTTCCTCCGGAGGTATATATGTATCTCTTTGTCGACACCGAAACGAGCGGGTTGAGTCGAGCGACCAGCAGATCAGTACAAATTGCTTGGATTCTCTCGGATAAGCACGGACATGTCTTGATGGAAGAGAGTCATATTATTCGGCCCGTGGATTTTGAAATTGGGATCGGGGCGCAAAGGGTTCATGGAATTTCGAAGGCTAGAGCCATGCAGATTGGTGTTGGTATTGTGGACGTTCTCAAGTCATTTAAGCGTTCGCTCGATCAGTCTGTCGTGCTTGTGGGGCACAATATTCAATACGATGTCGCCATTCTGCAAAATGATATACGTGCATCTGGATTGGGTTTCTCCCTAATCGATATTCCAAACATATGCACAATGAAGGCGTCCACGAATTGGTGCCGGTTGTCGAAACTCAACGGCGCGCGTGGGTTTAAGTTCCCAACGCTGAATGAACTGCATTTTAGGTGCTTTGGCGAGCAATTTGATGGTGCCCATGATGCGCTCAAGGACATTAGAGCCACAAAACGCTGCTTCTTCAAGCTGATGGATTATAATATTATAGCGCCCTACAGGGTTGAAAACCAATTAAGATCAGGTGCGACGTCGCTATCCAGAGCAGCCTCCAGCAAAACAAAATTCGATTTACTCCATAGAAAATCAAATTCGCGCTTTAGCAAGAAAGATGTTCAGTTAGAACTCAATGTTTTGAAAAGCATTGATCGATTCACGCGGACGATGGCTGTGAACGGCGCTTGCCAGAAATGTGGAACTCGCTTCTCTGTCACATTGAGTCGCGGCGAGTCTTCTGCGCGCTGTCCAGAATGCTTTTCGTCAGTGATTTTTAGCGGTAACTGGTATTAGTGAGATCGCGCAGATCGGTGGTCGTCGCGGGTTTACGCACACCGTCCTTCCCCGGGTGCAACCCTGCCGTTCAAACTCGCGCCTCTGACCTCAGCGAAGCTGACCATAGCGACGGTTGGTCGATGATCGCGCCAGCGGCGGCTATGGCCGAGAAGCAACGCATCAACGCTGCAAAGTGAATGGCCGGTTCCCGAGAGGAACCGACGCCTGAAGGTCCGAGCGACGGTACGAGCGAATGACGCCTCATGGCCGTACTCGGCCTTCCCCGGAAATCGGAAAAAAATGGTTCTTCGCCGATCTGCGTGATCGTTTAGAAACAAAAAGGGCCAACCGCCCACCGCTGGTATCTTGGAGTTGCGACACAACAAGAATCAGGAAGGTAGAGGTTGGCCCCACGCGATTGTATGGCCCAGCTCGGCTGCTGGGAAGGCTATCGCTTGCGCGATAGCTGGGAGGAGACCCGTAATGGGCAGCGTTTTTGCATCATCCGGCTGGAACCCAAGGCACGTCGGAGGCGGTGCTGCGATGGCTGTGGTCGAGGTGTTAGCAGTATCCACGACCGAGTGGAGCGGCGCGTGCGGGATCTTCCGGTGTTCGAGATTCCGGTAGAGCTGGTCGTGCCGCGGCTTCGTCTAGCTTGCCGGCAATGTGGCCCGAAGCTGGAGCGCCTGGACTGGCTCGCGCCCTATGCGCGGGTCACGACGCGGTTAGCGGCCAGCGTAGCGCGACTGTGCAAGGTTATGTCGTTGCGCCATGTCGCGGGCTTCTACCGGTTGGCCTGGACGACGATCAAGCGCATCGATCTGCGCCATCTGGAGCAAGAACTGGGGCCGGTCGACCTACGTGGCGTCACGGTGATTGCGATGGACGAGTTTGCTATCCAGAAGGGCCATCGCTATGCCACGGTCATCGTCGAGCCTTCGAGCAAGCGGGTGCTCTGGGTTGGGCGCGGGCGCTCGCGTGAGGAAATCCGGCCATTCTTTAAGCTGCTTGGCCCTGAGGGCTGTGCCAGACTGCGCGCCGCGGTGATGGACATGAACACCGCCTACGATCTCGAAGTACGGATGCATTGCCCGCAAGCCGAGGTCGTTTATGACCTGTTCCATGTGGTGGCCAAGTACGGCAGGGAAGTCATAGACCGAGTCAGGGTCGATGAAGCCAATCGGCTGCGCGGCGACCGCGCCGCCCGCAAGGTGGTGAAGTCATCTCGCTGGTTGCTGCTGCGCAATCGGGAGAACGTCACGCGTGAGGCCGATCAGATCCGGCTTGAGGAAATACTGGCGGCCAATAAGGCACTGATGACCGTCTACGTGCTCAAGGACGACCTCAAGACGCTTTGGGCATATCGGCATCCCGGCTACGCCAGGCGCTTCTGGAATGAGTGGTACGGCCGGGCCATGGCCAGCGGCATCGCCCCACTATGCCTCTTCGCCAAACGGCTCAAGCCATACCTGCCAGGCATCCTCGCCCACAGCCGCTGGCCACTAGGGACCAATCTGGTGGAAGGCATCAACAACCGGATCAAGGTCATCAAACGCATGGCCTACGGCTTCCGGGATGACCATTACTTCTTCCTGAAGATCCGGGCAGCCTTCCCCGGAAATCGGTGAAGAACCAAAAAAATGCCCTCCATCTGGGGAGGGCGAGTACTACGGGTCACGGGGTCGTAGCAGGAGCGCTACAGGAGCCCATAGTAGCTGGCAATCCGGCCATTTCACCCGGCGTAAGCTCGCGAATTCGCTTGCGTTTCGACGGACAGCGCCATATTTGACGCCCCGCGGACAAAAAAAATGCCCTCCGGAAACCGGAGGGCGGACATCAAGGTATTGCGTTGGCGAGCACAGACCGTCGCTGCGACAGGACGGCCAGCACCTGGCCCCGGCCCACGGGACAGTCGGACTGCCCCTGCTCTCGCTATGCCTGCTGCCGCGGCCCGATCGGGCGCGACAGAAGCGTGGTAACGGCGCCGGCGACGTGCCAGCCGTCCAGCTCCGACTCGTGAATGTCGTGTACCAGTCGATCCAGGCAAATCACCTCGACCCCGTCGGCTTCGACGGTGCCCAGGATCTTCGCCACGGCGGTATCCCGGGTGCCGCGGCGCTTCACCGTGGCCACGCCTTCGCCGATGGCGATGGTGCAGGTTTCAGTCTTCATGCGGCCTCCTTGAGCAGTTCACGTTGATCCCGGGCCTTGCGGCCGTGTAGCTTGGCGAGATCGTCCACAAATTCGTCCAGTAGCGTGTCCATGTGCAGAAACGCCTCGTCCTCCAGTTCTGGCGTCGCCCAGTCCAGACCCGCCTCCATGGCGTCCCGTTTGTGCGCCACCATCTGGTCCTGGTAGGTGTCGATGCTCCCCGGCAGATGTTCTGCCAGCATAGGAGTGTTGCCTCTGTAATCGAGGGGCAGTAGCATGGCAGGCAGAACTGAGCGGTCTTGATTTTGCTGTTGTCGTGTTGCTTTTGTCCTTATGGGGTTGCCGCGCGTAGCGCGGCCCCTCCCCCGGAAAGCAGCCGACCTGAAATTCGTGACCACATGTCCGTGAGCTACTTTGCCTGGCAGGACGTTACAGTGCGCCTGATCTTCACAGACAACACGTTTTCCGTCGCTGGCGTCCCCGCGTCGGGTGTGCCATTTCTGATCGACGGAGAAGGGCAACTGGTCGAAGCAGCAAATCGCTACCTGTACTTCGTGTCGTGCATCAGCGGCCGAACACGAGCCGAGACAACCCGCCGGACCTACGCGGATCATCTGTACGACTTCTTCTCGTTCCTCGAAGAAAACGATCTTGCGTGGGATTCGGTCAATCGTTCATACCTCGCTGCGTGGCGCAACGGCATGCAGGAGCGCGGCCTGAAGCGGACGACATGCAACAGCCGCATCCGCACGGTTTCGGCGTTCTACACGTGGTGTCGCCGAACTAATCTGATTGACCGGCTTCCGTTCGACCGCAGCGAGATGCTGGTCGGAAAGCTCGGCGGGTTTCTCGCGCACGTCGATGCATCTGGTAACCGCGTTGATGCGAACGAGTTGACGTTGCCATCGACACGGCCGGTTCCGAAATTCTTATCGCTGCGCGACGCAGCGGCATTTATAGAATCGCTGTCGCCGGAGCGAACGAAGCTCATCGGGTGGCTGATGGTGCTCGCAGGCCTGCGCCGGGAAGAAGCCGCATGGCTCGATATTCGCGTGCTTCCGAATCTCGGCGGACATGATCCCACAAAGTCGATAAAGCTAACGCTCGATCCGGCCATCACGCGAACCAAGGGCTCGAAAGAACGGTGGGTGCAAATCCCGTATGAGTTGGCGGGCCACTTGCACGACTATATGACGCGCGAGCGACCGAAGCTCGCGAAAATGTACAGACAGCGCTACGGCCGGGAGACGACACGCCTCTTCCTGACTCGGAAGGGCGAAGAGCTCTCGCTGGATGGACTGGATGAACAGTTCAGGCAGGCCAGTCAGCGTTCCGGTATCCGATGTCATCCGCATAAGCTGCGGCATACCTTTGCCGTCCATGAACTGGTGAGAATGTCGGGAAAGCCGAGGATCAATGCATTGAAGTGGGTTAGCGATCGGCTCGGGCACGCCTCGGTCACGACCACAGAGGTCTACGTGAAGGCGGCAGATATCGTCACTCACGATGACACCGACGGGTACGTCGCCGAGATGTTGCAGGCGATGGCGCGGGGGTATAGCGATGATTGGCCGCAAACGCGTTGACCGCAGGATGAAACTCGCGAGCCTCGGCGCGCAGGTCATAGATCTTCCGCCGGGATGGCAATTCACAATCGACTGTCCGAACCACGGACTGATCCGTTTCGATTTCGAGCCGTTTTCGCTGGACGGGCGTCAAGAGCTCGCCGCCCAGTTCCGGGACGCTGTCTGGTCGCTTCGACTTCACCTACAGGGCACGACCCTGCGCAACTACATCCCGTGCGGCCTGCTTCCGTTCTGGCGGTTCCTCGATACGCTGCACGTCGAGACTGGGCGGCATATCGCGTGCCTTCGTGATATCGACGCCGCATTGATCCGCCAGTTTCTCGCATGGCTTGAACTTCAAACAGCAGCCAAAGGGAAAGATCGGGGTAAGCCGTGGTCGCTATCATCCAAGAAAGCGATGTTCGATCGGTTGAAATCCCTACTGGTGAACCGCCAGAAGCTAGCCCCAGACTTGGTGAATCCTGCCCTTTCGTTCCCGAAGAATCCATTTCCGCGCGTCAACATCGCTACTCCTCCGCGCGAGCCTTATACAGATAGCGAACTGCGCCGTATAGTCGGTGCAGTAAATTCGGATCTCCGCGCACTCGTCGAAAGCGGTCCTGGCGCATTGTCGTCGTTGCAGGTGCTTGCGGTATATCTGATCGCCCTCGCCGTCGCAACTGGCCGGAATCCGCAGGGCCTGCTCGATCTCCGCCGTGATGGCATTCGCCCGCACCCGCTCGCTGATCGCGAGGTATTAGTTACGGAGAAGCGTCGGGGCCACTCGACCCAGGTTACTTCGTATAGCAAGGACCGTGACGAGTCATTCGGATCGGATCAGGTTACGACGATCCCACTGAGTGTCGGGAGCTACGTGCGTGCCGCAATGGAATACACGGCGCCACTAGTGGCGGATGCGTCTGAACGAAATGCCGACTTCATCTTTCTTCACAGGATGGAGCGGGGGGCGCGAACCGGCGAAGTTCGCAAGCTGGATATCCGCAGATTCAACCGCGCGGCGGAGAGCTTCGTTCTCCGGCATGGCCTCAAGGATGACCAAGGCCAGCCACTGGCGTTGTACCTTGCACGGTTGCGTCCGACGTTCGGGACGCGGCTCTATGAGCGAACGCGCGACGTGCGGAAGGTACAGCAAGCGCTGGGCCATTCGAGCCCGCAGGTAACAGCGCGGCATTACATCGCTCTGCCCGAAACAGCGCACCGAGATCATACGTTTGTTGGACAGGCAATGGTTGGTTGGGTAACTAGGCAGGACGAGCAGGATGCAGTATTGCTCGCCGCAGACGGGAAGATCCCCCTAGCCGATGCACGCGAATTGCTTAAGGGTGGGTATAACACGCTTGTCGCGCGGTGCCGGAATCCCTTTCGCGAAAACGGAGCAACGTGCAGTAAGTATCTTCCATGCTTCACCTGTCCCCAGATGGTTGTGTTCGAGGACGATCTGTGGAGGCTGTTCAGTTTCTACTACAAGCTCCTTCAGGAGCGCGTCAGGATGAATCCGAACGACTGGCTGCAAACCTATGGGCCAGTCATCAGGATCATAGACAACGAAATTACACCGAATTTCCCGACCGAAAAGGTTGAAGACGCCAAGCGACGCGCGCAAGAATCACCTCATCCGGCATGGGCACGAGATTGACAGTCCTTCATGAACACAAATTTGATCCCATTCCCCTCAATACGTGATCTGCCGATCGACGAAAAGCTGCGATGGCCGGTCTCAGTCGCACTGATGCCGGGTGGTGAGCAGTTGGTCGTCAGTAGGTACCACGACAACGTATGGGATTTCTGGCCCTATCTACCTCACGAGAACAAGCACAATGCCGAGAAGCGAATTGATTGGTCAATCGATCTTGGGAATGGTTCACGGCTAACCGATCCCGAGAATGCCGGGCTTCTCAGGTCCTCCAAGGATTTCTTATGGTCGTATTTTTCCGAGCCTGTTGAAGGGCGAAAGCGACCTGGGATGACCACTGTTGTGGAGCTTTTCAACAGCCCGTTGCGGATACTACTGAAATGGATGGTCAGCCGTGGATATACCCAGTTCCGACAGATCGATGGATTCACGATGGAATTCGTTGCCCACGCCAGGACTGGCGTGAGCATGAAAACCGCACGGGAACGGCTTGGCCTGTTGGAGACGCTGTACCTGCAACGCAAGAAGTTGTCCGATGCATTGCAATTGCATCCGTGGCCGTTCGACACGGCCGGGCACCTGTCTGGAGTACTTTCTTCGCCGAACAGGTATAAGCCGAAGACGCCCCTTATCCCCGACGGGGTCTTGCGCAAGCTCGGGAAAGTCGCCATCGACTATGTTGAGCACCGTGCAACGAAGATTCTCGACGTGCGGGATCAACTTGCCGGATGTGAACACAAGCAGGTATCTCTTCCGAAGAGCGGTGGCAAGCCATGGCAGGTTACGGTAGTTGCTCGGTCACTGGGATACTCGACAGCTCGCGAACATTCTCGGGATCTCATCAGCCTGAAGACGGCGTGCTACGTCGTGATCGGAATGTTCTCCGGCATTCGCGATAGCGAATTGTTGTCCCTCTCAACGAACTGCATAGTTCATGGCCATTCGCGAGATGGTGTTGAACTCAGATGGCTGCATGGCACAATCTACAAAACCGGTGTCCGTCCTAAGAGGTGGGTGGTGCCTCCCATTGTCGAGACGGCTGTCCGTGTGATGGAGAGGCTGTCTGAGCCGCTGCGCGCAATGCTGTTGGTAGAAGAGCAACAACTCATCGCTCTGGCTGAGCGCTCGGTCGCGCAGATGAAGCGGCTGCAGACGGTCCGCAATCAGAAAGACAAATTGTTTCTTGGCGTTGGAAACCGTTCAGAGAAGCGGATCGCCGTCATAGGTAACAGCGTGTCAACCTATCACTTGAAGCAGTTTTGCGAGCGCCATGCGATCGCCGGCGATAATGGGGAGCCGTGGCCGCTCGCACCGCATCAGTTCCGACGAACGTTCGCCTACAACTATGCCAAGAACCAGATGGGTGATCTGTTGTACCTGAAGGAGCATTTCGGGCATTTCGCGCTCGATATGACGCTGCTATATGCCGACGAGGGCACGGATGAATACGAGGCTGATTCCGATCTCGTGACTATGATTGCGAACGCGAAACATGATCGCCATGTCGAGATCCTGTCGAACATCGTCGATAGCGACAGGCCCGTTGCGAACGGGTCAACGTGGGTTGGCGAGTGGCGAAGAACGATCCGGACTGCGGCCAATAAGGAGCAGTTGATCGCGGAGTTGGCCGATACCATATCATTGACTGGGACCGGACATAGCTGGTGCGCCGGGAGCGCGAAAGGAACAGGATGCGGCAGCCGTTGCCTGTTTGAGCCGGACATGTGCGTGGACTGCAATTGGGCGATCATTGGCGTCGAGCACCTTCCTGTATGGCAGGAAATTGCACGTCAGCAGGAGACCGTCATCGCCTGCCAGGATATCGGTCTGCCAGGAAAGGTGCGCGCCCAGCGGATTCTGACGAAGGCACGGGAAACCATCGCCAAGCTCGAAGGGGAAGTCAGTCATGCCGAAGGCTAAACTCCCTCGTACCGGAAACCCAGCGTCTCTGGTCGAACACAAAGCACGATCAGTTAACGCAACACGGGAGTTGCTCGAACTCGCGTTGGCGCGAATTCTTGTCGGGGAGCCGAAGCGGGTCAAGCCCGGTACGGCCGTGTCCGTGCTGTCGGTGGCAAAAGAGGCTCAGGTTAATCGATCGACGCTATATCGCTATCACGAGGATTTTCTCGACAAGCTAAAGAGAACCGGCAACACGATGACGGACTCGTCGATGGAATCCAAGCGCGGTGAACTGACTCGCACGCAAGCGAGGGCGCGAGAGTATAGAAACATTGCTGAAGATCTTCAGGCTGAACTGGAAGCAGTTGCCCGGCAAAACTATGCGCTATCGCACAGGGTCCAGGAGCTTGAAGGGCTGCTCCTCGTGCGCGAGGCCGCGATCGCAGACCTTCAGGCGCGGATACGTGATAACGATAACGAAGACGTCGTCAGGTTGCATCGCGGTCCATCGCAAGCTCGGAAGAACTAAAGTACTGCTGCACCACTTTGCAACGCCGAGATAAAGAGAAGAGCGAATCCGAGGCCCATCTGTTGCCGATCCGTTGCATAGTCCTTCACCCCTTACAGGCGAGCGTCTCACCAATGCGCATCACTGTCGCCCCGTGGGAGAACAGGTGGAAGTACAGGACCTTCAACTGCCCCTTCCGGTTCCAGCGCAGCGCACGCCGCATCGCCTGATACTCGATGCGCCATGTCCACGAACGGTCATAGAAGAGGACGTAGTCGGCATTGGGCAGGTTGTAGCCAGCCCGCCCCGACGCCTTGGTGCATAGCAGCCCGGTGGCATTTCCGCCGACGAACCGCTTGTCCTTGTCGGCCACGCGCTTCGCAATCGGAATCCCGCCGTGGAACCGCACCGTCTCCACCCCCTTCGCCTTCAACTGACTGGCGATGAGGTTGATGACGCCTGGGTTCTCGGCAAACAGGATGGCCTGCTTGCCCTCCCCGGCGATGGCTTCCATCCGCTCGACGACCGCCCGCTGCTTGCTGGTCAGCTGCCCCAGCGCTCCAACGCCATCCACCCCATGCTGCGGGTAGTTGGCGGCGAAATGCACGGCGCGGATACGGGCCAGAATGGCGATCAGGTTGTTCGGCCGGCCGTCCTTGCGTATCTCCCGGTACCACTGGGCAAACTCGTCCGCAGTACGCAGGTACAGCGACAGATGCGCCGGATCCCAGGGCGTCTCGACCATCTCGACCGCGGGCGGCTCGATGCGGATATAGCGCGCCACATCGGGCTCGCACACCAGCCGGCGCTTCACATGCGGCGCCAGCATCTGCCGGTACCGTGGCAGGTTGCCGATCTTGGGCACTTCGCGCTTGGCCCCGTCCTGCAGGCTTTCGGCGAATTCCCAGGTCACCCACTCCAGCACCACGAAGTCGCTGCGGAAGCGGTCGATGCCGCGCTCGGCATGCTGCACCGAGGCGAGCCAGTTCGCTTCCAGGTAGCCACGCCGGTAGCCATACGGCTGGGCCGCCGTGCCGTCACCGCCCGTGAACGCGATCAGTCCGAAGATATCGCGCGGGTAGTTGGCAATCGGGCTGCCGGTCAGGATGTAACGCCGCTTCGCCGATAGCTGCCAGAGCGCACGGCTCTGGTCGCTGTTCGGATTGGACAGGCGCTCGCCCTCATCGGCCACCAGCAGGCCAATGCGACGGCGCAACCGATGCGCGTAGGTGACGCGGCGCGAAGCCTGCCGGTCGACAGGCATGCGCAAGCGCTCATAGGCGATCAGGTTGATGCGGCCAAGCCGCACCAGATCCTCCGGCGACTGAATCACATGCACGTCCGAAGCCGGCATGACCTGCTCCAGCTCGGCGCGCATCTCGGCAATGAGACGAGCCTCCACCACGATCAGGCCGTGCTTGACGCCCGACAGCAGAATCAGGCCGGCCGCGAGACGCGACTTGCCACAGCCCTGCTCCCACGCCGCTACCGCACCGTTGGGCTTGAGCAGCAACTCGACCAGGTCCTCCTGTTGGAACTGCCAGTCCAGCCAGCGCTCGATGCCCAGCGCCAGCAGCCGCTTGCGCAGCCGCTCGGCCTGCTCGGGGTAGCGCCTGGCCAGCCCCTCGTGGACGATCTCCCACGCCTGCGCCGATTTCTCGACGCTGTAGCGGGTGGTGATCTCGTCCAACGAGACGACGTAGCCCTTGTCGCGCACCTGGTACTGGTAGCGGCCATCGGTCTGCCGATCGAAGCGCACCTCCTGGCCAGCCTTGATGACCGGGCCTCCCCACAGGGTCGGGTCAACGACATGCGTTTTCGTCGCCGTACCCGTAAGGGTATTGGCGGCACCTACCCCCGTCGTCCAGACCGCATGGCGCAACGGCAACGCTTGCCGCTGGCTACGACGCAGGCGCCGGCGGAAGTGCTCGAGAAAGCCCTGTGCAAACTCAGGCTCGCCGCCGGCGGCTTTCACCAAGCCGACGAGCTCGCCCAAGGCCCCGATCGGATCGGGCTGCACCAGATAGGCTTCCAGATCCAGCCGGCCCGTGCCGGCGTAGCGAAAGCCACGCGGCAGGCGCTGCCCTTCCAGCGACACGATGCGGCGCTCCAGCACACGGTTGAGCACCATCGCCTCGACGAACCCACAGTCGAAACCAAGCACGATGCGGCGGCCGTCATGCGAGATGCGTACCCGTTTCTGCGAGGTCACCGGGCGCGTGATGGCCGGCCCTTCGTCGTCCAGCAGCTGGTGACTCAGCCGCGGTTCGCCGTACAGGCGATCCTCCGCTTGCAGTTCCAGTGTGGGCAACGGTTGCGCCAGATCCGACACGGCTTGCCGCACGAAATCGCTGGCTCGCCTCCGGAAGCGCGCGAACACCGCAATAGAGGTGCGCACCTCGGCGCCTTCCTCGCGGAAGGCGTTTGCCGGCAGGTCGAACACGCCGACGACACGCCTTGCGGCATCGCTGAAGGGCTCGCCATGACCGATGATCCGGCCGGCGAACTTGTCGACAAAAGTCGTCGGCAGCAGTGCCACCACGATCTGCGCCGCGTCGAGCGCCTGTGAGAGCGCATATTCATGGCTCAGGGCGCTAGTGTTGGCCCCGAACCGTCCCCAAGTGGTGCAGTCGTAGGCCTTCAGGTGCGGCGATTCGAGGTGGATGGAGAACGGCGGATTGATGAGGGCCGCATCGAAGCGCTTCGGATGGATTTCCTCCATGCCGGCGTGCCGAAAGCTGCCGTCAAAACCAGCCGCCTCGACGGCTTGCTGAACCGCCTCGATCGTTGGTCGGTGCACGTCCACGCCATACAGGCTGTGCGTGCCCGGGTCCGCGAACTGCAGCAGGCGGGCCGAACCGACCGAGTTGTCCAGAATCGACACCTTCCGGTTTGGCTGCCAGGCGGCCACCACGCCCCACATCAGGTGGGCAATGGCATCGGGAGTGAAGAACTGGGACAGATGGCGCTGACGCGCCGCGTGTAACTCGCCCATGTGGGCGATCTTCTCGGCCTGGGAGCCAAGACTGACGATCGCCCGCAAGGGCGCGTACCAGGTAGACATGATGGGTTCCAGAAAAGAAAAAGCCCCGTCGGTGACGGGGCGTTAAGGGGATGCAAGCCGTGGCGGCTATGCGAACTGAGGTGCTATGCCGACGTGCCGCTGGACAAACGCCAGAAGCGTGTCCACAACAGGCGTGGCGAATCGCAACTCCCAGTAGTCGTTGTACTGAATGACGTCGAGCCCTGGGAAGGTGCGCCGCTGCTGCGACTGAAACACGTCGGCCGGATGAAACTGCGCTAGGCAGCTCGCCAGCACGGTGTGGCCATTGTGGCGTGCAAAGACCGCCAGAGCCGCGAATGCCTGCGTGACAGGCTCCAATGAGCCGAAATGCAGTTGCCGCGAGGGCCGCGTTGCACTGCTCACCGTCTCCGATACAGCCATGAGCCTGAGCCGAACGAAGGCGGCGGAGCGGCGCACGGCCGAACTGCTGGCCAGGCCGAAGGCACGGAAGAGCGTGGCCGCCGTTTGCAGCTCGGCCTTCGCCGGCCCGTCGGCCTCATAGGTCTGGCGCAGCAGATTCCAGAAGCGATCGAGGTCCGGCACAACGCCGGCCCGGATGGCTTCCCAGACATTGGGATAACCGTCGATGGGCAGGCGTGTTTCGTCAATGGCGATAGGCGCGCCGGCGAGGCCAAATTCGACGCTCGCCCGCTGGATGATCTCTGCCACCTGCTTCCGGCAGAACCGCTTGAGTTCGATCGACGCTGATGCAATTGCTTGGACTCCGGCCGCTCTCTCTCCTGCGCGGAATGCCTCAATGCGTGCGTTGTACATGTACTTCTACTCCGATATGACGGGGCGCCCGCAGGCGCCACCCAGAAAGTTTACATGGCAACTAGGCGGCTTCCTGCATGAACGCCTCGCCGTACTCGCCGAGGAAGAGCAACAAGTCGTCGGCGACCTGGTGGGAGAACTTAAACTCCCACGCTTCCTTGAAAAACACGATGTCGAGACCGGGGTAGCTTTGCTTCTCGCGGTAGTTGTATTCGACGTCGTGCACGTTCACGCGGTTGAGCCCGGCCGCCAGCAGGTGATGCCCAGCCTTGGCTGCAAACGTGGCAAGGCCAGACAGGCAGTCCGCCGTGCTCTGGCAGCTGTAGTAGCCGACCTTGCGCGACGATCGTCGATAGCAGGCCTCGGAAATGACAGACTTGCGCAGCACCACGGCCGAAGCGGTACGCAGGACCTCGCGCCGGCGGCTGAGACCGAACCCAGAAGTGATCCGCTGGGCGGCCTGCTGATAGGCCAGCTCCGCCCCGCCATGACCGCCGTAGCGACGGGCCATCGATGCCCAGAGTCCGTCAATGTCGGGGATCTTCCCTGCCTTCAGGGCCTCGTCGATATCCAGTCCGGCGCGTTCATACTCGTCCTGGTTGGCAATATCCAGCCGAGCGCCAGGCGGAGCGAATTCGCGGCGCGCGCGATTCACGACGCCGCCAGCGACCGAGCGGCAGAAGCTCTGTAGCTCTTTCTCCGTACGGTATTCGCTGCGAAGCTCCACCGACTTGTAGTGGTCGGGAATAGCGGCCACGGTTTCGCGCTCGAAAGCTGCGGCCGCGGCGTACGCGGCGTGGGCCGCCTTCTGCGCTGCGATGAACTGCTCAATGATTCGCTTGTACATGGAAGGTCTCTCAAAGATGGGATGGGAGACCACCCAACGGGAGTCTCCCGAAGGGGTAAAAGGTGGGGCTATAGGTCGATGCGCTCGGCTATGCCGAAGTCGTCCGCCCAGACTGGATCAGTGCAGGGCCAGTGCCGGGCCGGTAGGCATCGGCACGACGCCAAGCGCCAGCCAGTGCGCGACCGGATGATCCGGGAACTCCGGAATCGACCCGAGGCGATACAGCATCGGCACGTCCTGCAGTTCGCACTCGCCGTCCTGCAACAGGCGGCGGTAGCGATAGCTCAGGCGCAGCCAGGCCAGCTCGGCGCGGGCGACGTGATCCCACTGCGCGGGCAGGCGGGATGCATCGAACAAAGCATGGCCTGCCGCGTTCATGCAGGCTACTACTTCGTGATAGCGACCGAGATCGTGAGGGAAGCCCCGGCGCACGAAGGTCAGGACTTCGGGCGCGTGGACGCCGAAGATCCGGCCTAGTTGGCGGATATAGACCGCGCACTCTATAGGCGAGCGTTCGGCATAGTCATCGCTGCCGACCTGCGCGCATGCTTCGTCCCACGGAGAGGGGCCGACTTCGATTTCGAGGAATTTCTGGAACATGGCGTTTCCTTGGATCACGCGGGGAAACGCCCCAACCGGGAGCATTCCCCAGTGGGTTGATGATGGGCTGACGCGCGTGGCGCTCAGCCGGCGATGGTGGATTCGGCTTCCGGCATCGGTCGCAGCACGCTGCCATCGCGCTGCATCGCGTAGCTGGTGGCAAGCAGCCAGCCAACGAACAGCAATGCGGTAAGCAAAATGCAGACGGCGAGTTGGAACGCAAGCAGCCATGCGTCCTCGGTGGTCATCGAGAAGGCGAAGGCCAGGGCAAAGATGCATCCCACTGCCGACAAAGCGAAAGCGGAAAAGCGGTCGATGGTGGACATAAGACAGGCTCCAAAGGGCGAAGACGGAGCCTGCCCATCGAGGACAAGGCCCCAACGGGAAAGAGTGTGGTCGAGAAGGAGGGCCGCAGAGGCGGCCCGAGGCGTCAGCCCAAAGCTTGGACGTAACGCGTGTGCGAGGAATAGGCAACCAACCAGGCCGCGACGATCAGGCTACCGATCATCGCGCAGCAAGTCAGTTGCAGGTACAACAGACCTGAGTCGACGGTTGTGACCGTGAAACCCAGTGCGGCAAAAAAGTTGAAACAATGGCCAGAACAGCCATGGGGGTGCCGCGATAGTGGATAAACATGGTGGCTCCAACGAAAGATGGAGCCGTGCCCATGGGGACATGGCCCCAATGGGTGAGAAAAAAGCTGTGCCGAGGATTCGGCGGTGTCGATGCGTCATGGACGCTGAAGTAGCCCGCAGGATACCGCAAAGCGCGCCGCCGAGAAAGGCTCTGGCGCTACTTCAGGGCAATGCCCGCCTTGCGCAGCCGGTTGACGACATTCCAGCGATAGCGCGCCGCCTCGGCCGGGTCCTGCACGGATGCGTAGTCGGGCATGCGCTCATTGCCCCGCTTGCCGCCTGGCCTCTCAAAGCTCACAACTTCCACGCCGTGAATCGCGCCTTGAAACTCCGTGAGCGACCAGGACACTTCGTACGTCGCGATGGTGTCCCAACGAGCCGGGAGGGAATCGTGGTCGAACCAGACCTCGCCAATGCAGTCCAGGATTGCCGTGACCGTGTATTGGGTGCCGGCGCCGGACGGGACGGCGCGGATCTCGAAGCGCAGCACATCGCCCGGCGGATGCCAGAACACCCGATCCAGCATCCGTCGATAGGCCTGCGCGTGGATGGTGGCCAGCTCGCGGTAGTACGGCTCGCCGGGAGCGGCGAGCGCCCGCTCGTCGCGGGGCCGGGTGCCGAGGTCGACTTCCATCATGGGATGCGGTTCAAGGGCAGATTAGCCGGTCAACCGGCGTAAGAGAGGCGAAATGATACGTCATTCCCCAGATCAGACCGGCCGATTCGCCCCGACAATGGTGACTGCCGCAATGGGTCCGCCCGCCGCCTTGACTTTGCGCAGGGCCGGCTAAGCTGGATTCGTTGAGCATCCAGCCGAGCCAGACCATGTGCTTCACACGCCAAGAACGCTACAACCCAATTGCCTTCACCGCCCGCCGCCAGGCTGCCTTCACCCGCAAGCAGGCACGCGAGCGCGAGCGCTATCCGCTGCTGGCCGACCACGTGGCCGCCGAACAACATTCGGTGGAAGAAGAGATTGCACGGCGCACGGTGCGCACCGATTCCTGCGAGCAAAGGATGCGCGCTTACTACGCGCGCAACTGGCGAGACGCCCGCAGGATCTACTTTGCCCAACCGGAGGCCGTGCGGGCCGTGATCCGCGCGAAGTGGTCGGCATGGGTCGGCCCGACCACCTCTACGTACTTTGCGTGGATGGTCGACGTGGAGAGTGGCAACCAGGCACGCCGCGTCGCCGAGTGCCGCGCCCGGGATGCCGCCGCACGCGCAGCATGCCCAGTGCTGCCGGCGCAAGAACCGTTGGCCATCTGACGTGCGACCGACCGACGAACTGGATGCTGTGGCCGCGGTCACCGCTGGCGGCCCGGTCAAGGCCTACGCCGGCGCTGGCAAAACCACCTTTCTACGCATGGCCTCCGAAGCGCGCCCGCGCCGGCATTCCGCGATGGCCGTGTCCGACACGATGGATAGGAGAACAACCGGATGATCACCGTTCGCATTGGCAGCGAGGAACACGACCTGGAACGCGTGCTGGATTCACCCGCAGACTACGCCCGCGTGCTGGACCGCGCCAAGACCCACCAAGGTTTTGCCGAATGCGGCTACAGCATGGTCTCGCCGCGCCCGAAGCTGGTGATCCGCCGCCACGGCAAGATCTTCATTCTCGCCCGTTGGCCGGACGATCCTGCCCCGCACCGCGAAGGCTATCCATTCCTCAACCGGTTTAACCGGTCAAACGGTGCGGCCAGCGCGCACGATGCGTTCCCGTCCGCCGACGGCACCCACGATGTTCGCCTCGATGTATCCCTGAAGGTCGCCGCCGGCGGGCAGACCGCCAGCAAGCGCCAGCCGTCCTCGTCCGCCTCGCGCAGCCAGCGCCGCGCCGCCCCGCTGCTGGCGTTCCTGCAATACGCCTGGCAGTCCGCGGGCCTTCACGTGTGGCCGGGGTATGGCCGCCGCGGCTGGAATGCCTGCTGGTCGCGGGTGGTGGCCGAACTCGCCGAGTGCAAGATCAACGGTCGCTCCGGCAGCGAGGTCCTGCATGTGATGGAGCGCTGGGACGAGGCCCGCAAGGCCGAACAGACAGCGGAACTCGAAGCCTTCCACGACCGCGCCAGTACCGGCAAGGACGGCTACCAGCGCGGCCTCATCATCGGGGAGGTCGATGCGCTGCAGCCTAGCCCCCATGGCGGCCGGCTCAAGCTGCGCCAGGCCCGGCACTGGTATTTCCTGTCCGACGACCTGTATAAGCAGTTCCAGCGCAAGTACGCAGTGGCGATTGCCGGGATCGGGCGGGAGGACAGCCGCTGCGTGGCCGTGCTCGCGTTCGAAAAGTCGCGCCAGGGCTATCTGAACGTGATGGACGTGGCCGCCATGCTCGCCAACGCCCAGTTCATCCCCTGCGATTCCACCTACGAGGTGGCGATGGCCGACCGCCTGATAGGCGCGGGCCGCGCCTTCGAGAAGCCTCTGCGGCACGTCGATCATGCACCCGTGCATCCCGATTTCCGGCTCACGGACACCACGCCCGAGACCGTGATCGAGGTGCTTGGCCTGGCCGGCAACCCGGAGTACGACCAGCGCATGGCTGAGAAACGCGCCTACTACGGGCAGGCGGACATTCCCCTCGTTGAATGGGTTCCCGGCACGCAGCCGCTGGACGCGCTCAAGCTGCCGCCCGCGACGCGACGTCAGTCAAGGGCCGCGGCCACGGCGACTTGACTTTCGTGTTGGGGCGCTACGCTGGTGCCGATCCTTCTCACCCCAGCACAACACTGCACTCAGGAATATGCCTCCACTTACTACCCCCGCCGCCACGTCAGGTGCCAAGGCCAGCGCATCCCTGGGCGCGCAAATGACCGATGAAGCGATCGCCGGCACGCCGCCAGCCAGCGATGCACCGCAGGAGCCCTAGTGATAGACGCCCAAGTCACGCAACGCGACCTCCACCTGACGACGCCCGAGGCGTTCAATGCCGCCTACGACGATGCGATCCGCCTGGTCCACGCCCATCGTGCGGCGTCGGTCCCGCTGGTCCAGCGTCACCTGCGCATTGGCTACGACGCCGCGCGGCGGCTGCTGGCCCGCATGTCCCGTGAAACGACGTTCGTGCGGCCGATGCTGAGCGGCCTCTATATCTATGCACCCGAACCGCTGGCCAACGAACTGAAGTCGCTGCACGGCTTCATCGCGGACGTAATGACGCGGAGCGCCCAAGGCCCGCTCGACCCCGACACCATCCGCTCGCTTCGCGACAAGCACGCGCTGCAGCACTACCTGCCCACCGGCGGCGACCAACACCTGCCGCCTGAACAAAACTGCTGACTATGAATGCCGACGATGATTTCCCCCAACCAGAAACCGTGCTGGCGATCCGCGGCGCCATCGCACTTGGCCGCCAGGGCGGGCCCCGGCCTCCCGATGGCTCATGGCTTGCCGAGTTCTGGGAGATCGGCTACATCGCCCGCAATGCGTCCGATGCGATGCACGAGGCGATCGAGCCGTTCCAGCGCCTGGTCGGCGACGCCACCGCGCACCTGCAAGACCATGTCGGTGCACTGGAGCGAGCTGCCGGCGCAATCGATCGAACCTACCCGGCCAGGTTTGAGAATGAGCCATTGCCTGCCGATAACCACGGCTGACAAGCAACAACTCTCATCCCGATCCATGCAACACGCCATCGCCAACCTGCTCGCCAAGACCGAGCAATTCCTGCAGCTCACCCCCGTCGCCGGCTGAGCGAGCCGACCTGCGCCGGCGTGGGCGGGTCGCGGATCTTGGCATAATGCCAGCCAGATTCCCGCCAACCCGCCCCAATATGGCCGACGACCTTCTTATCTGCGCCCACTGCGGCAGCCAGCCTCGTTTCATCGCCAATCGCTTCGAGGCCGTCATCGCCTGCACCGGTTGCGGTATGACCACCCCACCGGAATCCCTTGATGCCGGCCGCGATCAGGCTTACGCCGTCCTGCGCGGCATCTGGAATACCCGCGTGACCCCGCGGCCGACCGAGCAGCACGAGCTATCCGCCATCGTGCGCAAGGAACTGACCAGCTCCGACCTCGGCACCGTGCTCGCACTCATCGCTCGCAACGAAGATGACTGGGAAGCGCGTGGTCCGCTGTTCGCCGCCATGGCCGAGAAGCTGTTGCAGCCCGAACCCTTCCTCCAGGAAATCGTGCCAGCCGAAGCCTTGCTCAAGGATGCCAGCCGCTACCGCAAACTCATGCGCCGCGCCAAGGTGATCCACATTGACGGCCGGCCCTGGATTCACATCGAACCGCTAGATGCACTGCCCGCAACGGTCTCCGAGGAACTGTTCGGCGGCACGACCATCCTGGAGGAGTTTTTGGCGCGCGTACTGGATACCACGCCGGACGCCGGCGAGAGCGTCGCGTCGCTGCAGGGGAAGCAGCTGAAGCCTTGACTTTGAGCGAGCCTTGGCAAGATAGGTGCATCGCCTCTCAGGAAAGCAACCATGCACAAGCCCCTGTTCTTTGCCGCGGCCATCGCCGCAACCTTTTTCGGTAGCACAATCAGCACCGCGCTCAGCACCGCCGCCTACGCCAAAGGCCCGGCGACCGATTGTCCGCACATCTTCGGTACCAACGGCAAGCCAAGCGTCGCCAGCAGTGCCCCAGCAAGCCGCACCCAGTTCCTGTGCTTCCGCGGATATGCCGTGCAAACTTCGGCCACTACCCGAACCGCGCTGTGGTCGGCCGAGAATCTCACAGCCCAGGCTGTGCTGGCTGCCCGTTCTGTCCCGCGTGACAGCGACTTCTACGAGGAAGCCGAGATTCCCGCCGCGGACCGTGCCCGCCTCTCCGACTACGGACGCGGTTCCGGCCTCGATCGCGGGCACCTCTCCCCGTCAGGAGATTTCCCCGACCTGGCTTCCCAAGCCGAAAGCTTTAGCCTCGCGAATATCGTGCCGCAGGCTGCCGCCAGCAACCGTCGACTGTGGAGCCACATCGAAACTTCAACCCGCCGCATGGTGCGCGAGTACGGCCAAGCCTTCGTGGTCACCGGCCCGGCCTTCGATCCCGCCCAGGCTGCCCGCCTCAACGGGCGTATCTCGATCCCTACCTATATGTGGAAAGCCGTTTTTGTGCCCGGAGTCGGGGCCGCCGCCTATGTGGCCCGCAACGACGCGACGCCCCAGTATGCGGTCTTGAGCATCAACGAGTTGGCCAGCTTCGCAGGCGTCGACCCGTTCCCGCGTCTGGACAAGACCTACCGCGATTCCCCGATGGCGCTATTAGCTCCGACCCCGCACCCGGGCGAGAAAGCCGGCCGCAAGGTCAGCCTCGCCATGCTCACGTCCACCCTCGTTGACCGGTCGGCGCAGTCCCAGGAGCCGAAACATGCTTTCCGGGACTCCGGCGTCCTTCCTTTCGTCCGCGCCGTGCTCACCCACAACTGATCAGGAAACCGCCATGGATCGCATCAAGCAAATCATCCACGTCTTGCGCACCGACAAGGAGGCGCGCTTCTACGTCTCCGGCGTCTTCGCCATTATCCTGTTCCTGTGCTGGTGGGGCGCAACCGGGCACTGGGACGACTCCCCTTACCTGCCGGACTTCCTACGCTGAATGCCCTGGGAGCGCATTTAACCGGTTAATCGCGCCCCTCGGCTACCGGCCTCCTGTTGGATCCGACCGACCTATTGCGACCTGATCACGTTCAGTGCAGCACCGCCCGTGAAACGTGCCGCCCGGCACCGATTCCATCCCGCAAATCAGCAAGATACTCGGGCTGTTGGCACCGACGTGAGATTTCTGCAACGTTCGCCCTCAGGATTGCAGAGCTCATAGAGTATGCGTTAGGCGCGCCTTCCCACCCCACCCCAACTTCCTGAAACCACTGCACACGAAGGAACTCGCCAGTACCGTCGTTGCCATCCCAGTCCCACCCGCCGCCGTCAAGCACTCCCCCAACAGCCTTGGTGAATTCGAAGCTCACAACATCGCTTAGGAATGTGCCAACCGTTTCGCCATTGCGTCTCAAGTGCGAAAGCTCCACATACGGATCGGCTGCCAGATACCCGATTACCTCGGTGAGCAGCCCTTCTTCATCCTCTGTCTGGTCCACCACCAAAAGTCCCCAGTGCGTACGCAGGCCCCGCCGCAAGCGAGTCGCCTCCTCCAGGGCCTCCTGAACGTATGGATCGTGCTTGTCCTCCATACAATTCACACTCGCCACGCCGATAACGTAATCCGGAAGTGCTACCCATGGCCATTCAGCGACCGCTGCCGCATCGAGACCACGTTCGACTATCACGTTAATCTCTTTGTCCGAATAGATTTTGTCGATAAGCATGCTCGCCCTCCAATGATAACTACACCGATTTCCCCCCGGCCTGATGCCGGTCCAACAGTCGGTACAACGCCTGCCGCGAGATGCCCAAGGCCTGGGCGGCCTTAGCCTTGTTGCCACCGGCGGCGATGAGGGCCTCCTTAGCCTGATCCGGATTGACCTGTGGCTTCTCCTTTCGCGCCATGGCAGTGAAAGTCGACAGGTAAGCGCCGGTCTTCGACGCCTTGCTGTGTCCCGCAGCTTCGACGACTGCCTGGATCGCCTGCCGGTGCGCCTCTAGGTCTGGTGCCTTCCCGCCCTTGATCGGCGCGTCCACACCGGTCAACGTCTTGTAGCGCTCCTGAAGCCACTGATGCCGCAGACCGTGGCTGGTCACGCCCAGCCCTTTCTTGTAGATGCCGTACTTGCGCAGAACGCCGTAGTAGCGGGACCGCCAGTCATTGATGGAATAGGACGCAGGCGTTGTCGAGCCGCTTGAGGGATCCACCAGCGCCGCCGCCTCCTCCAGTACCGCAAGCCGCAGCTGCACCGGCACCTCGCGCGCGCGCCCGCCCTTCGTACCATCGACGACACGCATCGTGTCCAGGTTGCGCAAAGCAGTACTGAGCTTCAGCGAGAAGCTCTCCTCAATGCGCAGGCCGAAGGCCGCCTGCAGCTTCAACTGTATTGCGACGCGAGGGTCCTCGGCGCCAATCTCGGCAATCTTGGCCGTGGCGTCGATGCCGTTTCCCGACCAGGATTTGTCCGTCGTCGTCACGTAGCTGCGCACGAGGCCGTGTTCCTTACGATCAACGTAGTCGCCCAGTGTTCGGATCAGGTTGTGCTTGCCGATCCACTGGCAAAAGGCCTTCAGGTGCGACAGCTTGTTCTCGATCGTCCCGCCTGACTGCTTCTGCGACACCCAGTAGTCCACCAGCGCCTGCACATGCTTGTGCCGGAGCGAGTATGGGCTCTCAATGTGGAAGCCGCATCCGCGCAGCTCCCCGAACGAGCGACACACCGTGTACATCCGCCGCTCCTGCGTCTTGATCGACGCGTTCTTGTGGCTGATCCGTGTTTGGCTGAGGATCTTCTTCACGTTGCCGGCGACCGCAACCTCGATCTCAGCCTTCATCCTCGTTGGCAAGTCATACCTGGCCAGCAAGCCACGTACGTCAAGCGCGATTGCCTGCCGCATCCCGTCATTCCTCTATCACGCGTTGCGCTGCGCGCCGGACCTACGCCCGCATCCCCCGTGACGCTGCGCGTAACCCTTTCTGGCACGTGTTGTGTTGCCGTTTGCCGTCGACCACGGTCCTGCCTTCCGATCCTTTAGCGATCCCCTTGCTGGTCGGCCCCACACGTGGAAGTGCGTGTCATGACCGTCCCGTTCCCTTGCCACCAGTCGCGCTGCGCGCAATATGGCCGGCAGAGTTCGGGCTACACGATTGCCAGGATCGCTCCTGACATGAACGCCGACCAGTGCTTACGCACCCGCCTTCGCCACTCGTGTAACTCTTGTTGCGCTGTTTCTTGTGACGGTCGCGCTCACCGTGCTCGTATCGTTCCAGAGATTTCATGGCCCTTGCGCCATGCAATCCCCCGCCTCCCAGGTGACGACATCTGGACCGCCGTGTATTGGGCCCGCAGTGTTCGTCTACCCCGCATCTCGCTGTCAGGCGTGGTTAGGTATCGGAGGCGGCAATGTGTCCGGTGTCCGGTTTCCACATGTCCTCATCACGTCCAATTCCTCCAGACAACCCGCTAAGCCAGGCGGCATCGCAGTGTCCGGTGTCCTCAGTGTGGGCCAGTATGTGTTTGTGGCGAAAGAAAAAAATACCGCGACAGTGTGCGGCGTGGACAGCGTGGCGACCGAGAACCCATTTCAGGCGGTGTCGGTGCTTTGGGATGGCCGCCAACGTGGCGGCAGGGTCGATGCGTCGGGGACGCGAGAAGTACGTTAAGGATAACGAGCCAGGCCCGCCTGCGCAACCCCGGTGCATTGCGAAACGTGCATGAAATTGGCGAGCTTTCGATCGTCGCGCAGCGCCGAAACAGCCATACAGTAGCTGGGCGGACGATCTGACAGAAACTGACAGACACTGACACTCACGGCGACTATCTGACACTGTCTGATAGAGGGTTCCACGCCGTGCCACTGACACTGTCTGACACTGTCTGGCACTGTCTGACAGTTTCGGAGAGTCACTGCCAGAGACTGACAGTGCCCAGATCGCTGCCGCAACCACCGTTCACCTTGTTCTTGCTCTTCAGGAAGCGACCTCTACATGAAAGCCACAGTTTTTGCTACCGACGTTGGATACGGCAACACCAAGAGTGCCTTTGCACGCGGCGCCGAGATCGGCCTGCAGATGTTTCCATCCCTCGCCCCCCCTGCAACAAACTCGACTCTCTCCCAACACGGCGGAGGATACTTGAAGGCTCGCGATGTCATCACCGTCACGGTCGATGGATCCCGCTACGAGGTCGGCCCGGACATCACGCTCACCACGGCCTACGGTGACACGGGCCGCACGCTCTCCGAAGACTTTGTGACGACGCCCAACTACACCGCACTGCTGGCTGGCTCCCTGCAATATGCCGGCGTCACCGAGGTGGACCGTCTGGTGCTCGGTCTGCCGGTGCACACTACCCCGAAATACTCGGACTACCTGCGCGACCGCTACACCGGCGAGTTGGACTTCGGCGACATGCGCATCGTCGTGCGCAACGTCATGCCGCTGCCCCAACCGCTCGGCGCGCTAGTTTCGTTTTCCCAGTACGGCGGGGACCAGTTCGACCCACGAAACTCCCATCTGATCGTGGATGTGGGCTACTTCACGACGGACTGGGTGGTGGCCCGCGGCTTCACCATGGATGACAGCCGCAGCGGCGGCGTCCCAGGTGGCGCTGCGAAGATCTACCAACAGATGGCCGCGCTGATCGGCAAGGCCGAAGGCGAAGCGGTCTCCGGCATCGAACGCATCGACGAATGCCTGCGCGAGAACCTGCCGATGCTCTTCTATGGCAAGGATCTCGACCTGCGCCCCTATTTCGAGGAAGCCCGGTCGCTTTGCCATGCCACGGTTAAGGAGATGCAATCTCGTGTCGGCCGCGCCGAAGACATTCGATCCATCGTCCTGACCGGCGGCGGCGCTGCCATATACGCCCCGTTCATCAAGGCCGCTTTCCCGCGCACAACGGTGCACATGATGGAATCGCCCTGCTTTGCCAATGTCCGCGGGTTCTACCTGATTGGCTCGGCGCACCAGGCACGCGGTGGCGGCCGGTAACGGAGAGAGGTTGTGGGAAAGCTCGAAATCAAAGTCACGATCTCGCCGGCGGCAACACCTGCTTTGTACCAACGACTTTCCGCCATGGGCGACCCCCGGCAACGTGCCTTCTTCCTGAAGCAGCTCGCCGAGTACGGTGCATGCAATGTCTCCGAGGGAATCGGCATGGCTGTGACGCCTCCCCTCGCTGCTTCGTCGGCGCCGACCGTGTCCACCCCGCCGCGTCGTAGTACAGCTGAGCCGGTGATCGTGGCGGTTCCGGTGTCGGACGTCCCGAGCGGCCAAGCGCCAGCTCCCTCACTCCCGTTCGCGTCCCTCAACGATCCGACCAACGAGACGCCAGCACTCGGGGCGTCTGCCCCGGCTGCAGTCGCTGGCGGACTCTCCTCCCTCACGCTAGACGCGCTGGTGGCTGCGACAAGTCGCTTCAACGGCTAGGTGCGAGGCCTTGACTTGGCGCGCAGGCGGGTACAGTAGAATCAACCGCAACGCACCAAGAGGGGCCAGAACTGTGACCGAATACGAAATCATCCGCTTTTTCAAGTTTCTGCTGACGATCGGCATCGGCTTTTGCCTGTGGGAAGCCGCGCTGAGAGTTGTCATGGCGCTCCGCAAGAAGTGAGCGGACAAAAAAAAACCCGGCATCGCCGGGTCTTTTTATATGGGGTAGTTGTCAGTGCAGAGTCGGTCGTTGCCGGCCGGCGCAGTAAGTAAATGCGGCATCGAAATCCGCTTCGGTGTGCTGAAGTTGAGTGGAGCCGTCGGCATTGCGACGGTAGACATGGTAAGTCTCGGCATCCGACTGGCAGGCCGGTACGGTGCCGGACGCCAGTTGCCGCATGGCGCGGATTTGCAAGCGACCGACGATGACACTGAACCCTTTGAACGACATAGCAGAACTCCAAGAAATGAGCTGCCGCAAGGGTTCTCCCCTGCGGGCAAGAACCCGCGGGGCAGAGTGAGAAAGAGGTGCCGCCTTGAGAGCCGGCAATAACAACGACTGGTTTAAGCGCAGACCGCGCGCGGGCCAGCAATGCCTTGCAACCGGTTGGCGGTCAGCCACTGGTCGCAAAAGTCCGTGCCGCGCACCATCGGGCGATGCACGTGAACCGTCAGACCTTCGTTGCGCACGCGCTTGGCCAGAGCCAAGGCATCCGCCATGCCAGGCGATTTTCCTGTCTTCGGATCAATTTCATCGAAGTCAGCAAACACATGCAGCGTATGGATGCCCAGACCTTGCGGCACCACGAACCGATTGAGCAACACGCGGTTCAGGCAGTACCAGGTAGGCACACCGAATAGCATGTGGGCGGCGTAGGCCGTTTCCAGCCCCTCGGCCACACCCAGCACTCCATCGCGCGGCGGCATGAGACGGACTGCCCCGCCGGCGGTTGGTAGCGCGGAGACGTCATTGCGCTTGGCCGGCAGGATTTCCCCGTCAGCGGTCACGATATACGCCTTGGCCGGCTTAGCCGGGTCCAGCGCCGTGCGGTGCACCGTCGCCATGCGGCCATCGGGCAGCGTGAACTGCGCAACGATCGTCGGATAGCGACCTATCAGAACGCCGTCGTACCGGTAGTCCATCGTCGCCAGCCGCAGCGCACTCGGACAAGGGGCAGCAAGGCCCGGGATGCGAGCGGCCAGATACCGCATCGCGGCATCGCCCGGCACCAACGGCGTGGCGTTGGTCCAGACGCGCTGGATTCGCTTGGCCTTCGCCTCGTCCGACATGGCTGCTTTCGGTGACGCCGGCCGCGCTGATTGCGGCAACACGCGCGGTGCCCGACTGCCTTCCAGCTCCCTGGCCAGTTCGGCGAACGACAGGCCTGATGAGCGGCGAATGAGCTCCAGACCGTCGCCAGCCATGGGATGGCCGTCCTTGCACTGACGGCAGACCCAATCGCCCCGACCACGCTTGTTGTCGTAGGTAAATCGGTCATGCCCCCCACAGATGGGGCAAGGGCCTGGCCTGCCGCGCCAGAACTTGTCCGTTAGGACGTTCGCCGGCAGGTACTGCATGATCAGGGCGTCCCATTGAGCGGGCGTCCAATGCTTCACGATATCACTCAGTCTTGTCATGGGATGCCTCCGAACTGGAGTGGTTGGTCGATGCCTGAGACAGGCGGGGAAACTCGCTTGCTCAAAGGACACCCCGGCCGAGCCAGAGGGTCTTTTCAGCATGGCGCATCGCGGGTGGGATGGGGTATGGACGGCCCGGGACCGGGCTGGAAGAGGAAGGGACCACTGCCGCCGGCGCGAGCCGGCAGCAGTAGCGATACAACGTGGAGAATGGGGCGGGACTACGGACTTTTCCGGTGCTCAGTGCATCGGCGCACCGTCGTAGCGGAACGGAATCCCATCGAGCGCCGCAGGGCGCATGAACGGTTCTATTGCGGAACGGCGTAAACATTCGCCGGTAACGCTGTCCACGAGCCACAGTCAGGTCTTCGTGGTCGATGAAGCGTCAAGATTGTCGGGCAGAGCTTGCCGCCGGGGTCGATGCGCTATGCGCTTGGGTATGGATAGTGTGCCGCAGCTTTGGGGACGCGTGCGCATCGAATACTCACTGTTTTCATATCTCTTTCGAGATCAAGCTGCCCGATGCTTTGGCTCGGTAGGCGCCGGATGGCGCCACGAACCCTCTTCATCACCATCTCAATTTTTTGGCTCGTCAGCGAAATCTGTGGGTGAATCGAGGCGCGGTCAGGCGTTCGGCGACCGATTCAGATACTGGTAGAGCTTTCGGCAGGTTGCATCAAACGAATTCTGCTCAGACTCGGAGATACGTGGCCAGATGAGGGGGCCGCCGTCCTCCTCGAGGAGGTTGTGCAAGAGGGTCAGCACGGGCATGGCAAGCGAGTCGGGATCCTCGTAGCGTCGCCGGATCATTTCGCCGCCGAGCATCCAGAGGTGATCGCGGTGGCGAAGAAGTGTCTTGCGTGCGTATCCCATAGTCAGCAGATGCTCGAGGAAAGGCGTGAATATGGCCACGATTGCCTGTCCTGGCGGGATATCCCTGTCTTCGACGCGCCACGATGCAGGCCATTCCTGCAGGTCGGGCACATATCGCACCAGTGTGTCCGGATCCTGCGCGACAATAGCCGGTTTGCCCTTGCCGCTCGCGGCCTTGCTAGCCATGTTGCTGACCCGCCTGCTCAATGCTTGCCATCATGTTCCCGGTTTTGTTTACGAAGGTGCGCGGCTGTGCGAGGCAACCCAGTCCATCGAAATCGACGTACGTCCGCGCAAGGGTTCAAAGGCGATCTGCTCATGCTGTAGTCGGCCCGCCCGGGGCTACGACACGCTCGCACAGCGCAAGTTCGAGTTTATCCCGGTGTGGGGCTTTGCGGTGTTTCTGCTCTATGCCATGCGCCGCGTTGACTGCCGCGATTGCGGCGTGAAGGTTGAAGAGGTGCCGTGGGCCAGCGGCAAGCACACGTTGACGAAGGCATACATGCTGTTCTTGGCGCAATGGGCTCGAAAGCTGTCCTGGAAAGAAACGGCACGAAGCTTCCGGACCAGCTGGGAGAAGGTCTTCAATGCAGTGGAATGGGTGGTGCAGTGGGGACTGGCCCATCGTGAGCTGGGCACGATCCGCGCCTTTGGGGTCGACGAGATCCAGTATGGCCGTGGACACCAGTACCTCACGCTGGTCTACCAGATAGAGGCCGGCTGCACGCGGCTGCTCTGGGTCGGGCAGGAGCGCACGAAGGAAAGCTTCGCTCGATTCTTCGGCATGATCGGCGAACGGCTATGCGAAAGCGTCGAGTTTGTCTGCTCCGACATGTGGCAGCCCTACCTCGACATGGTTGCAAAACACTGCCCCAATGCGCTGAACATCCTCGACCGTTTCCACATCGTGGCGAAGATGAACAAGGCGATCGACGAGGTCCGTGCTGACGAAGCCCGCCGCATGAACCGCGACGGCTATGAACCGGTGCTCAAGAAGACTCGCTGGTGCCTGCTCAAGCGGCAGGAAAACCTCACCGGAAAACAGCGGCTGCGCCTGCGTGAGCTGTTGCAGTACAACCTGCGTACCGTGCGCGCCTGGCTGCTCAAGGAGGAATTCCAGCAGCTCTGGGAATACGTCTCGCCGGTCTGGGCCGAAAGATTCCTCGATCAGTGGTGCACCCGGGTCATGCGCTCGCGCATCGAGCCGATGAAGAAATTCGCCCGTACTGTACGCGTGCACCGGCAACTGATCCTCAACTACTTCCGCGCGCGCGGGCAGTTCTCCAGCGGCATCGTTGAGGGCTTGAACAACAAGGCCAAAGTCACCATGAGAAAAGCCTATGGTTTCAAGACCTTCAAAGCGACGGAAATCGCGCTATATCATGCACTTGGCAAACTCCCTGAGCCGCCGACAACCCACACTTTTTACTGACGAACCAATTTTTTCTACCCCTTTCGGTTCAAGGGGTCGAGCGGAACATCCAGATCTTCGATGCTTAAGCCTCGCTGGAGGCAATGGAAGGCAATGCGCTGCCACCGCTGTAACCACTGCGTCTCGAGCTCTTCGTACCAGCAGATCCTTGCCCGCAGGCTCGCAACCGTTCGATCCAGGTAGGCGAGTTCATCGCTGTGCGTCCGGGACCGCGATGGGCGGGCGCCATCGGCCAGAGCGCGCTTCGCTTCTCGATAGGCATGCACGATTTCCGGATGGCGACTCAGCGCCTGCCGCGTATATCCGGAGTACGCTTCAATACGCTCCCAGGTCAGCGTGGTGCCAAGCTCCCGGTTCTGCCAGCGCTCAAGCTCAGCGATGATTCCCGCTTTCTTGCGCTCACTTATCTTCGCGTTCGCGCGGATGCTAGTCGGCATTTCGATGCTCCTGCTTCAGGTATCGCACAAGGTCGGCTTCATGGAAGCCCTGCGTCGCCAGCTGCTTCATCAGCTGCTGGTATCTGGTCATCAAGTGCCGATACCAATCGGCCTGCGTCAGGGATTGCGACCGGGCGCGAACCTTCACTGCATGAAGGCTGAGATACGCAACTGCAGCCTGCCTTTTTAGCTCTTGCGCTTTCGCCTCATCCGCCTGGATCCAGACGTAGTCGTTGCAGTTCGCCGTGCATTGGAGATGACGCTCGCATGGCGACATCTGGAAGTCGTGGATACATAGCCCTGGCCCAACGTCGTGAACTGCCTGGATGCGTGCAGTAAGGAAGGTGCGCGCGACTTCACGAGGCAGCGCCTTTGCGATCTCACCAATCTGCCCGCCAACCCGGCCATCAAGCACATCTTGCACGACCTGCGCAGCCCGTTGAGCAGAGGTGAGGTGCTGGTAACTCTTGGTGTCCGCGGCGTGATGGCGGCCAAACCATTTGGTTTGCACAAGGTCCGGGGCCCCACCTTCATCTAGCAGATGATTCAGGAAGTGGCGGAACCCGTGGGATCGAGCCCGCAATGCCAGACCATCCTCTCCGCGGAATTCATAGCGGTCGAATACGGATCGGGAACCGGCTCGTCCAGTCAAGAAGTCGTGAACATTCTGATCGGTCACGGGCCTGGCCGCATACGTCAGCGTGGTGTGCGTCCCTCGGTGTATCTGGTTTGCATAGACCACGCACAACGACTCGTGGAGCTCGAGCCCTTTGCCTGCGGGCCCAGGTATCAACGGCCCGAACCAGTGGTCTTTCGCGATGCCTTTGCACAGCGCATCTCGGCCAATGAGAAGTCCCCGATTCACGATCTCGAAGGGAATCTCGCGCGACTTCAGGAACTGAGCAATGTTCCGGCTTTTCAGCCCCAGCACGGCCCGTATGTCGTGGCCATTTAGCATCTCAGGTATGGATTTCCCCCGCAGAAGCAAACCATGGCGATTGGCCAGAAGTGCTACCCGGCGCGCCCCGGCTGTGACCTCTCGCAGTTCCGCAACCGCGGCCTCCACCAGCTCCACTGTCTCTGAGAGCAACGGCTTAAGATGCCACAGCACCGCCACGTCGTCGGCACGCCCCTTCAACCTGGCATAGCGCAGGTTCCTACTTCCATCCCTAGAGATGGTGATCGGCTTGACCGGTAGCGTGAGCATCTCCCCGATCCGAAGGCCAGTACAAACCATGATCGTGGCAATCAGAATCAGTATCCGATCAGCACGGGTTGAGTCATCGGCAGATTCCCCTTTCGGAATCGTCTGATAGAGCTTCCCGAGGGCACGGATGGCTTCCTCACTCGGGAGCCGGTCCGAGACCTCAGTGGGCCGATCGCCGATCCTGTCCGGTGTCAGCGACTGGGGCCGCGACTTCCGTCGGCATCGCCAATCCAGCCTTACCCGGCAGAGTCGGTGCCGATCCAAGGCATCGGCCAACTCTTCCATATGACCAATAACCTTGTATGCCGACGTCTCCCGCTCACGGCGGAACACCATGGCCGCTGCCCGGTCCAGATCGTCCTTTCGCAATTCACCGACGTCATGCCCCGCTTTTCGCGTGGCCTCGAACACGTAACGCGCAGCGCGAATGAACACGCTATGACTGCCTGCCGACTGCCCTCGCTTCTGGTGACGCACGCAAACGAGCGCCTTGATCACGTCGGAGAAGGGGGCGGGTATAGGATCTCCCACACCCCAGCCTCTACGCCTGTGTTGGGTGAACGGAAGACGCAGCGCGCGTGCTTTGTACCCGCGGGTGCGATGTTGATAGGCGACTGAGACGTCCCAGACCGCGGCATCCCATTCGACGTCGCCGAAGGGCGAGGACGCCTTTGCCGCAGCGATTAGTCTTTCGCGGCTCTCAAGCCAGTTCTCTCCTGCGCGATCGCCAATGCGGCCAACGGCCGCCATGGTCTTACGTCTGCTTGCCGTTCCGCTTTCCATAGCCAGCAACGAGTTGCACAACTTCCGCCACGGCGTAGATCACGTCATCCATCTGGACCGATAGGCGCATGCCGAGCCGGCTGCGACGGGCCTCTCGCCCACGAATCAACTCGACCAGTACGGCCTGATGGTCTGCCTCCACATAGGGCTGGAACTTTGGGCACAGGTAGCAGGAGAACGGAGGATCCAGCGAGCAACTCCGTGGCTGCCCACATGCCCCAATTTCCACCGGTGGCACCGCGTTCATGTCGCCCACGAAGCGGATCTTCTTGTCCGGGCTCACCTTTCCGGTTTCCGCCTGGCTTGTTCCAATGGGCGTCCCCTTGAACAGCTTCATGAGGGGGCCAAGCCGTATCGCAGCCGCTTGATCCAGGATGCGTGTCAGCCGCCTCCCCTTCAATGCGTAGTAGACACGCACATGCTGCGTATCAGAGTGATCAAGCATCGTGGCGAGAACCGTCTTGGAGACGCCAAGCTCCACCATCGTCGTCGCAAACGTGTACCTCAACCGGCGCGAACTAAGGCGAAGCTCAGCTGCTGTCCTAGGAGAGACGATGGCCATCCGGGTTGCAAACTTCCGTATGAGCCACAAGAACTCCTTGACCGTCATGTGGTACGCGTACTCGTCCACACCTGTCCCTGCTCTCCAGGCATCGGCGTCGGCTCGCATAAAGAGCGGCCGCGGGTATCCACCACAGTCAATCCCTTGATTCATGGCAAGGAGATCCTGCAGCATGACGAGAAGTTCATCACTCACCCGCTCTTCAACAAACTGCTGACGGACCCTCTGCCCCCGCTTCTTGATTCTGGGAATGGACAGCACCCATTGTGGCGGCACATTGAAGCCGGCAAGCCGATTCGACAGATCCGTCTCTCTCAAGAGACAGAAGTTCGACGGATTGCGACCGTAGGCCAAGCTTAGCGCTACAGCAGCGCGCTGCATCACGTGTGACCGCGCCGGCGACCGATCTTCTGCCAATGCACGCCGCAGAACTGTCACCTCTGTATCCCATAGCGGACCGCACTCTTCGTCTTCCAGCTCCACGGCCAGGCGTGAGTACCGCGCCGCAACCGGCGTGTCGTCCAGATCCAGTGCGAACTCCTCATCGAAGCCTAGGCACTCCAGCATTTCCGCCGACCAGAGATACCAGCTTCGCAGCAAGTAAAAGCCATCCATCGCCTTACGGGCACGTAGAACTTGAATCGACTTCATCAGGTGCCGGCGCAGCGCATCCTGCAGATCGTCAGCGTGCTCAATGGACGACAGCAATTCCCAATGTTGCCGCAGCGCGCCATCCCCAGTGTCCGCGTCACAAGTTCTACCTCGCAGCGCGCCAACGACTGTCTTCAGAGCGTTTACAACGCTCGTCCCAGATTGCTGGGTCAGCAGCATTGCTGCCCACCTTCGCACGGCGTAGCCCACGATGACATTGCCATCAGAATGCTTCGCCCAATCGAATGTCGCATGCGCGGTCGGTACATTGAACTTCCATCGCGCGCTAGTCATGTCCATGCGACGGCCGTCTCGATCAATGACATGGTTTGGCAACAGCGCGAGCCGGTGTCTGCTCAGCAATGTCTCAATCGCACAATTGATCTCACCATTGGTCATTGCCAGTCTCCGCGGTCTGACACGCAAAGAGCAAAGACTGATAGCCAAGGCTGAGCTCGCATGACTCCCTGCGGATGGCCTCCGCCACGTAGGGTCTGAGCGAATCCGACGACCGCCAACTGAAGAAGTACATCATGTGTTTCTCGATTCTGTCCTCGTCCAGACCGTTTCGCAGACCTTGTGCCCGGAAGCTGGTGGCACACGTGCTGCGCAGAGAGTGGGGATGCAGATCGCGGAATTCCGGATCCATCGCCCCGACCTGGCCCAGTACGCCGTTGACGCGTGCCAGACTCATGGGCTTTCCATCTCGGCTCAGGAACAGGAAGGGCGTTTTGTCCGCGCCTGCAATTTCGCGGCGGGTCTGGCAGATGTAGGCATTGAGAAGCCGGGCAAGGGAGGCGTCACAAGGTAGCTGTCGCGAATCTGTCTTGACCTGGGGCTCGCTGCGCCTGGGGTCTCTTGCGTCATCTGGAGATCGCTCGATTCGTACCTCTGGAATCCTGCGCGACAGCAAGCAATCTCCCACTCTCAGCTTGAGTAACTCCCCTCGCCGCAGCCCCAGCAGCAGCAACATCAGCACGATGAGGTAGTTGCGCTCCTGATAGGGCCGCTTCCATGGATTCTTATCACTGCCGGGGCGACACACCATCAAGAGCCGAGTGACTTCTTCCTCGGACAGCGGCCTCGCGTGCTGTGGCGACGCGACGCGAGCGCGCCCTGCGTGGGCAAACGCGCGCTCGATTATCTTCAGCCTGTCCCTGATGTCGCGCAACTCCGCGCTCCCGGGTGACCAACGCGCCATGGCGCATTCAAGATGCCAGCTAATGAATCGGGCGACGACCTGCAATCGCTGCGCAACCGTGCTGGGCGAAACCACCAGCTTGTGCACCTTCGGGTGTCCCTGGAAGCTACGCCGCAGCCACGGGTAAAGCTGACTCACGATCTCGTCTGGAGAGAGGCCTTCACCGGTGTTCAGGCGCTCCTGCAGCGAGAATGGTTGTTTCGCCGCCCACGACCATAGGAAGCCCAGGATATGCAGCGACTTGGCCAGGCTGTTGGCCGCCAGCCGAGGGCGAAGGCGCTGGATCGCGTAGGCGTTGATCCAGCCAATGGGCTGCCTGCTCGCATCGAGCAGGATTGGCAATCGCTCTCCGTCTGGGTGGCGAACGATCACCACATGGAATCGGGCGTGCATGGGCTGTCTCCCGGCCAGCGCGTCCGAACCACCGTAGGCAATGTTTACGACTTTTCTGTGTCACGTACGGCTATTTCTGGTGACTTCAAAGCTTCACCCGCTTCGGGGCCGAATCAATGCCAGCAGCTTCGGGACCACGAGCCTGATGAATCAGGATCGCGCACGGTCTCGAACGCCAGCTCGAAAGTTGACGGTCACGCTTCCTGACAAAGATTTATTCGCTGTGCGCAACATACCCCGGTATCTTTACACTGCCCCACCGCCCCATAAGGTACTGATAGAAAAGAAAAAACCCCGCACGAAGGCGGGGTCTTCTTTACAGATTTTCCTTACACAATCTCAAAACGGGATATCGTTATCCATGTCCGCGAACCCGTTCGATGGCGCTTGCTGCTGACGCGGTGGCGCACTCCTGCGCTGCTGGCCGCCCTGCTCGCCCTGCGACTGGCGGGCCGGCTGCTGACCTTGCGACTGACGGGACGACTGTTGGCCGTAGCCATCGTCATCACCGGTGCTGCCACCCTGGCGGCTGCCAAGCATCTGCATCTGATCGGCAACGATCTCGGTGCTGTACTTGTCCTGGCCGGACTGATCCTGCCACTTGCGGGTACGAATGCGGCCTTCGATATAGACCGATGAGCCCTTCTTCAGGTACTGGCCCGCGACCTCAGCGAGCTTGCCGAAAAACGAGATCCGGTGCCACTCGGTGGCTTCCTTCATCTCCCCGCTCTGCTTGTCCTTGTAGCGGTCGGTGGTGGCGATTCGAATGTTGGTGACGGCGTCACCGCTGGGCAGGTAACGCACTTCGGGATCAGCCCCGAGGTTGCCAACGAGAATGACTTTGTTGACGGATGCCATGGAAAATTTCCTTATTGATTAATCTGAACGGGTTATCGACCACAGCCACTTGTCCCACAGGATCTGCTGGCCGTTGTTATCGAGTTTTGGCTTCCCCGATCTACGGTGGAAGGCCGGAACCTTGACCTTCTTCAGCCGCCGCACCTCCACCAGGTCGCCAAGTTGGCAACCGGTTTCCGCGATGGCGTCCTTGAGCCCCTCGCCTTGCAGCGTTTCAACGCCTGTCGCCGTTTCCAGCTTCAGTGCGAACGAGGTGTAGGTGCCGCCGACGCGCTTGCGGTCAGGGAATTCAGCCTCGCCCCAGAAGGCGATCGTGCCACGATGCACCGCGGTGCCTGGCTCGCGTCGTGCCGCTGTCTTCGGCATATCGGATGCCGCTCGCTGGGAACTGGGCTGGGTCTCATGAGGGGACTGGACAGCGCCGTTGCCGGTCGGCACGTCCGTGCGCGCCGCCGGCGTGGCGTGCGCGCGGATGGCGGTGGCGATGACGCCGGACAGTTTCGCGCCGGGATGCTCCCCTGTCAGGCTCCAGTAGGGAACCGGATCAGGCAGCAGCTTCTGGCCGAAGCGCGTCACAGTCGGGCGGGGGTCGAAGGCAGCAACGAAGTGAACGATGCGCTCGCCTTCGTCGCGGAAGAGATTCGGCACGCCGCCGATCTCGATGTGAACCTCGTTGCGCGAGCCGGTACCGACGGCTTGCGCGCCGGCTGGAGCGGATTCGGCCGGGCGAGGCTGTAGGGCGTCCTGCAGGACGCCAAGGAATCGCTGGATAAATGCCACGGCAACTCCTACAGCAGGGTGCCACAGCGCATCCGGCGAACTTCCTCCAGGTCGCGCTTGAGACGGGGGTGATTGAGGATGATGTCCTGCAGCACCTCGGGATCGACGCCAGTGACGGCGCATACATAGGCATAGGGCAATGCCCCGTCCCAGTAGCCGAAGATCCAGCCAAGCGTCATGTCGAAGTCGTCCTTCTCGACTGCCTTGCCCTGCATGCGCGCACGCAGCAGTTCAGCGCAGTCAGCCAGCGACTCGGGCAGGTTGTCACCGCGACGGCTGTCGCAGGCGAGACTGATGAGCGCATCGATCATCTGGTCGCGCACGGTCTCGCTCCAATACATTGGATCGGGCAGCGGGTCGCGCTTGGGAGGATCGTTCACAACAGGCGCGGCGTCCCCGAAGAAATCGAGTTGCCAGCCGGCGGGTTTCATTTCCATAGGGTTCTCCGAGCGGGAACCCTAGCCCACCTGCCGGTGGGAACAAGGTTCCCACGACAGGTGGATAGGCCGCCCTCACACGAGGGCGGAGCAGGTCAGGCGCTGCGACGGGCAGCGTCCTGACGTTTCAACGGGACAACGACAGGGGACTTCGCATACACAGGCGCTTGTCGCGTCTGCGATTGCTCGGGTTCTGCAACAGTTGCAGCTTGCGGCTTGGGCATGACCACATCTTGCGGCGTCGGCACAGCGTGCTTACGGCCGAAGATCTTGTGATAGCACCACGACGCCCCAACAATCGCGAGGAAGAGACCGCAGACTGCTGATTGTGATGCCACGTAAATTGCCATCAGCGTGAAGAACAGGCGGGCAGGCGAGCGCAGCAAATTGGCCAAGGATTCCATGGTTTTCTCTCTTGAAAACAGTAAATGGGATTTCCCGACAGATAGGTCGGGCGATTATTCGATGCTCAGGTGAGCAAGGAATCCTTGGAGCGGCAACGCGCTTGCCGGATGCCTGGGCATCGAGCAAAGGCGCTGCGCAAGGGGAAATCGCGAGGGAAGTGAACTACGGGGACGAAGCAAGCCCAGGAGGCCCGAACTGCTTGTCGAAAGTCGATGCGTCAGGGACGCGAGAAGTGGACCCATAGTAGCGCAGAAACCCAGACGCCAGCAAGGGCCATGACCGAAACGGGAAAGGGTCGGAGCCTCTGCGCGCCCCGAGCACATGAGTCCACCCTATTTGCGGTAACGCGAGTGAATTCGCACTGTTATCACCAGTAGGGTGGACTCATGTGCTCGCCCCATTCCCTGCATGCAACAGCGGCCAATAGCATTCCCAAGCCTGCCGGTTACACACACATCCGGCTTCGGGTGCGCCCATGTGCCACACCCCACGCAAGTGGGATGAGTGTTAACACCTATGCATATTGAGCCGATAAAAGAAGGGCGAAATCGCCGCGCTTTACACCTTGACAAGGTAAAGGGCCCCAAAAAAGCGAGCTTACGACCGCAATACGCGTCGCAAGTCGCTTTAACCTCTGTGCTGCGCGATGCGTTGACTTGACTTCTTTCACCATCCATTAGGGTGAGGAAAGGGTCAGGCTCCCGCTCTCGGCCCGCCTTCACTACGACAAGAACATGGATAAGAAAAGCAAATTTGAACTGACGGATAGCTCCCGCCAGCCGTCCATTCTGGACCTGGCACGTGAGCAACTAACGCCCTACTTTGACCAGACCGCAATCGCAAGGATCGTCCAGGCGGGCGAAGAGATTGCCATTGCACGTGAGCGGATCTTCTCCGAGCACGTCATGATCGGTTCTCGGCTCGCACAGATCCAGCACATCATGTGCACATCGCTGACCGCTCACCGCTCTGACCCGGCCCAGGCGGCAAATGAAGCGCGCACGCTGCTCTACCGATTTGCGGAGCACTCGCTCAAGATCCCCAAGTGGTCAGCCAAGCGCTACGTCCAAATCTACGAGCGCTTCATGCACAACAACGATGCGCTGACCTTCCTGAATGTCGGCGAACTGAACACTCTCAAGCGACTCGACATCACGGCAGACGAAGTTGCCCTAGTCGTCAAGGCCAAGAAGGCAAACGAATCGTTCAGCCGGCACGAAATCTTGCCCTTCATTGACCGCTACCGCGCACTGGCCGCGGAGATGGAGACGCTGGAGACCCAGCTTGCCGGCACCGAGGAAGAACTTTCGGCCAGCATGGCGCAGCAGGATCAATACCAGTTCGAACTGAAGTACCTGAAAGAGCAGATCGCCTCCGCCGGCCGAAGTACCGAGGCCCAACAAGCCGCCCTTGTGGAGGCCCAGACTGCCCTCGCCTCACAGAGCGCAAACGTCGACGCCCTGCAGATGGCTGTCGAGAAGGTCAACCGGGAGAAGGCCGACCTGCAGCGCCAGCTCGCAGATATGAAGATCCGCGTCGACGTCAAGGAGGTGCCAGTGGTTCCGGAGGGCTATGCGTCCGTGACACAGGCCATCGAAGACGCCCAAGCCCGGCTGCAACAGGTGACCTGCGAGCTTCAGGCATCCGAGGCGCAACTCGCCGGCACGCGGGAGGCCATCGCTGCCAACGAGTCACCCGCTCCGGCGCTAAGCGCGCCACCTGCCGAACGCCATATCGGTCTGCGCCTCGAGGGCCTCGTTGCGGACTTCGACGCGCTACGCGGAAAGTTTCAATCCTGCCAGCAGGCTCGCGAGTTGCGCGACCATCGCAGCACGCTCGCCTCCCTGGCCGCTTCGGTGGCCACCTTCCACCAGGAACTGCTCGCCGCAGCAAAGACCGCTTGAGAGACACCAGAATGACACGACGCCACACCAGAACGTTTCACGAGCAATTCCTGCATCCCGCATGGGTGCGGGATCGCACGCTGTCAGCAAACCTGCGCCTGTCCACCGCGGTGGTCAATACCCTCGCCGTGAAGCCCATGTTCGAGGCGATATTTGGCGCGAAGAAGGATGATATTCAGGCCTTGCGTGACAGCGTCGGGCAGTCTTCAACAGTTCTTGGCTCGCCGTTTCTCGCCTTCGCGCCTACCCTGGAAACACCGGCAGACTGGGCTTGTTTTACTGAAGGCTCCACGTCAACGCTGACCTTTGACAGGTTGGCAATGGCGACTCCCGAGTTGACGCCGGTGGACAAGATGCTGCTGGAGCAGTACAACCGGCTCTACGTGGGCACCCTGTACGACGTCCTCAATATGTCGGTGCTCGCCGCACCGCTCCTTGGCATCTCCAACGAACTGGCCGAGTACCTGCGCACGCTTCCGCAGCACCGCGTGGAACTCGCGATCTCGTCGCGGGCGATCCCGCTGTTTAAGTGGCGCTTCGCCAATCCCATGTTCTGGGCCGAAGCCAGCGCGGGTCGTCTGTCTTGTGAAGTCATGGCGCACTACCTGATGGTGCACTCTCCGGTAAAAGCCGACAAGCTGCCGCACTCCGGCGCTTGGGGCGGTCTTAGGATGGCGCGTCCACTGCAGGAAGCCTATGCCGAGGCGTTCGTCTACTTCAAGTGCCGCGCCAAAGGCGTTGCATCGTTGTTCAATATGAACGTCACGACGGTGCGCCAGATGTATCTCCGCATCCATGGCGAATCCTCGCCGTCCGGTCATTCGCCAACCTCGTCCGGTTGGTACCTGGAATCCGCTGGGAAGCGTTTGCAATCAACGTTCCATCTCTGGCTGTTCCGCTCTGCGTTTGCGACGGGTGCCACCATTCCCGAGGCGTTCATTTCCGCGGTCGATACTGGCAGGCACATGTTCGGCGATGAGTCCAAGGTTACCGCCGACCGGGCATTCCACCTGTTGCGCTCAATGGCAACCGAGCATGATCTGGATGTGCGCGCATGCCGCACCTGCAGCACCGCATACCTGACCGCGAGCGGCGACCTGGCGCATTCGGTCCTGTGCCCAAGCTGTAGCGGCACACTCACGTCCCCGAACGTGGGACGGGTCGGGCGAACGCGGCCGCGCAAAAAGAAGCTCTGACACCCACCGGCGTGCGCTGACACGCCACGTCACCAGCATCCTAAGGGAGGTCTCTTGGACTACGGATTTTGGATGTTTCAAGGGCTGTGCATTCTCTACACGGCCTACCTTGCCCACCGTCGTGGCAGGAATCCCAGGCTTTGGGGCGCGCTGGCGTATGTGTTGACCCTCGCCACGCCATTCGTCCTCCTGTTTGTCACACGCCAGAAGCACGTCTCGCTGAAGCAATACCTGGCGCAGTACCCGCATTGCCGAACCAACCGGGGCATCGCCTGCGCCCATTGCAATTCCGGCAGCATTCGGATGTGGCGCAACAGCGGTCTGCTGTCCAATCGCGACCAGCATCTTTGCAACCACTGCGGCTCCTACCTTTACGACAGCTAAGGCCAGTCCCCGAGACTTCCAACGAGGCGGGCGAGCGGACTTGATCCGTCCCGTTCTCAAGTCTCGCAGCCATGCGCCGTTATGCCGATTAACTCCAATTGTCACGCGTGGCTGCCCGCGTCACTAGCTCGCGTCCCGTGCCGCAGCCTTGACTTTCGATTCAAGACGGTAGGATAAAATTTCAAATCACGAGAAGGAAAAACAATGAAAACGATGATTAAGCCTGGTCTCTCCGCACTCGCCCTCGCCTCGCTGCTCGCGCTGGCCGCCTGCGGTGGCGGCGGTGGCGACGACGGCGGGTCCAAGCAGGCAAGCCCGCCCCCTACCACGCCGACGACTCCCCAGGAACCAACGTCGGTACCGCCCGCGACAACGGCCCCGGCTTCCTCCTACCCCGGAGGTGACTTGCGCCTGGCAGCGTTCAATGCCCTGAACGACTATCGGATCAAGATGGGCGTTGGTGCCTTGAAGCAGGATACTGCCCTCGATGTCGCCGCGGACAACCATCTGGGGTACATGAAAACGAATGGCACCAGAGGGCATCTCGAAGTGGCAGGCAGCGCTGGCTTTACAGGCGTTAATCCATACGACCAAGTTGTTGCAGCTGGTGGTAACAAGAACCAGTGGATCGGGCAGGTTGCAAGCGGTTCTACCGACTGTCTTGGCGACTTCAAGGATACCGTCTACCATTTGCAGGCTATCACCGGGAACCAAGAATCCGTCGGATTTGCAGCGCGTCATGGGTACTGCGTCATAAACTTCGGTGTCGTAACCGGCGCCAACGGGAGCGGGTACGGTCTGCCGCAGTGGGGTGGCCAGCAGTTGGCCAGCAACGCCGTTGCATACAGCCCGGTGGACAATGAAACCGTCTACGGTGGATTTACGCCCGCCGCCGAGTCGCCGAATCCGGCACCGGATCTGACCAGCGCAGGGCGCCCGATCATGTTCCGTGTACCGGCCCCGGACGCCAATGATGTGCTGACCGTTTCCAGCTTCACGCTGAGCGGGCCTGGTGGCGCCGCCATCCCGGTGCGCGTGCTGGTTCCGTCGAAGGCGAAGGCCGGTTCCGTGGCCAGCGCGATCGAGGACAAGAATCTCTACGCTGGCGTGGTCTTCATGCTGCCGACGCAACCGCTTGCCGCAGGCACCTACACCGCTACCTTCAGCGGCGCGCGCAACGGCGTGGCGATCACCAAGTCGTGGAGCTTCACGGCGTTCTAAGACTCGCTGCAAGTAGGCACCGAAAGCAAGAATGGCCCCTGCGGGGGCCTTTCTCTTTGAGGTCGCTATTCCGTCTTTCTACCGGCAGACTTCGTTAATGGAGACTCCCATGTTATTGCCATTGCCTATTTCGGTCCCAAGGCCTCTGCCGAGGCTGTATCCAGTTGTTGCGATGGCGGCAACGGCGCGAGCGTTAAGAGAGGGCCAATCCCATGTGTCAACCCACATTTCACTCGCGACAATGGCGCCTCCGTAGTAAATCATGTATCCCGTGCCCGAACAGCCGCCATCTGCTGAACAATAGCCCATATCGCCGATATAGATGGCGAAGCGTTTGTATTCATACTGGCATGCCGGTGGGGGCGGGGGCGGTGGCGGGGGTGGCGGAGGCGGCGGATCCGCGAATCCACAGGTAGGTAATCCGTTCTTCATCCTCCAGATATGTCCACCTTTGCAGTCTGCGACGGTCATCGGCGGCGCTGGGTACGAATACAGCTGTGCGTTAGCCGCGGCGACCTCAGTAGCCAGAACGCACGCCAGAATAAAACGCTTCATAGATCCATCCAATGTTTCTAGAACATACAGCCCGTTGTGACGGTGCCAACCAGCTGGCCCCCAAGCGCGCCGGTATCATTACCGCCATACCACGCGGCTGGCGACATAGCGCTAGCCTGCGCGTACCAGTAGGTACCGTAGTCGTTCATCGAAAAGTACGTTCCTTGAATCGGCGGCATCACGTAGCCCGTGATATTCACCATTTCTTGTTTAGGCGTGTATAGCGCCCATGCGGTGCCACCAGGACAGTTATCCTTGGAGAACGTCATGCCATCCGTCACGTTTTCGAACTTGCGCGTGATCGACAAATTCCCCAGCGCGTTGTTCAACGCGACATATCGGTTGCCCTTGCAGACGTAGCCGATGTTCGTTCCTCCTGTCGCGATCTGGCCATTGTTTCCGCACCACATACCTTCAAAGACGTTTGCCACCGCAGTACCAACGGGCTGCCAGATTCCGCCGGAGCAGATCACGAAACCAGTGCCTGTGGTGCTTCTACGGGCTGAGGTATCGACGCTGCAGGCCGCGCCGGGGCTGCCGGTATTAGTGAGGTAGGTCTCGCCCCCACTCGTCAGCGACGTGTTTGCGGTTACCCGCCTAGCGTTGTTGACGTCGTTGCCGGCCATATCGATCGACGTCTGCATCTGATTCAGCTCGGGATGGCCCGGAACCTGTACCCGGTACAGATAGCCGTTGTTAGCCTGCGCGCCAGCGAATGCCAGCAACGACGCCAGACGGCCGCTTCCCGGGTTGGTGTAGTTCGCCAGCGGCACCTGCCATGCGCCGTATGCCCCATAGGCCTTGGAGGACACCATCGTTGGATCGCCGTTCTGTCCCGCATAAGGCACGAATCCGCCCTGCGCACCAGCTTGCGCGGCGATCTGCACCAGTTGGCGCGTGTCCGTGATGGCACGGCCGCCCTGCGATGTGACGAGCGCCTGCAGGTTGTTTGGCGTTGGCTGCAAGACCTGAAGTAGCCAGGACTGCCCGAACACGTTCGTCGCTGAGAATCCGGCGGGCAGATAGCCACCATTGACCAGCATCGTTGTCGTGACCGATACCGGCACACTCGCCGTTGCCTGGGCGACCAGCGTTGCGGCTTCGTCCTGCACGAACTGCAGGGCCGCCTTGTCAAACACCAGCATTTGGCTCGCCGCGGCTGCGGTCTGCACGTTCGTGACGCCTGCCTTCGCCCACGTCGCAAAGCCAGCAAGGCTCAGCATCGAGAGCATCAGCGCGATGAGATATCCGAGGATCGCTTCCATGCGTTTCTCAGGTGTTCAGCTGGACCCAGTGGACCAGCGCCCCAACGGGAATGTTCGCCGGCACGCTGTATGCCGCGCCGGTTGCTAGATTGACAGCCGTGCCTTGGCTTCGGACCCGAAACCAAGCCAGGCTGCCTTGTGTGCTGCCGAGCAGCGAGGCGCTCGCCCCTGAAGACACGCGCATATACCCGTAGACGTCCCGCCCGCCGGCCGGGTTGGCCACGGCCATACAGCCAGCGTCCGCAGGGGCCGCCATGCCCGTCGGCAGTACCGCCACCACACTTGCGCCGACCAGGCCGGGCGTCGCGCCGGCGGTCGCTACGCAGGCTGCGCCGTAGGCCTGTGCCTGCTGTGCCGTGACAGTCGCGACGGATTCCATGCGCCCGGGCACACCGGCACCCGGTGCCGCCTGCGACAGCTGCGCAAGCTGGGCCACGACCCCAAGACAGAACAGGACCGTGGCAATCGGCATGATCAGGAAACCCATGACATTTCTCCTGGTGACGAGCGTAAAGGCAGCGGTTGCACTGCACGCAGCGCCCGCGGTCGCCTGGTCAGGCAAAGCAGCCTGCGTGAACGTTGTGGTCCCAACGATCAGTGATACATAGTCCTTGAGGCCAAGGGCCGCTCACGCGTTGCTTTAAGGCGGCCGCCTTGCTTGCTTACTGGAAGGTGAGCGCGAAGGCCGCAGTAGCGCTACACGCCGCGCCTGCAGTGGCCTGGTCGGGCATGTTGTTCTGATTGAACGTCGTGGAGCCTACCGTCAGCGTCACGTAGTCCTTCAGGCCAAGAGCCGCGCTCACGCATTGCTTCGCCGTCTGTGCGTTGCCCCCGCCAAAGGTGATGACGCCCTGGGAGCCGTTGTTGGCCGACGACAGCGTGACTGCGTTGCCCCACGGATCGACCAGCGCCGTACCGCGGACCATGTCCGTCGGAAACATCCCGCCGGTGATCATCGCTGGAGCGTTCGCCGTCGTGAAATTCGTGTAGCCGTTGTTGCCCTGCGAGAACCCGGCACGGGCGTTCGTAATCACCTGCGCAATGTTCGTCGCAACGACGCCGGCCTTGTGACTTTGAAAGCCGTTGTAGCCGGCATAAGCAATGCCTACCAGTGCGAGCAGGCCCAAGACGATGGCGACGATGCGCCCGAGAATTCCATCCATGTGATACCCCTTTTGAGTTTGAAACTGTCGTAGGTTAGAACTGCCCCATCGAGGACGTGAGGATCGATGAGAGAGAGTTGGAGCCGAGTTGCAGCACCACGAAGGCCAGGAACATCAGGCCGGTGAAGACTGCTGACATCACCATCCCTTTCGCAAGCAGCTGCCGCTCGATGACCTCAGCGTTTTGCCGCACGGCCACCGTGATCTTCTCCGTGAAGTCGTCGAAGCCCGCATACGCGCCGATCTCGTCGATCAGATCCAGGGACGGAAAGCCGTTCCCGGTCTGGCGCATCGCTTCCGCCAGGTCAAGGCCATCGGCCAGCCCGAGCCGAATCGGCCGCAGGCGAGACGCCAGCCACGGCGATGCCGAGCCGATCTGTCCCTCCAGCGCGGCGATATCAGGAACGTTCGCCCGCAGCAGGGCGACAAACGACATCAACCAGGTGAAGCCGGTGATCTCCCGGTATGCGGTGAAAGGGAACACGTGCTGGTCACAGAACCGCCTGCCCCGGCCGGTCCATCTGGACAGTGCCCACCAGCTCCATAGGGCATACGCACCCAACCCTCCGAAGATCACTGGCGCCGGCCACCCTACCGCCAGCTGCCCCATCCAGTACATTGCATAGGCCCAGTCCGTCCACTTTTCGAGCGGCAGGACGTCAAGGAACTGCGGCACGATGTAGCCACCGATCAGCAGCAAGACCACGTAGAGCGTCACGAGGTACACCGCGGGCGCAAAGAAGCTCGCCTGCAGTTTCTGGCGAAGGCGAGTCGTCAGATCCCGCACGTCCAGTACAAGCCGCATCGCGTCCGACAATTGCCCTGCCTTCTCGCCCGCGTCCAGCACGCTTCGCTCAAGGTCGCTGAGGCTCGTACCCATTGCCGCCATCAGGGTCTTGCCGTCCCGGACCTGGCGACCAACCTCGTGTGCAGCGTCTGCCGCGCGCTTGCGTCCGCGCCTTGCCTGCCGCTCTCGGAAATCGTCCAGAATCTGGGCGAGGGTCAGCCCGTTCTCCAACTGGCTGGATGCCTGCTGATACAGGCGTCGCCGCATTGCCCATGACAGTCCGCTCACGATTCCTCCCGCATTGGAATGGCGTCAACACTACGCTCGGCGTCCACCGGATCAAGCCGGCCGGTCAGGACGAGATCCATCGCATGGGCAATCATCGGCTTGTCGGAACCATGCCGCGCCCGGTGGTTCCGCCTCGCGACCAACACGCCGTGCTCAATGCAGTCCTGCATCAGCGCCTCACTGGCCACCACGACCTCAGCCACCGCCTGTTGGCCAATGATCGCCTCGCCATGGCAGTGATCGCAGCCAGCCCCACGGACTCGCACGGCAGACGTATCTCCCCACGAGCGCACCGCGCGCAGCATGTAGTCCGGCAGATTTGCCTGCGCGCTTTCGAGTGGAACGGCGCATTCGGGACAGAGCAGCGGGACAATCCGCTGTGCAATCAGACCGATAATCTGGTTGTGATTGCAGATGACTTCCATCGCCAGTCGCACGTGATCCAACATCGCCAGGCGCGAAAAGGTTTCGAAGGGATCGGTGACGTGCAGGGTGGTCGCCACCAAATGACCCGTGGCAGCGGCCTGCAGTGTGGCGATGGCCTCCTCTACACCCCGGATTTCACCTAGCAGGATGACATCCGGGTCCATCCGCAGCGTCATGCGCAGCATCTCGGGAAATCGTTCGCTTTCCGTAACAAGCTGGATCGCCCAGTCCATCGGATACTCGGTTGGGTTCTCGATGGTGATGAGGCGCTTCTGCGGGAATAGCCGCGCTTGATGGCGGGTGCACTCAAAGAGCGTCGTCGTCTTGCCGCTGCCGGTCGGACCCGTCACGACGATCACGCCCATGGGACGACGCAGCAGTTGCGAGACGAGCTCCACCTGGAGCGGCGTGTATCCCATCTGACCAAGCTTGAACGCGCTGGGCGACGCCTCGGGGATGCGCAAGTCCAGGCGCTTTGCCGCCTCGATGGCATCGGCCTTGCGGGCTCCCTCGTGGTGCTCACGATATTGCAGCCGCGCCACGAGAAAGCCGCCGCCGCTCTCTACCGGGTAAGCGGGTCCGCGCACAATCCGCACGCTCGAAATGCCAGTGCCCGGCAGCGCGTCGCCCGCGATCTGGGCGTCCTGCACGTCCAGCGGGTTGTAGGTGGCCGCCTTCACGGTGGCCAAGCCGGTGTACATGGCGCGAATCAGGCGTTCCCCTTCCTCCCGGCGCATCGACAAGGCCGAGATCGTGCGCAGGTCGCCCTTGATCCGTACCTGAATCTCCGTATGGTGCTCGCGGACCAGAATGTGGATGTCCGAGGCGATCAGGACAGCGCAATCCGCGATCAGCCGCCGCGCCAGGCTCAAGGTCTGCAGGTCAGTATCCAGCTGCTGGCCGGAGCCGCGCTGCTGTCGCAGCACGGCCAGCTCCTGCGCGGACACCTTGCGCAATTGCGGGGCTGCGCCGCTGCGCCGCAGTTTGGCCTCCCACGTCAGAAGCCGCGGGGTGCCGAAGTGCCGCGCATCCACATAGACTTCACACGCGTGCACCGCCAGCACTTCCTGAACGTTGTCATCGGTCAGGCCAAGCCCTTTGGCAAGATCCTCGACGTAGAGCCCGCTTTCCGACGCGCGCTGACGCAGCGCCGCCGCTTGCTCCGCCGTCAAGTGGCCCAGGTTACAGGCAACACGGTCGAAGGTTGCGGGCAGACTGCGTGGATACAGGACATGCGGATCCAGGACATCCGGCGGCGGTGGCAACTTCAGCACATCCGTCTTCACCGATGGCTCGGCCCGCATGGGGAATGCCATGCCGGTTGCAGACTCTTTGCGTGGCCTGCCCCACAGGCGCGTAATAGTCGCAAGCATCATCAATTCCTCGCGGGCAGCGACGCGCTGTCCCGCATTGCGTACAGCTTCCCGGTTCCCTTCCATGCCTGGGCGGCCGCTTCATAGCTGACTTCCGTCAGGCGCAAGCCGGCCACAGCGTCCAGGCCCTCACCGGCGCCCAGCCATGGCGGTGCGCCGAAGCCGATGTCCGCCGACATTGCCAGCCACGGGTCAGCCGGGGACTTTCCGTCTGCAGGGAGCAGCGCGGGCGGCATGGTCAGTTGCAAGCTCAAGCCGTTGCCCTGCGCAATCGTCCACATCGACCGCTGCGCCACGGAAGGCGCGTTGACCGCGCGCGAGGATGGCAGGAAGACAGCCGGCGCATTCGCCGTGGCGTTCGCCTGATTGCCGTCCGCCGAAAGCACGCCTGGGGCATTGGCGGCCACCCCGCCATCCCGCTTCCAGCCGGTCTCGATTGTCAGGGTCGTCGTGGTAGCAGGCTTGCAGCGCCAGGTGGCGAGCGTCCACCCGGCGTCCGCGAGGACCTGCCTGTCCCACGCCCGCCGGCACGCCTGCAGAAAAGCCGTCGGCGCAGCCTCTTCCACCCAAGGCAACGCCTGTTGCCGGGCAGCTTCATTGGCGCGCTGCGCGGCGACGATCGCACGCTGGCGCATCAGCTGCGCCTCGCGCTCGGCCTCCTGCTTCTGGTCATACCAGTACCACCCACCCGCGAGAAGGGCGGCCACGCCAGCGACTGCAGCGACCGGATAGGCGGCCGATTTCCATGGGCCGGACTGGACATCTCGCAGTACCGACACACCCTTCGACGCGCGCGCCATGCTCGCGAGATCGCGCAGCGTGCCCTCGACTTCCGTCCAGTCCCCTAAGGCACGATGCCGCTCGCGGAGTGCGGTCAGCTCTTCCAGCGAGCCAACCCGATCACCACCAGCAATGACCGCATGACCCTGCCGGACCGCGATGTACCAGTACCGGCTGCCGTGCAGGTGAAAGAGCCCCATCCATGGCTGACGGTGCTGGCCGGCCACAATGGCGGCCAGCGGCTTCACGGCGGCCGGCTTCGCGCCGGCGATGGCTTCGCAGAAGCCACTCTGAACGGCACCTTCCGCGCTTTGATGCACCACGCCCCAACGCACGTTGCGGCCAAGCTCCAGCGCTTTCGCTCGGAGGGCGCTCTTGCGCGGCTGCTCCTCTTCGTGTTGCCAGGACAGCCCGATGGCGAAGCCGCCTTTCAGCCCGGGGAATGACAGGATCTCCGCCATGGCTCAGGGCCTCAGAGCGCGCACGCGCTTCCCGTTGGCAAGCTTTACCCCACCGTCGTCGATGCTCACGACCTTCCAGCCGCCATCCAGCGTGTCGCCAGCCTGGACCGGAACTGTGCGCCCGTTGACATCCATCAAGGCGTTGTAGTGACCATCGAAAGCGCGCAACGAGATCAGTCGGGGCGCTTCCGAGGCAAGCCGCGGGCCCCGTTCGGCGACGCCGCCCGACGGCATCGGGCCAGCCAACGAAATCGAGGGCGCCCCCCCTGCCGGCGGCGCGGGTACGCCCGCGGGCGCGGCCGCCAGCGAGTCCTCCGCGCGCCTGACTTCCGCCTTGTACTTGGCGATCTCGGCGCGTGCCTTCCATAGGGCAATCTGCGACTGCAACACCGCCAGCTCCGAGGCGTCGGAAGGGCGCGACGGCTGGGTACTCTCGGCCACCGTTGCCGCCATCGCGGCGGTAGCGGCACTGCCGGCGCCAGTTGTCGCCGTGTCGGCCTTGGCCAGCGCCGCCGGGGCGGAGGCCGGTTGCAACGTCACCGCGCCGCCCCCAGCCGATGCGATCGCCGCCGAGACGGGGTTCGACGTCGCCGGCAGCGCGTTGGCCGAGAAGGATGCCGACAGGCCAACGATTGCGGCAACAGCCAGCGCGGGCGGAGCCCAACGAAGATTGAATGCGAGTTTCTGCATGGTGTGGTCTCTGTGTTACAGCAGGCGGGCCGAGATCACGATCGCGATAACCGTGTCGCCTTTGCTCGCGCCGACCCCGCCGCCGAGCGCTGCCATCCAGGGCTCGCCAATCCCGTTATTGGTCGTCGTCACTTTCTGGTTGCGCAGCCCGGTCAGCACCAGTGATTCGCCCGGCTTCAGGGTGATCGACTGTGTGAACCGATTGGTCGGCATGGTGCGCAGCTGGACGCTGGTCTGGTTCGAGGTCCCGCCCGAGTTGAACCGCTCCAGCGGCAGCAGGTCGGACAGCGTCATGTCGAAGTTCATCAGGATTCGTCCGTCAACGACCTTGGGCAGGAAGTTGCTGGTGAAGCCATAAGTCACCGTGCCGGTCTGGATCGAACTGGTGGAACCTACATTCGAGGCGAGCGTCGTTTGCGACTGCGAGACATAGTCCTGCAGGGTTGCAGTCTGCAGCGCCAGCACCTTGCCGTTCTGCGTAACGCCCGAGCGCGACACCACCTGCGACACATTGCCAAGCGTCGAAAGCGCCTGGACCACGGCTTTGCTGCCAGCAAACGGCCCGCTCATGATCGTCGCGCCCAGGTTCATGGGCGAGGCGCTGCCAGAAACTGCCGGCATGCTTGCCGAATTGAACGATACGCCGGTGCCGCCACTGGAGCTCTGGTAGGCGAGCGAGAGATTCAGACCATAGTTGTCCTCCCGCGTCACGCGGACGTCGTAGACCTGCACATCGATGGCCACCTGCTTCCCATACATGGCTGCCAGGCTCTTCACGAACTGCTCAATGCGATCGCACTGCACGGGGTCGCCAGTGACCGTCAGGGTGCCAAGGTTCTTGTCAACAACGACCTCAGCGCTCGCGCCGGCGACTGCCTTCGCGGTGGTCTGGAGGGTTTCCCAAGGCTTCATCTCGATGGACATGCTCATCGACTGCCCGCTTCTGCCGCCGCTGCCGCCAGCACTCCCGCCATTGCTTGAAGCGCCTGCCATCCCGCCAGAACTGCTGTCTGACGTTGTGATCGATCCGTTCATCAACGAGGCGTCGGCAAGGCTCGGCAGCATGAAAGTCCGAGTTTCCGTCCTGAAGAACGTCACCGTGCCGTCGTTGTAGCGGGACCAGACACCGAAATGGGCCTCAACGGCATCCAGAAAGCCCTTGAAGTTGCCCTCGTACCGCAACGTCAACGGCATAACCGAGGCGATACTGGCGGCCGGGCCAGCAGACACGCTGCCCAATGGTGCGGCGAGGTCGACCACACGCGGCGCTCCGCCCATGGGGATTGGACCGCCTGGCCGTACCGCGGCAGCAGGCTGCGCCGGCGTACCGGCGGCTGCCGACGCAACGGCCGACACATCCAGAGTCGCGCGCACGCCGACGCTCTGCGCGATCCAGTTGACGGCTTCGTTCAACGAACCAAGTGTGCCTTTGAACGTCACATGCTTGCCGTAGATGTCCGGCTGAGGCTTGCTGGCGCGGATCTTCTCGCCCAGCAACCAGGCGCCTTCATGCACCCGAAACACAGGGCGACTGCGAGGCGCGTCGGCGTAACGCGCATGCGCCTCGCTGCCGATGGCGTTCTGCACATTGCGCGTCTCCATCACGCCGCATCCTGATAGCAGCGTGGCGGTCGCCACGGCAGCGGCGGTATAACGTTTGCTTTGCATCTTCATTGCACCATTCCGTTTTGGCTGATGATCACCGTGCGGTTGCCGCGCCAGCTATCCCCCACCACGTCTGCACCGTTGCTGGCCAGCTCCTCGACAACGCGCTTCACAGCGCCTTCGAAGTCGCTCCCGTAGTCCTTGTCGCCCGGCACGATCCAGCCGTCTGGAACATTCCATGCGACTGTCCAGCCCGCCCTGGCGGCCCAGCTCTGAAGCTGCTGTTGAAGCGCCTGCCCTTTGACAAGGCGGAACACATCGCCGACCACTGGAGCGCCGCCCGAAGCGGCAACTGCCAATGCCGGCGTATTGGTTTGGACCGATGCTGCGGTCAGCGAGGACGTATTCGCGGCCAGCAATGTCTGGTCGATTGCTGCCTTGTTGATCCGCGCCGGCTGCAGTTGCTGCCAGCCGTCGCTCGACAGTTGCGAGGCATGCACTGCCGGCGCGAGGCTCAAGCCGCTCAGTAGCGACGCCGCGGTGACGGCAATGCGGAGGGTTCGGTTGGATTGGCACATAGCTAGGCTTCCGATTGATCTGAAGGAACTACCGCAAGGCAGCGCGTTGCAGCGCCTGCCACCGCGCATGAATCTGGTTGGCGTACCGCAACTGCTTGTCGGGCGATGCCGCGTTGTAGGCACCGACCGCCTTCCAGGTCGGGCCGAAGCGCTGGATGTTCTCGCGCAGAATCCACGCACCGACGTAGGCATTCGTACAGCCGTCAAACAGGTGGGCACGCGTGATGCCGTACCTGGCGAGCCGCGGGAGGTGAATCGTGTTGATCTGCATGAGACCAATGTCTTCGGAGCCGTTGGCATTGCGGTTCGTGACCCACGGCTTCATTCCCGACTCCTGCATCGCAATGCTCCGCAACAGGGGCGAGCTGACGCCATGGAAGACTGCGGCATCGTCAAGACAGTCGGCCTGGGCTGCACCGGCCAGCAAGGCCGAGGCCAGCAACGCTCCGATCGTCGTGCGGATCACAGCGCCACCTTTCCAGGCTGCTCTTTGAACCGCACTTGCGGCACGCGATCCACATAGACCACGTTGCCGTCGGCGATCACTGTCAGGCGCGCGGCAATGCCGTCGAACTTGTAATAGCGGTCCTTCTGCTCACCGTTGCGCTGGTGGTCATCGCCGAACACGGTAACGCTCAACATCGACTTGGCAAAGCTCAGGTAGGTGGCACCGTCCTTCTCGAAGACCATATCCAGCCCGGCGCTGTTCTGACGGGAAAACTCATAGGCAATTTCCGGGGTGCGCTTCACTTCCACGGATTTCCCGCCCGCCGTCGCCGTGAACTGGTCAACCGTCGCGAACGACAGGACGCGCTGAGCTTCGTCCCACTTCGTCCAAATCTTGCTATCAGACGCGTCGCGCAGACCCAGGTCCCTGGGCTCCTGCTCGAACTTGATCTCGATCCGGCCTTGCTTGTTGTCACGGATCGCCACCGCGCCGAATGCAGAGGCCAGGGTATGGCCCTCTGGCAACGGCGTGCCGGCTGTCGCCAACGGCGCTGCTGCTGGCGCTGCAACCGCTGCCGCAGCTGAGGCTTGGAGCGCTTCGGCAATTGCTGGCCCGCTCGACGGCTCGCCCACCACCGAGAAACTCTTCGGGGGCACGGTACGCAGTGCGATATTGCGCCGGGTGAAGTCCACTTCGGCGTAAAGGCTGCGACGCTCGAGTACGCGTGAGAGCGCCTGCAGCCAGTTCTCGCCGCCGTTCAGTTCAACCGTGACATCCTCGGTCAGCGGAATGTCCTTCTGCGCCGTGCCGGTCCAGCCCGCCGGGGCGATGGACTTAATCATCTGCGCCAGAGGCAGCGACGACCGCCCTGCACGCACCACAGCCAGCGTGGTGTACTCGCCGATCACTGCCAGCCGACCGGAGATGCTAGCGAGGCTGCGCGGAAGGTCGCCGGTTGGGTTCGCCGGTTCGGACGTGAAGCCATTGGCGCGCTTCCAGCGCGCCTCAACCGTCTGGCCATTGACCGAGTACCGCAAGACATCTGGAACGCCGTCGATCACCCAGTACGGACCGCTTTGCTGCGCACCGTCTGCCGACACGGCCTGACCGCGACGCGGCTGAATGTAGGTGGACAAGCCATCGTTGAAGATCAGGGCCGGGCGGTCGCTCGCACGCGCCACCACCTGATAGTCGAAGTCCAGCGGATCGGTGTCCGCCGCGACGGCAGCGCCGCTCGCCGCCAGGGCCAGCACGGAGATCAGAAGCGGCTTCATCATGGTTGAGGGGCCTTCAGTTGCTGGAAGTGATTCAGGAATCGGGCAAAGTACGGGCCGCCGCGCGCCGGATTGGCACTGTGGTACCAAGCGACGGCCTTCATCGCAGAGCCGCTGCGCTGCAGGTTGTCAATGAGGATCGCTTCGGCCACGCCGATGTTGGTTGCGGGACTTAGCGCGTCCCATGCCGACGCGAAGCGCTTGCCGTGGTAGCACCAGTTGATCTGCATGATCCCCACGTCAAAGTCGCAACGCCGGGCGGCAAGCAGGCGCTCGATCGCGGCGTGCGCGTCCTCTCGGGAGGCGAAGAACATGCCGCGCCCGGCGACATTCAGGGTCCATGGCCACGGCCGCCCCCGATAGGCTGACTCGTTCATGGCGATGCCGGCCAGGATGCGCGGATCGACCTTGGTGCTCATTTGCGCGAACGCTTCGACCTTGGGCGCGCACGCCCAGCCACCGCGGCGCTCGACCAGCGCCACCTGCGCGCCGTCATCCAGCCGCTCGGGGCGCAGCCAGCCGTCGCGGGCAAGCACTGTGGTCAACGCCAGTCGCTGCCCGTGTGCTTCGACTTCCGGCTCCTTGCCCGGCTCCAGACGCAGCGCCGCGCCAATCAACCGCGCCGACCAGCCGAGAAATGGATTCAGCCCGCAGTAGAGGACGGGCTTTCCCGGCAACGACACCATGCGCGCTGCCGCGCCTTCGCGCACCAGCACGGTAGTAGGGCTCACCATCGCCTCGATGGTCTGGGCACCGACGCCAGTCATGGTCAGCGCCAGCAGAGCGGCCAAGGCAAGTCGTCTTACCCGGCTAGTCACGGTAAGGCTCCAGCACGATGTCGTGCTTGACCTGCACCATCATCTTCTGGCCAGGCTTGGTCGTGATGGTCGGGCGGATGTTCTGGTTGCGGTTCAGCATCGTCTGCGCTGTTTGCGCAGCGACCTGCCCGGCGGTATTGCCGTAGGTGGTGATGCCGCTGGGGCCGGCCGTCGTGGCCGTCGCCGTCTCGTTAAAGCGCTGTTCCAGCACGCCGATAATCAGGGCACCAGTGAAGATCTTGAAGAAATGATTGTTGACATCGCCGCTGATGCCCGCGTAGCCATTCGGGTCAGCCCCGCCCATGCCGAGCAGTGGCACCCACTTGCCGTTGGGCAGCTGCATGCGCACGAAAGCGGCCAGGATGCGCTCCTGCCCGATGGCAATGTCGCTGCTGTACGTGCCGACCAGCGTCGAGCCGGCCGGAATCGCCTTGCAGTTGCCGTGCACCGTGTCGTACACGTCGTTGGTGACCGTCGCGCGAAACTCCCCCGGCTTGTCCGAGTTCAGGCCACCCACGAAGGTAGCCGGGATGACGAAGCCCTGGCTCACCGTGCAGGGCGCGAGCTTGCCGGCGAACCCGGTGCGGGTAAAAGTCGTGGCCGCCGCGCCGCGCAGGAACTGAGTGTCGCTCGACTGCGGGCCGGGGTCGGTCCCGCCCACGGCCCCCGCGCCCATGCCAGCTCCGTAAGCCGTGCCGCCGCCCATGCCGGCGACGGCGGCCTGCTGCTGGGCGCGCATCTGCGCTGGGTCGGTCACGCCGCTCAGATCCGGCTGCCGCCTGCCCGAATCGCGCCGCATGGCCTTGCCGTCCGTCTTGAAGATCGGCGACGTCATGACGGTATCCATGTCGTTCGCCTTCGCCAGCTCGCCCGCCGGCGAGGTCGTGGACTGCTGTACGAAATCCTTCGCGGTCATGACCGGCGCCTTGCCGGCCGGCTCGGCCTTGGTGCCTTCTCCCTTCTGCAGATCGGCTAGCCTGCGCGCCTCGTCCTGCTGCTGGCGGATGAGCTGATCCAGGCCGCCGCTGTCCGGGTTGCTGGTGCGCTCCTGCAGCTTCTTGGCCTTCTTCTCTTCGGCTTCCTTGGCTAGGTCCGACTCCATGCCGCTCTGATAGAAATACCCGAGCGTGCCCACCACGACCGCGGCGACCACGCCAAGCGTCATGACGATATTGCGCGGCACTTTGCCGCTGGTGAGGCGCTCTTTAGCGTCGGAGACGTCGGTCACGGGCTGCTGTTTCACGGTATGCGACTCGCTCAGAACAGGCCCAGGAAACGCCGGCGGCCGCGCTGCACCGTCACTTCGGTATCGCCGGAGCGCAGCGCCACCTCTTCGGCCATGCGCTGCAACACGAGGAAGTCGCCGCGCCGGATGAAGTTCGCCACCACGTAATCGCTGCCGTCCTTAACCAGCGCCACCGGCCAGTCGGCCGACTTCGGCATGCGCATCCAGATCGCCTTACCGTCATCGAACACAGTCTCGGGCTTGAAGTTCGCGCTACCAGAAACGTGATAGTCGAAGTTCATCTTGTCCGGGGACACGGCCACTGCATCGGGCGTGGCGGCACCAGCGTCACCCGCCTCCGGCCCCTGATCGGCACGTGCCTTCGCCTTGGCACCAAACGGCTGTTGCACCCGGAAGCGCACCTTCTGATAGAAGATGCCGCCCAATGGCGAGGACACCAGCGTGAATTCGTAGCTGCGCTTGTTGGTGTTGACCGACAGCGTGTTGACCAGCCCCGCTCCGCTCGGCTTCACATAGAGGTGGTTTGCGCCGTCGGTCTCGAAGCTCCAGCGGACATTCTCGCCCCAGGCCGGCTCGCCCACGATCTGCTCGTCGGCGGCAAATTCGATGGTCGTTACCTTGAGCGGCGCCGTCAGCACGCGGAAGATCTGATCAGCACTGTAGGGGAACACCACCAGGCGCGAGTCGCCGGGCAACGCCACCGGCTCGACCCCGCCGTTGAATGGGTTCATCGGGTTCATCGCGTCGGCCATGTCGCCGATGCCGAGCATCGGCAACGGCGGCGGCGCCTTGCGCGAGGGCTTGTCGGCCGAGAAGCCCGGGCCTGCCGACAGCATCAGGCAAAGGACCGCAGCAAGGACAACGACGGAAAGTTTGGAACGCAGGGATTGGGACATGGCTTCGGTGGCGAACTCAGGCGGCGGACTTCTGGATACTGAAGAACACGGGATAGATGCCAAACGGGTTCGAGGTCAGGGCAGCGTCGCTTTTCGGCGGGTCAATCTGATAGCGGAAGGTCATCGCGTAACGCTGCCTGCGCGGCTTCGAGCCTTCGTCCCGGGTGGACGTGACGAACTCCACCGCGACGGTGTTGTCCGGCAGCAAGGCGATGTTGGTGATCTGGACCTCGCGCACCAGCGACGGGCTTTGCGCGATGGCACGGAACGGTGCGTCTTCGGACAGCCAGTCCTCGAACTGCTTGCGCGCCGCGCCTACCATCTGCTTCTTCACGCCGTTGATGTTCTGGAAGATGCGGGAATCCTCGATCTCCGGCGTGAGCACCGGCTCGATGGTGAACATGCGCGTGACCACGTCTTTGAAGGCGACCTTGATCTCCAGCGCCTGGGGCTGGTACGCGTCCAGTTCGCGCGCCACCGGCTTGCCGTTCGCATCGGCCGAGACGCCTACCACGCGCACCACCGGCTCCGGTGGCTGGCGTGTCATCACGGCTGCCACGGCCACCAGAGCGGCCACAAGCGTCGCCAGCTTCCAGTGATTGCGTTCGACCATCACGCGAGCGGTGCGGTCAAACAGGAATTGCGTGACGTCCTCGCCGGCGTACATGCCCGGCGCGGGTGATAGAACTTTCTTGGATTCGTTGCGGCGGGAGAACAGTGGCATGCGGCACCTGTTTGGATGCCGCCTATTGAACCAGCGAATCGGTACTCACTGCGCCGCAAAAGATACGCGATTTTCGACAGCTTTCAATTTTTCTTAAATCACTAACGATGAGACTCCATGTCAGTGATCACCTTCATCGGTGTCGCTTGTCTTTGACCTGCACTCCCGGTTGCTGTCATCTACCCCCGAGCACATGAGTCCACCCTATTTGCAATAACGCGATCGAAATCGCTCTGTTATCGCTAGTAGGGTGGACTCATGTGCTCGCCCCATAAGTTGTCTGCCGCGGCTTCCTCATGACTCCCTTAGGGCCGGTGAAAGCTCACGAAAATCGCATACCTTTTGCCCGCACACGCGCACGCCAAACGAGAACAATAGCGGCATGTCTGCATCCGCCGCACACTCTCCCCTGCAGTTCGACCAGCTCGAAGCGAGCGCGGTCGCGATGTTCTTCGAGGCGCTTGGGCCCATCAAGACGTACGTCGAAGCGCCGGACATTGCCGAGGTCATGATCAATCATGCCGAGAGCGTCTGGATTGAACGCCACGGAGAGTTGCTCCAGCTCGATATCCGGCTCGATCCGGCCATGCTCGAAGGCGCGGTGCGGGCGCTGGCCGCCTCGGTGCAAAAGTCCGCAGTGCGCGGCACCGACCAGGGCATCATCAACGCCGGCTACAAGGGCATGCGGATTGCTGCCGTCATGCAGCCCACCGCCATGGACGGCAACGCCCTCAGTATCCGCCGCCATCGCGAGAAGAACCTGTCGCTGGCGGATTATGTGGAGATGGGCGCATTCTCCGCGCGCGTGGCCCGCAACACCGCCGACGAAGTGCCAATTTTCGACGGCCCAGTGGAAGACGAAGGGCTTAGGGCCGCGCTCACCCAGCTCGTCGTGCAGCGCAAGAACATCCTGGTTGCCGGTGGCACGTCGTCGGGGAAGACGACGCTCCTGAATGCCCTGGTGGCCGAGATCCCCCACAGCGAGCGCGTGCTGTCCATCGAGGACACGATGGAACTGAAGCTGGCGGTGCCCAACAAGGTGCGCCTGCTGTCCAACGCCGACACCCGCGTGACCACCCAGCAGCTGGTCGCCCTGTCGCTGCGCTTTCGTCCCGACCGCATTCTCGTTGGCGAAGTACGCGGCGGCGAGGCGTTCGATCTGCTGCAGGCGCTCAACACCGGTCATGACGGCGGCATGGCGTCGCTGCACGCCAACAACGCCCGCTCGGCCCTGTCGCGGCTGGAGAGCCTGGCAATGGTCGGCATCCCGGCCGGCTCACGCTGGGAGCTGGACGACATGCGCAAGCTCATTGCCGAATGCTTCCACTATGTCCTGCATCTGCGCCGCACCGGCGAGATGCGGCACGTATCGGAGATCCTGGAGATCCAGGGCTTCAAACACAGCGACTACGTCGTCAATCGCGTTTTCTAACCGGAGTTTAACCACATGTTCCGATCCAATCCGCAACCGGGAATGCCACTCAGCGCCGCCCGCACCCGTAGCCAGCACACTGAACTGCTGTTGGCCGCCGCGATGCTCCTGTGCGCGCAAAGCGCCTTCGCCGCCGATCTCGGCATGTTCAGCGGCCTGACCAACATGATTTGCTCGATCCAGGCTCTGGTCAGCGGCCCTGTCCTCTTCGTGATCGGCGTGGTGGTCATCATCCTGGGCGCCATTGGCATTGCCAATTCTGAATCGACCATCGTTAAAGTCGTCATGACGGCGATCATGGGCATCGGCCTGGCGGCAGCGGCCATCCCAATCGCCAAGAACATGGGTCTCACCCAGTATTGCTGACCGTCCATGCGCAAGCACGCCGTCAGCCGCTCGCTCTCCCTGCCCCGTATGCTCGGCGGGGCTGTCCGCGGGCTCGCCATTGCCAACGGTACGATCACCGCCCTGCTGTGCTACGCCACCTACACGGGCGGCTTCTGGACGGTGGCCGGCTTCTTCCTGTTCGGCCTGTGCGTCCATTTCTTCCTGCGCTGGCTCACCACCAGTGACCCGTGGTGGAACCTGGTGCTGAACGTCTACAACCACTACGGCGATGTGTACGAGTCGACGCCGTGGCATGGCAAGCTCAGCCCGCGCTTTCGCCGCCCCTACGGTTTCGATAGCGACCTGCCATGCTGACACGCCGCCCCATCCAAGAAATCGCGCCGTGGATGACGCTTGTCACCCCCGACCTGGTGCTCAACAAGGACGGCTCGCTGCTGGCCACCTATGAGTTCGACGGCATCGACGCGGACAGCCCGAACACGCACGACGTGTCCTCGGCCCGCGACCAACTCGACCAGGCCTGCCGCAGCTTCGACAGCCGTGTGACCGCGTGGTGGCGCCTGCGCCACCGTCGTACCCGCGAGTATATTGGCGGCACCTTCCCCGCCGCGTCTGACGCCCGGCTCGATGCGCTCAACCGCGCGAACATGGCCAGCGGCCGGTACTTCCAGAACTCGCACTCGCTCGCCCTGGCCTACACGCCAGAGAACGGCATCGACAAGGTGTTCGAGCGCATGGCCTACCACATGACGGTGGGCGCCAAGAACTTCGCCGTCGCTGCGTTCGAGACCGCCAAGGACGTGCTGCTGGCCCGCAATGCCTTCGCCTTCGACCTGCAGCGCACTGAGGCGGACGCCAGGCGCTTCGAATCGATGCTCGATGCCTTCGCCGGGGGCGCGAGCAGGCTCGGCCTGTCGCGCCTGTCGATGCAGGACAGCCTCGGGGCCCTACACCAGACCGCTAATCCGACCGTGCCGCCGCGCCGCGTGCGTTTCCCTGTGACGCTGCTGGACACGCATCTGACCGAGTCGGAAGTCACCAGCGGCTCGGACAAGCTGCTTTTCGAATCGGCCCACGGCAAGCGCTTTGCCGCCATCGTGGCCGTCAAGGAATGGATGGGATTCCAGGAAGCGGCGCTCGACGTGCTTACGCAACTCGACGTCGAACTGGATATTTGCATTCTCTATCGCTTCCTCGACACCCATAAGGCCACCAACTATATCGAGAAGATCCGCCGCTTCTACAAGATGGCGAGCTTCAACCTCTGGTCGGTCGTCAAGCAGATGGCCGCCAAGGAGGAAGCGGAGAACGACGAGGGCCGTCAGCAACTGGCAGCCGAAGCGGGCGATGCACTGCGCCGCCTGACCGCCGAAGGGCGGCAACACGGTTTCGTCAATATTTCCGTGATTGTCTACGGCGACACCGAGGTCGATTGCGAGGATGCCGTGAGCGAGGTGGTGGGCGCCATCACTAACGCTGGCTTCGGCCCGATCCGCGAGAAGGCCAATCTGCTGCCCGCCTGGAACAGCACCCTGCCCGGCCGTTGGGACAAGCAGCGCCGCTTGCAGTTCGTGGAAACGCCGGCCGTCTCAGACATTGCCCCGTTGCGCTCGGTGTGGGCCGGCCCGACCCGAAACAACTGGCTCACCAACCTGTCTGGCGTGGAAACACCGCCCCTGACCTGCCTGCCGACGCGCCATCGCACCGCCCAACGGGTGGACCTCCACCAGCCGGGTGGCAACGGCCATCTGCTCGTGCTCGGGCCCATCGGTGCAGGCAAGTCGGTCATGCTCAACTTCCTCGTCACGCAGGCGGGCCGCCAGGGGGCGCGGCGCATCCGCTTCGACAAGGACCGCTCGACCCGGATTCCGACGCTGCTGGCCGGCGGCAAGTTCGTCGACGTGACCGGGCGCTTCCAGGGCGCCACGCAGACCAATCCGCTGTCATTGCTGGGCAACCCGGACAACCACGCCTACGTCACCGACTGGCTGGTGCTCGCCATCGAGGATGAAGAGTTCCGGGTCACGCCGCAACAACGTACCGACCTGTATCAGGCTGTGCAGATCCTTGCGCGCTTCCCGCGCGAACGCTGGACGCTCTCGAACCTCTGCACGCAGCTGCACGCTTCGCTGCGCGAGCGCCTTCAGATCTGGGTGCAGGGCGGACAGTACGGGCACTTCTTCGATCACGTCGAGGACGCCTTCGAAGTCAGTGACGACCTGTCGATTGAGATGGGTGACCTGTTCAGCAACTTCCCGCGCGCCGCGGCCCTCTTCATGGACTATGCGTTCTATCGCATCAGCCAGTCGATGGGCGGCACACGCTACACCATCATTGAGGTGGAGGAAGCCGGCTTCTTCTTCACCAACCCGCGCTTCTACGCTCGCCTGGAGACGTGGGTCGTTACGATCCGAAAGCTCAACGGCGCGATCTGGATGGCGACGCAATCGCTGCAGCAGGTTGCCCGCGTGGCCGACTTCGAAATCCTTAAGGACAACATCGCCAACATCCTCTACCTGCCCAACAGCCAGGCCGTCACCAGCAAAGAGCTGTACTGCGACGTGTTCGGCCTCACCCTCGACCAAGTGAAGCTGATTGCCGAGGCGGTACCGAATCGGGACTACTACTGGACCACCAGGACCCAGAGCCGGATGCTGCAGACCGCGTTCAACAGGGAAATGGTCGCCATGCTGCGCTCGGACGGCTATGCGCAGGAAGTGCTCGACCGCCACTACGCCTCCGGGCATCCCGACTGGCAGGACCGGTACGTGCGCGAAGTGCTGGCGCGTGCCTAGTAATCCCCTCCCCCTTTCTTAGGAACCATCTTATGAAAAAAGCTCTCGCCGGCGCGCTGGTAGCGGCAACGCTCATGACCTCGACACTGGTCCACGCCGGCGGCATGCCGGTGTTCGATGCGGCCAACTTCATCAAGAATACGATGACCGCCTCGCAGGCGCTCAAGACCGAGATCTACGAAAACACGAACATCGTCTACCAGAACAAGATGATGCTCAACCAGCTCCAGCAGGCGGTTGGCCTTGACGCCGTGTCAATGGCTTTGCAGGAAAAGGGCATCGTGGAGGATATCGAGAAGTACCAGCGCTACGGCCAGACACTGAAGGATCTGTACGGCAACGTCGCAGACACAGCCGACTTTCTGCACAACGTGCAGGGTCTGATGGCAACTTCCGGCAAGTCGCCAGACCAGTGGTTCCGCGACCAGCGCACGCTGCTCGACACCGGCGACAAGACGGCCAAGCGCCTCTTTGGGCTCGGCCAGGCAGTAACCAGCAACAACCAGAAGCTCGCCAAGCGCCGCCGCGACCTGCAGTCCGATCTGGAGCTGAATCAGACCGCGCAGGCTACCGCCCAGCTCACCAACCAGATGCTCGACGTCATGTCCGGGCAGAACGCCGACCTGCTGCAGCTCATCGGCGCAAAAACGGAGGCCGATGCCGTCAAGGATCAGAGGGCCAATGCGCAGGAGACCGAGCGTAATGACGCCGGCGAGAAACTTCAGCGCGACCGCGAGGCCCAGCTACGCGAACTGGAAACCCGCGTCTTCCGCAAGCGCTGAGGCTGGCACTATGTCGATGAAGCAAGTTCTGCGTGCACTGCTGGCGTGCGTGTTGGCCTGGTGGCTGGTATCGCACGGGGCATTCGCCGAAACCGCCGCCGCTGGGCCAGACGCGACCAACAGTGCGCAACGGGGGCTAAAGAATGCAGTCGATCAGACGACCAACATCACCAGCGGCCTGATTAGCTCCGCCATCAACCTGAGCCACAAAGTGACCCCCGAGGCCAACAAGCTGGCCTTCGCCCTCGCGGTCATCACGCTGACCCTTGCCAGCTTCCGTTTCATGGGCGCGATGCACCCCGTCGGGGCATGGGTCAATCTGATCGAGACGATCACGGTGGTCGGTATCTTCGCAGCCATCTATCTTGCCTATGACAATTTTGCGTCGGGCCTGTATGAGTGGTTCAGAACCCTCGCCGCCAGCCTCAGCGGCGATGACAAATTGAGCATCGCCAGCACGCTGGCGACGACCGCCGGCAAGCTGTGGGATGCCGTCTGGCGCGTGCTCAAGTCCGGCGAACTTCTGCAGGGCATCGTGAGCGCATTGGTTCTGTTCTTCGCCTTCGTGGTCGTGGCTCTGACGGCCTTCGTGTACGCCTTCTTCATGGTGCTTGGCGAAATCCAGGTCGCCGTCGGCATCGTGCTCGGCCCGCTCGCCGTCGCGCTCGCCTTCTCCGACTACACGCGACGCTACTTCATGTCGTGGCTCGACTTCATGATCGGCGGCTGCATGTATGTCGTCATCGCGGCGGTCCTCGCCAACCTGGTCGGCGGAACTATGGAACCGAGCCTGAGCAAGATGAACGATATCGGTACCGATACCGTCGCAGCGGCTGCCTACGCCCTTGGCATGGCCATCATGCTCCTCCTGGTCTCACTGGAAATCCCGAAGCTGGCCGGCGCGGTGTTCGGCAGCGGCGCGGGCACATCGGGCGGCTCAGCGATATCTGGCGTGGCGCGGGGCGGGTGGAAACTCGGCGCAAAAATCGCAGGCTGACCATGAACCAGCACCTCCCCCAGGACGCCGAGACACTGCTCGCCTCCCACGCTCAACGCATCGCCCTGATCCGCCAATACGCCAACGAGGCCAACCCGGCCGAGTTCGACGCAAAGTGGCTCTCGGTGCTGCGCGCCTGCGCCAACTGGTTCTCCACCATGCCGCTGCAGCCCGAGCTGCATTCCGAGCCCGGTGGTGCGTTCCGCGCCACGGTCGAAGTCGCCTACTTTTCCATGCGCCTGTCGGGCGGGCAGAAGTTCGCCGCCGACCAGCCCTCGGAGCGTCGCCGCCGGCTTGAGCCGCAGTATCTGTACGCGCTCTTCCTAGCCGCGTGCTGCTCGTGGCTCGATGAACCCTGCCGGCACTTCCATTTCGTGCGCGAGGATACCGGTGAACAGTGGTTGCCCGCCGCGCACGGCGCGTTTCAGCCGTGGCTGGCGGGGAGCCCCTACCGTGTGATCCGCCTGGAAGTGGCTTTGCCGGTGGAGCGCATGCGCAGCGCCCTACTGGCCCGCTCAATTCTTGGCGCCGAATCGTTGTCGTGGCTGGAAGGCCCGGTGCTGTCGGAGCTGTTCGGCGCGATCAACCCAGCCCCGATGCCGACCGGCTTCGAGGCTCAGCTGCATAAGATCGTGCGCCAGGCCGTTGCTGCCGCCCGCGACTACGAGCAAAAGGCACGCCGCGCCGTCTTCGCCCCCGACCCCACCGTTCCGCCGTCGGCCGAGAAGCTCGCCGCCGCGCCCACACCCGGGGCGCAGACCACCAACACCAAAGCCAGCCTCACCGCCCAGGTCCCGGAGCCCGTTGCGCCGACACTGAGCGCGGCGGCAGGCGCGGCGGCCCTGTTCCAGCCCCCTGCCGCGGCCGAGCCGGCTGCCGCATCGACACCCGCCAGCCCGCCGCCTGCTACGGCGCCCACAGCCCCTACCGCCCCGCCGACGTCAGCACCAAGCGGGCCCGCACCGGCCGCCATCGATGCCGCCGCACTTGGCCGGGCACGCCGCGACACGCCAGATCCGTTCACCGTGCTGCTGGGTGGCTCGCGCATGATGAGCGAATTCTTCCGCGCGCTCGCCCAGGACGTGACGGCGGGCAAGATCAAGGTCGCTTGGGCCGAAAAAGGCCTCGTGCTGCCCAAGAAAATGATCGGCAACTACGGCATCGCCAGCGACACGCTGATCGATAACCTGCGCAAGCTGTCGCTGCTGTACGCGGTCGAAGGGCCCGACCTGGTCCTCGCAGAGCGCATTGGCACGCTGATTCTGCCCCGTCCCAACACCCCGGCCTGATCCCATGGTTCGCTATATCAATCACTTCCGCCCCATGTTCGAGGCCCGCGCCGCTGCCGGCTGGGCGCTGGGCCTGGTGCTGATCGCTGCCTCGGGCATGCCGCACGCGGGCTACTTCGCCGCGCTCTGCACTGTCATGCTGCTGCTGCGTGGCACCCAAGTATGGCGGGCACTGGCTTTTCGGATGGCGATTTCCACGAAGTGGCTCGCCAAGATCCGCATCGACCAGTTGCTCGGAGAGAGCGGCCAGCTGCGCAAGAGCGACGACGCCATGTACCTCGGGACAGGCTTCGAATGGACGCAGAAGCATTGCCAGATTGCGCACGACATTCTGCGCATGCCCTCCACTGAGATCCCGGGCCTGCCGCGCTGGCTGCCCACGCCAGTTGCCAGCGCCATCGAAGCCAGGTTCGGCCCCGCCCATAGCATTCGCGACCTGACGCCGCAGGGCCAGTCGTGGATTCACGGGATGGAACCGAAGAAGGTTCGCGTGCCGCTGCACTACAAGGCGCTCGGCGGCCATACGGCCGTTGGCGGAACCACCGGCGCGGGCAAGACCCGTACCTATGAAGTCATCGTGACACAGGTGATCCACAACGCCGAAGACGTTTTGATCATCATCGACCCCAAGAACGACCGCGACCTAAAGGACCGCGTCAAAAGGGAGTGCGAACGCACCGGGCGCAAGTTCCTGTACTGGAAGCAGGCCGCGCCGTCCGAGTCGATCCGCCTGAATCCGCTGGAAAACTGGTCGCAGCCATCCGAAATCCCCAGCCGCATCGCACAGCTGATGGAGGAAGGCCCGTTCCGCGACTTTGCCTTCCTCTTCATCGACCGTGCGGTCAAGGGCGAACTGTATGTCGGCGACAAGCCCAACCTGCGCTCGATCCTCAATTACGCGCAGTCCGGCATCAACAGCCTGCTGGAACGCTGCCTCAAGCGGTTCTTCCCCGAAGCCGGCATGGCCGACTGGGAGGACGAGGTCAACGGCTTCATGCAGAAGCTTGGCCAGAAGAGCGGCGCGACACTGCTCGACGGCATGGTGCAGCTCTACCTGCAGCGCTTTGCCAACGTCGGGCGCGGCCACGAATCGCTCGACGGCCTGGTCTCGACCTTCACGCATGACCGCGAGCACTACATGCGCATCATCGCCTCGGCACTGCCGCTGCTGCAGATGCTGGCGACCGGCGAGACCGGCCTGATGCTTGCACCGAAGGCCGACGACTTCGAGGACGACCGGGAAATCTGGGACATCGACAAGATCATCAAGCAGAAGGCCGTGCTGTGCGTCGGGCTCGATTCCATGTCCAACAGCATCGTCGCCAAGGCGATCGCCTCGATGATCCTGTCCGATATCGCGTCCGTGGCAGGCACCATCTACAACTTCTATGACAAGCCGCCCGGCGTGGTGCTCATCATCGACGAGGTGGCCGAGGCCATCAACGAACAGGTGATCCAGATTCTCAACAAAGGGCGCGGCGCAGGCTTCAAGGCCTTCGTGGCGTTCCAGAGCCGGTCGGATTTGGAGGCAAAACTCGGTAACGCAGCAAAAATGCTGCAGGTTTTGGCGAACTTAAACAACCAGATCATCTTACGATTGGAAGACACCGATACGGCGCAGTGGTTCTCCGACAAGGTGGGCGAAACCGGCATCACCAACATCGTCCAGTCCAACACCACCAGCACCGGCAGTGAGGCCCACGTGGGCGAATTCAGCGGGTCGGTGTCCCGTTCGCGGCAACTGGAGAAGGTGCCCCTGATTCCGGTCCGGCTGATTACCCAGCTGCCCAACCTCCAATATTTCCTACGGGTCTCCGGTGGCGCCGTCTACCAGGGTCGCATTCCCATCATCGAAGGATAAGTTTCAATGACCAGCCTGTTTCGCCAGATCGTCAAGGAGCACAAGCTCTCGGCCAAGCTATCGCCCGTCTTCATCTGCTTTCCCGAGCTCGACGACGTCTGCACGCGGCTCGTGGACTTTATCGGACTGAACTTCATCGTGCGCGACGAGCCGCTGGTGAAGGAAATGCTGGTGGATGCCCTGGCCGGATTCAAGGCCGAGCGCAAAGACGGTTCCGGCAATGTCGCTTTCATGCGCGGCCTCTTCGGGCGCTCGCATGAACTGTATGCCAAGCGTTATGCCGCCTTCAAGGGCGAGAAGTATGTCGTCTGGGCGCCATTCCTGGAACCGATCCCGCTGTTCGAAGCTCGCCAAGCTCCGGGCTATGTTTGCCGCATGGTCGATGAGCCGTGCCCAGAGCCGATCACGCCCCGCAGCGCCGCATTCCAGCTCGCTGCCCGCGTCCTCAGGGGACCCACCTTCCGCCGCTATTTCGAGGAATACGATGTCACTGGCCAGCTCGCTCATTGCTAAGGTCGCCCGCGTCGCGCCGGAAGAGGTTGCCAAAATGCGCACATGGGTGCGCGCCAGCGACGTTGATGCACCGGTGCCGGCGCAGTTCGCCCAAGGCCGTCACGCGTTCGCGATGGCACTGGTGAAGCTCGAACAGGACCGCCCTTCCCAGTTCTGGGGTGGCCTGCTCGCGTTCATCGCCATTCCGTGCCTCGCCCTCCATTCAATGCTGCGCTGATATGTCTAACAGCCGATTCGTTTCCCACCTGCGCCTGTGGCTGATCGTCACGCCCGTGTTGCTGGCGACGCTCGCGCCCATGCTGCCCGATGACAGGCACTTCGAGATCGACACGTCCGAGCTGGCCTCGGTCGAAGCACTGTTTGGGGAAGACCGGGCCGATGACCTGGCCAGCCGCGCCAACGAACGGTTCCGGGCGTGGTTTGTCGACTCTGGCGCAATCCGCCGCTCCTATGCCGGGTCTGCCAACCAGTCGCTCATCAGCGACGGAGGCACCGCCGGCATTGCCTCGGCGTGGATGCGGCACCTCTGGATGGAGCTATACCGCGCCATCTACCGTGCAACGGTCGCCGGCAACTGGGCATGGGGCGCCCTCTTCTTTGGGGCGGCCATGCTCAACGACGGCGCGGTGCAGCGGCGCATCCGGGCCGCCGCGGCCGGGGTCGCGAGCCCGTTGGGCTTCCACCTCGCCGCGCACGGCCTGCTGATCGCGCTGGGGGTCTGCGCTTCGGCCCTGCTGCTGCCAGTGTCGCTGCCGGCCGGCGTCTGGACGATTGCCGCGGCCTGCGTCGGTGCCCTTGCCTGGCGCCTGGCCGCGTCGTTCCATGTGAACCGGTAGCTGTACTCGCATTCAACACAACTTCACGCATTCAACGCGGATCACCCACCCGTGGGAGTCCATTTAGGAGAAAACCGCATGACCACCATCACCGACACCGCCACCGTTGCCACCGTCCAGGACGACATCCCGCTCGCCGCTGAAACCGACACCCTGGCTCTCGCGGCCCCCGGCGTCACCGACGGCGCGGACGATGGCTCGCTCGAACGCGAACTGCAGGAAATGGATGCTGCAGCGGAGACGCTGCGCAAGGAGGGCCTGATCTCGTCGGCGGAAGCCGAAGAGAAGAAGGCAGAGGTTGCCAACACCCGCAAGCGCTTCCGCGAACTGAAGCCGGAAGACCGCGCAGCGATCGTCCGCCGCCGCCGCGAGATCGGCGTCCAGATCCTGACGCGCCAACTGGCTGGCGCCGCGGTGGTGCCGGTCGCCATCAAGCTGAACCACACCCGCCTGCGCCCCTTGTTCGAACAATGGTGGCCGTTCATGAACCGCATGAGCATCAACCTGCAGCGCTTTGGCGTGGCCACGTACAGCAAGGCCGAGCTGGCCACCGTCGAAGCGTACTTCGAGAGCGCCCTTTCCCGCCTGGAGGACTACGTCGACGAGCAGCTGCGCGTGGCCGAGGCGCTGCGCACCCAGCGTGAAGCCGAGATGCGCGCGAAGAACGACATTGTGTTTGAGCCGTCGGTCACGCTGCCGTCGTTGAACCTGACTGTCGAAGCCTACTCCCGGTTCTCGATGCGGGTACTGGGCGTGCTGGCCAAGTTCGACCGAGCGATGGATCAGTTCGATTTCATGGTCTGGAACGGTATTCGCGACCAGACCGATATCAACGACGAGGTGGCGCGCTTTCTGCGCACCTTCCACCCGCTCGGTCTGCGCAGCTACATGACCCACCTGAAGCTGATGACCACTGTTCGCGGCATCTGAACCTGACGTGCCGCCGCTGGCCGGCGGCCCCCTCGCAATCCCAACCGGTTGACCATCCTATGAGCCTGAAGAACGCCACTGTTGAATTCCAGACCGACGTCGATTCATTCGGCGAAGGCATCGTAATCGTGCATGTCGAGAGCAACGGCAGTATCGTGATCCGTGACGCCGAAGGCATCCACTGGCGCGGCGTCGAGGATCATATCGTGGTACTCAACCATGCTCGATGAACTGAATCCGGCCCAGCGCGAAGTGGTGGAGCTGCGCCGGCATTGCGTTGCAGTGGCCTGCCCTGGAGCCGGCAAGACGAAGACCATTGCCACGAAGGCCGCGATGCTCCTGTCAGAGCCCAACGCGACCGTTGGCGCCGTCACCTTCAGCAAGGATGCCGCCGTCGAATTGCGCGACCGTATTGCGACATTGGCTGGCGGTAACGCCAAGAAGCGGCTTATGGCGGGCACATTCCATTCGCTCGCCTACAAGCAGCTCAGCAGCGGCGTCGAGGGACGACGCGATATTGCAACCGATGGAGATCGCATCGGATTGCTTACGCAGGCGCTTTCTGACACCGGCTTGGACTGGAAGGTAGAGGACGCTGTCACTGCCATCGAGGCCATCAAGACAAACTTTGGCCAAGTCCAGGCAGGGACAACCGAGGAGGTCCTGTACCGCGCCTATCAGGATTCGCTGGAGCGCAATGGGAAGATCGATTTTCAGGACATGCTGCGCTTGGCGGTCGAAGGCATGCAGCGCGGCACGATCGCGCCTTACCCCCTCACCTATCTGCTCGTTGACGAATTTCAGGATACCGATCCGCTGCAGTACCAGTGGATCGCGCTCCATGCTCACGCAGGCTCAATTGTGACCGTCGTAGGTGACGACGATCAGAGTATTTATGGCTTCCGGTCGGCCCTTGGCTTCCGTGGCATGGAGTCCTTCATTCGGCAGTTTGATGCGCAACCTGTGGTGCTGGGCAACAACTATCGCTGTCATGCTGAGATTCTTGGCGCTGCCGACAAGATCATCCGCAACAACCGCGATCGGATTCCGAAAGTCCTCGTCGCTCACAAAGGCCCAGGCGGCGATGTAGCCTTCCAAAGGTTTGCGGACGAATACGCCGAGGCAGTCGCCGCAATGGAACACCTCGCGCCTGCGCTCTCCCAAAGCCAGTCTGCGGCAATACTGGCCCGTACGAATCGCATCCTCGATCCGGTCGAGGCAGTCTGTCGCTCCCACGGCATCAAATACTTCAGGGCATCGGGAAAATCTATTCTCAGCCGCCCTGAGGGTGCCCTGATGTGCACCCTTCTGGAACTCGTCCAGAAGACTAGGAAGGCCGGGATCGACGCATTGCTCTCGTTCGTGGGTGTCGGAACGCATGAACTGCGACTACTCCACAACAGTGGCAAGACCACCGGCGAGCAGCATCAGAGGAAGGACCTGGTCGAATTGGGTCTCTCCGAGAATTCGGCCGACAAGTATCGGGAGCTAATGAAGCGTTTGGCTGAATGGCGCGCGCTCTGCGACCGGCAGTTCTACTCGTTAGTTTTGGAGGGTGTGCACGAGTGGATGATGCAGCACGCAGGTGCTGATCAGGCCCGCCGCGCCATCACGACGACGTATGACGTGCTGTCGCGGTTGAACGGTCCCTTCTCCGATCGCTTGGAATTCCTGCGGCGAGACAACAACAAGCCGGCGCCTGATGCGCTGGTGCTGACGACGATGCATAGCTCGAAAGGCCTCGAATGGGACCGCGTCTGGATTATCAGGGCGGAGGAGACGGTGGTCCCCGACGAGAAGAGCACCGAGGCTGAGGAGCGCCGCCTCTTCTACGTAGCAGTGACGCGTGCCCGGCAGGATCTACGGGTATCCATGACCAAGAAGAACCCGACTTCCAGGTTCATCCTTGAAGCCGAGCTTGGGTGACTTGGTACGTGTCTTGCGGTTGAGTAGAGACTGCTCGACGAGATGAGCAATTGCAGCCGCCGATGTCGAAAACAAGAAGGTACTGCACGCTACCCCGCATTACGCCGCCGGCGAATGTTGGCGCACGGCGAATGGAACCCGCCGATCGAGTCGCCGATGCCTGCGGCGCCCTGCAGGCGCCCAATATTATTCGCGCGGACCCTTCTGGAGCTAGCGCGACCAATTGCATTTTGGAGAAGTTGTCGTTGAGCCCGTAGGCACGCCCCAACAAAAAAAGCCTGGAGTCCGCCAACTCCAGGCTTTTAATCGGCATTGACAACAGGCGTAGCAGGCTTCGAAACCCTCTTGACTCGTCCAACAACAAGACAGTCCAGGTTTATGAAGCGTTGTCAATGCTCCCCACAAGTTTGCGCATTGATCGAAGAAAATGAGATATCGCTTCGACGGGCTTCCTATTGCCCGAAGAACAGCAACGTGTGGCGGTGCGCCGCACTCTCCGGCCGCTGTCGAAAGCAGCGGTTCGCAACCCAAGGCAGCCAGGTGCGATGCCCACCGGCTGCCGGAGCGGATTCTCAGAGCGATCGCGTTGGTCTACGAGTCCGATGGGCTCCGGGCTTTACACATCACCAATCGCCAAGTCTTGGCAACGCTCATCCGGTTCGCCCTGAACCAGAAGGATCCCACCTCGCTCGCCTTCATAAAGAAGGCAACGATTGCGCAGCATCTTGCGATTAGCGAGGCCACTGTCTATCGGGCGCTTGGTGTACTTGAAGATGCCGGGCTTATTGAGCGTGAAAGGCAGCAACGCACGAGGGTGCAGCTCGAGGTCGTCGGGCGGATCGGGTTCACCGCAAAGTTGCTACAGTGCATTGGGCTCGCTGGCCGGGAGCTGGGGTACCCAGAACCTCGAACGGGCTCCGACGTGTCGCCCAAGCGCTGCGTGTCTCGCACCGGTGAGTGACGTAAACAGACCCAAGCAGTCTTCTACGAAGAAACATTCGGGGCCGGGAGAGTTTGTGCAAATTCACGATCGGGCTGTGCCCATTGATCTAGCGCCTCTCGTGCGCGACCAAGAGCTGACGACGTCCGCCCTCTTCCTTCTGATGCGGCTCGCGAGGGAGGCCGGCCACCGACTGTCGGACGTTGTCTCGGCAGCGGGTCATGTTCTTGGGCCGCTCCGGGGACGAGAGCTGTTCGCCTACCTCAAGTCGCTCCTCGGAAAGCCCATAGACTATAGCTATGTCGTCCGAAGTCGGAAGGCCCAAGAAGACGAGAGGCGCGCAACCGCCGCGCAGGCGGCGCAGGACCGGTTGGAGGTTGCCCAACTCATTGAGCGATACCGTGGGCGACGGGTGTCTGCGCCAGACGGTCGGATCTATGAGGTCGACTCGGCGTCGATTGTGATCACCGAGGCCAACGGTCGCCGTAATTCATTAGGGCATGACCAAGCCCGTGCCTGGCTAATCGAGATGGACCGAGCAGCTGCCGGACCCTCCCCTGCTTTTCCCCCACCAAGGTCAACGAAACGGTCGTCGTCGGCCATGGCAGACGCAGCTATTCAGCGCCTTCGCAAATTGGTGGGGTGTCAGACTGGCCTCTCAAGAGGTTTTGTGCCCTGAGTTCGAGGCACATACCTTGAGCTTGCCTGCCAGCAAACGAGGGACTCAATTTTGCGACTCGCGGCATGGGCGGTCAGAAGAGGTTTGGCGAAGTGTTGGGTCTGAAGGACGGGCGAGCGTGGTGAAGGCTCTGTCGCGCGGCCGATTGCCGCTTTGTCGCTCGTTGGGATCATGGACCTGCTGCAGGTATGCGCCGCGACACTGAGCGCGGCGATCGCAGGCCGGCGGCGTTGTGCGAAGGACTACCAGCGGGATCGGCCGGGTCGCGTTACCGTTCGGCCCATCACCGCTGGCCGTGACGCCCGAGCGGATCGAACTGGTACTGCAACTTTGCGGTAACAGCCCGCGCCAGCCATAGACGTGCCCGTCGGGATGCTGCTTAAGACAGTGCTCGGTCAGCAATCGGTAGGTTTGGCTGCGGCCCATGCCGCAGGCCGCTTTGATCTGGATGTCGGTCGCGCCGTCGAGATAGAGGCAGAGGCGGATCGCTCGCGTCGCCGATAGGACTCTCTATGAAAAACCCGTGGTAGGCCAAAAGCTGTGGTTCGACTGCAGTTTGAACGGCAACGCGAAGAAATCGAGCGGCGAAAGTGACCGTCAAGTCGGTCGGCAAGAAGCGGATGGAGGTCGCCGGTGCTTTTGTGGCCCATACGGCCTTCTTTACTGATAATCCATATTATCAGTAAAGATTTTTTGCCTGAAGTACGGGGTTTTGGCGTTTCCTTGACGGCTTTCCTGGGGTTCCGAGGCCTTGATACGCCCGGCTTGGCGGGCATTTGGCTGTCCGGCGCCCGTGGCGCCGACTGCGGCGACCCGGCGCGCTTGCCGCAGCCTGGTCGGATTTGGCGGCTCGTTGGCCGCGCGATGTCCTCTCGGACTACGTAAATGATACGTCGCATTGCGCCGCGTTGGTGCCTTTTTCGTCGGGGTTCGGCATGGCGTCGCAGCCGCCCAACATATGTTTAGAGCGCACCTTGAGCCTGGCTGCCGGTTTCCGGGAGCGTCGGAGGCTATATGGGACGACGCGGACTATCACCCAGACCGAGAATCCGTGGTCGCGGTGAGCACGTACCGCGCACGGTGCGCTCTGATGGCAAAGCCAAGTGCAAATACACCGGCGTGATGGTGCCGTACAGCCGTGACTGGGAGGAGGTCGTCAAGCAGGGTGACTTCGACGCCGGCGTGAAAGCTCCGGAGCCTGACAAGACCATCGGTCGCGCTTTCATTTTCAACCGCAAAGTGTGCGACGAAACGGTGGAGGGGTGTTCCGTACGGCCGAGCTCCTTGCGACCAGCGGTGGCTACCGCGACATGAACTCGGTCAACGCGTTCGACGTGAACGACAGGCGTCCGGACCCTTGGCCAAAATGGCTGGAACAGGTGCTGCGTCGCGTGGAACGCGTTTCCGCGCACGACGACAGCGTTCGTGGCGTTCAAGAAGACGGTTACTTCGAGAGCCTGCCTGCTAACTTTGCTGTGCTGATAGACAATCCCGGCGCCAAGCCGGATGCCTCAGCTGTCCATCCACTCCAGAGGCGCCCCCGGTCACGGCCCAGTGAACGGATTCCCGCCGCTCCACGCCCTTCCCCGCCCCAAGGTTTTTTACCCCCAAAGCGGCAATCTAGAGGCGGCCAGTCTGTATACCTATCTACCTACCTATCTATTTGAATCGCTTCGGAGGGCCCTATGAATCCATTATGATTAGCGGGAGTTTCTGACCGGATGGCCCATGGCCCAACATAACAACATTGCCGAGCCCGTACGGGAGTACACCCGGACCGATTTCGCCGCCCTGCGCTTCAAGCTGCAACGCGTCGAGGGGCCGGCGATTCTCAACCTGTACAGCGAGGAGGAACTCGAAAAGCGAGGCCTCTCCTCCCCTGCCGAGCTGTACGCCTGGCTTGACGAATTGCGCGACCATCTGGTCGAACGCGCACGTCTGGCCAACCCTCTTGTTTCCAACACCCTGGACGACGCCCGCCGCCGGGGCTCCTGGCCGAAGGCCGTTCTCGATTTCATCATCAAGGCCGGCGAACAGGACAGGGCCCTGCCGAAGCTGTCGGACGGTATCTCGGTCTGGTTTCGCCCCGTGGTGTTTCGCACCTTGGCGGCCGAAGGGCTGCAAACACTGGGCGACCTGAAGCAGTGCATTGAAACTCGGGGTAGCGGCTGGCACCGGCCGATTCCGCGCATCGGTCCTGGCAAGGCGCGCGCGTTCGAGCGGTGGTTTGCGACCAACCAGGCCTCCCTGGGAAGCCTTCAACTACAGCCCGAGAAGCTACCCAACAACCTGGTTACGCTGACACCCGACGTCGCCATGCCGTTGGTGCCGCTGGAGCGCGTCTCCACGATCGTCCACTCGCTCGATGGCAGCCAGGGTCGAAACCGCAATGCCGCGTTCTGCCTCATCTCGGCGCGCAACGACCTGGAGGTGGTGCAAGCCTATCTGTACCGTTATCGCGGCCGCGACAAGACGCACCGTGCCTACCAGAAAGAGCTTGAACGCTTCCTGCTGTGGTGTGTGTGCAATCGCAAGGTGCCGCTCTCAAGCGTCCTGACTGACGAATGCGAAGCCTACAAGGACTTCTTGGCTAATCCCGACCCGGAATGGATTGGGCCCAAAGTCCCCGGTGGTCGCGGTTCGCCGCGGTGGCGGCCATTCGAGGGCCCGTTGTCGCCCCAGTCCCAGAAGTACGCGGTGCAGGTCATCCGGGCCTTCTTCGAGTGGCTCGTCCGCGTGCGCTACCTTGGCGGGAATCCCTGGGCGACCGTCGCCGACCCGGTAGTCGAGGAGAAAAAGCTGGAGATGGCCATCGACAAGGCATTGCCCTCCCAGCTCTGGCAGGCGCTCACTGCGAAAGGCGGCTTGCTCGACCGCGCGTGCGACCGTCACGATGAAGCCCGACTGGCGTCCGCCGGCGCGCTGCAGGCCAAGCAAGCAGCCACGCCCGGCGCGCAGTACCGCCTCGCGCGCGCCATCATCTTCCTGCTGGGGTACACCGGCATCCGGCGGGAGGAGGCGGCTGGCGCTACGCGCGACAAGCTGCAACCCGTCCGCGAGCAGGCTGGGGCAGCAAATGGGCTCTGGGAGCTTGCCGTGCAGGGCAAGAGGAAGAAGTGGCGCACCGTCTTCCTGCCGAAGCGAGTCGTGGATGCGCTCCAAGCGCACTGGGACGACCGCGGCCACGACTTCGACTTACCCGATGGTGTCCACGCACTGCTATCGCCCGTCGTCGTGCCGAATACGCCTTGGGCCCAGGACAAGCACTTTGTCCCAAACGAGGCGATCAGCACGCTGTCGGGAAATGGCTTCTCACCGGACGGGATTTACAAGGTCATAAAGAGTGCGTTGCTCCGGCTGGCCGACGACCAGGACGTCAGCCTTTCCCCTGAAGAACGGATACTGCTCAAGCGAGCCGCCCCGCACGCGTTCCGCCATACCTTCGCCACGCAGGCCGCCGCCAAGCTGATGCCCGTCGACGTGCTTCAGCGCTTGCTGGGTCACGCCTTCCAACAAACCACGTCCATCTACGTCCAGGCCGAGCGTGCCCGTGGCATCGACGAGGCGACGAAGTTTTTCAGTCACTGAATTCGTGCCCTTCGGCAATGAGCGCGTAGCCCCACGCTCGACCTAACTCTACGACGTCTGCTTCCCCGTACGATTGGTTAGCCGCCTCTAGCGGGTTCCCGGTCGGGACACCGCGTAGCCGCTCGGGAGGAAAGTGTTCCGTTCGGGACACTCTGACTCTCGTTGTGAAGGTGTCCGGCGGAATACTGTCTCGCGCTCTCCCGGTAGGGAAGGTGTCCCGGTCGAGACACTCGGATTCTCGCTGCAAAGGTGTCTCGGGCTGGATGCCGCTTCGCGCTTACCCGGTAGGAAGGTGTCCCGTTCGGGACATTCGGATTCTTGCTGCGAAGGTGTCCCAGCGGGATGCGGCCTCGCGCTTACCCGGTAGGAAGGTGTCCCGCTCGGGACACTCTGATTCCTGCTGCGAAGGTGTCCAGGCGGGATGCGGCCACGCGCTTACCCGGTAGGAAGGTGTCCCGTTCGGGACATTCGGATTCTTGCTGCGAAGGTGTCCCAGCGGGATGCGGC